>NZ_JAMYSG010000003.1:0-306166 GCF_040321815.1 Mesorhizobium sp. M0239
GGGGCGATCATGCCCCCGTGTCGTCAAAAAGCTACCAGCCAAATATCCTGTCAGAACACTGAAGGTGCCTAAGTGAACTGCATTAGGCCTCGCGCCCGGCTTTTTTTGTGTCTGAGTGATTTTCCCGGGTGATCGGGAAATCAATTCCGGGGTAATCGGCTATCAACCGGGAATGCAGGGCTTCAGCTCTGGAAACTTCTCGTCGAAGCGCGCAGCCCACCGTGTCAGCCGGGCGCGGCCCTTTTCCCATTTTCCGGCAAAGCGCAGCGAGAGATAGCCAAGGCAGGCGCGCAGCGCCATCTGGCCGGCGGTGATCTTCTTCGGCAGCTTCGGCGGGTTGGCGTTGAGCAGGTCGAGTGCCGCCGTGATCTTCGCCCACTGGCGATCGAGCCAAGGCTGATAGACCATCTCCTCGGGCCGCGTGCGCCGTTCATAGACCATCGACAGCGCGCAGTCGCAAATGCCGTCGGCCAATGCCTCCAGCACTTCCGCCTCGAGCCGCTTGTCGGGATTGCGTGGAAAAAGCGCGTTCTTCGACAAACGGTTGAGATGCTGGGTGATGGCGCGACTGTCATGGATGGAGCGACCGTCGTCGAGCACCAGAACCGGGATCTTGCCGAGCGGGTTGGCGTCGACCAGTTCGGCCGGTTTGTCCTCGGTTTTGACCGCCACCGTTTCGATGTCGATGCCGGCATAGGCTGCGGCCATGCGCACTTTGGAACTGTAGGGAGAGGTGGACGCATAGAGCAGTCTGGGCATGATCGGTTTCCTGTTTTGCAGGCCGGCAGTGTTGACCGATCAGGCGCGATCGAGCAATGGCCAGAAGCGGAAAACCCAGCCGCCAGCGAGCGGCGCATCGGCCAGGGCCGTTTAGCGAGCGCTCCGTGAAGACGGCGCTTCATCACCATGGTCGCCGAGTTGCCGGAATCGCAGGGATCGCTCAGCCGGCAGGCAAGACCGAAGAGCCTCGCGCCGATATTTCATCACCCGCATGAATGACACAAAAAAAGCCCCACCGGACTTCGCCCTATGGCGAAGTCCTGGGAGCTGCGAAAAGATATCCTCCGTCCGCCTCTGTTCTCGCCTTCCGACTGCCTAAACAGCGAGCGGGGCGCCTGTCAGGCACCCGCCCTTGACTGTTTCGGCACCGCCCCGGCGAGGGAAGACGCGACTACTTCTTGCCGGCCTTCGCGGGCGCTGCCTTCGGCTTGGCCGCAGGTGCCGCTTTCTTCACCGGTGCTGAAGATTTCGCTGCCGCAGCCTTCTTTGCCGGAGCAGCCTTCGCAGCCGGCTTCTTGGCAGGTGCAGCCTTGGCAGCCGGTTTCTTGGCGGGCGCTGCCTTCTTCGCTGCGGGTTTCGCCGCGGCTTTCGCTGCAGGCTTCTTGGCCGGTGCCGCCTTCGCAGCCGGCTTTGCCGCTGCCTTCGCGGGTGCCGCCTTCTTCACTGCCGGTTTCGCAGCAGCTTTCGCTGCCGGCTTCTTGGCCGGTGCTGCTTTTGCCTTGGCCGCCGCGGCCTTCGGCTTGGCAGCGGGTGCTGCTTTCTTCACTGCAGCTGCGACCTTTGCCGTCGCTGCTTTTGCGGGTGCTTTCTTTGCCGGTGCCTTGGACGCCGGCGCTTTGGATGACTGCTTAGCCATGCGATGCCCCTTCCTTTGTGCCGACGGCCGTAATGACCCGGCACGCTCATGCATATCTGACTCGCGGCTTGCTAGCCAGCGAAGCAATAGACCGATTTTCGCAGCTTAAATTTCGGTTACGATCGGCACATGGTCGTGCTGACCGTCGCAGAAATTCACTGCTGATCTTCGACCAATGGCTAGAATGTGTCGCCGACATTCTCCACACTCCGCGGGACCGCTCCTCTCGTGAAGCTCCCAAGATCAGTGAACAGCTTTGCATGTCGATCGTCGGTCGCCGATATCATGACCGCCGCCTCATCGGTGCGATCATCTCGTGCAGGCGCACGATCTATACTGCAATGCGACAGCCGGTCGATGCATCGTCTTGTCAAGCACGATCGCAGATCGGCTTGCTCGTGAATTGACAGATAACTCTACATGACAGAGTATTCTGTACAGCATGCGGGAGCACTTCAATGTCGATCGCACAGGAGCAAGCGGCGCTGCCGCCGTTCCAGATTGCCAAGACGGTCCGCCACGGCGGCAGCATGGTTGTCCGTGGCCTCCGGCTTGGCTGCGCCGGAGCCAATCGATGAGTGCCGACGAAATCATCCACCAGAGCACTCGGCTCAGGATCATGGCCGCGCTGAGCATGCTGGAAAGGCGTCAAACACTGGACTTCACCGGGCTGAAGGCCATCGTGGACGTCACCGACGGCAATCTCGGCGCGCACCTCGATACGCTGGCCAGGGCGGGTTATGTCGACATCGAAAAGCTGTTCGTCGGCCGCCGGCCGCAGACGCGCGTCAAGGCGACGACGAGTGGACGGCGCGCGTTCCGCGGCCACGCCGCATTCCTGCGCAAAATCCTCGATCAGGCCGAGGCGGCGCCGCGCAGGAAATAGCATGGTGACCGGGCAATCCTGCGCGATCCGCAGTTCCGTCACGGCTGATAACCGAGGCAGATGGCGCCGAGCGCGACGATGGCGCAGGCGCCGACCCGCCGCGGCGTCAGCACCTCGCCGAGGAACAGGCGTCCGATGAAGGCCGCGAAGACGACGCTGGTTTCGCGGATCGCGGTAATCGGCCCGGCCGGCCCGAGCGCGAAGGCCGCGACCACGACACCGTAGGCCAGAAGTGCAAACAGGCCCCCGCCCAGCGCCTTCCAGGTTTCAGACGCGCGCAGGTCGACAATGAGCCGGCCACGGCAGGCGACGAAGGCCGCCGGCAGCAACGCGCCGTAGATCAGCAGGACCCATGCGGTGTAGGCGCCGGCGTTTCCCGCCGCCCGAACGCCGAGCGCATCGACCGTCGCATAGGCGGCGATGATAGCTCCCGTTGCCAATGCACAGAATATCGATGTCGTGGCGGCCCTGCCCCGTCCGAGTGAAAGGCCCATGATGCCGCCCGCGACCAGCGCGACACCAATGGTCTGCGGCAGAGTGAGCTGCTGGTTGGCCAGGAAGAACCCGCCGAGCGTGACAAGCAGCGGCACGCTGCCGCGAACGATCGGATAGACCTGTCCCAGTTCGCCATATCTGTAGGCGGCCACCAGAAACAAACTGTAGCCAACCTGCAGGCAGGCCGAGAGCACGATGTAGGACCAGGCCGGCGCGGCCGGAAGGGCGTGGAAGAAGGCGAAGGGGATGGCGAGCGCCGTGCTTGAAAAGCTCATGACGGTGACGGTCCACAGCCTGTCGGCCCCCGTGCGCAGGAACGCGTTCCAGCTTGCGTGCAGGATCGCCGCAAACAATGCGAGCCCGATGACCAGCGGGCTCATTGCGGCCTGCGCGAAGCAGCGACGATGCCCATGGCCGCCTTGCGGGCGTCGCGAATGGCGGCGTCGGCCTGCCCCATCTGCGCCAGCAAGGTCGCACCTTCGATCAGCATAAGCAGCGTCGCCGCCACGCTCTCGGCGCGGCCGCGCGGCATCACCTCTTCGAGGATAGACCGCATGCGCCGCTTGAGGCCGTTCTTTTGCCTGACAACGGCCTTGAAAACCGGATGCCTGGGATCGCCGAACTCGGCCAGCGCATGTGCGAACAGACAGCCATGGAAATCCGGGCTGCGGAACCAGCGTGCATGCCAGTCGAAGATTCTTCCGATTTTCTGTTCCGGCGGAATGCCCTCTTGGGCGAGCCGGTCGAGCTGGCGGTCGAAACGCATAGCGCGATAGCCAAGCACCTCGACGATCAGTTCGTCCTTGCTGGGAAAGTGGCGATACATCGTCATCTTGGCCACATCGGCTTCGGCGATGATCCGGTCGATACCGGTCGCATGGAAGCCGGCGCGCTTGAACAGCACGTAGGCCGTTTCAACGACGTGCTGGCGCTTATCGGAAACGGGCGATGGTGTCATGCGTTTGCCGAGTGGTGAGACAGGTCTGTCTCATAGCTATGCGACGGATCGCGTCTGCTGTCAACGCGGCACAAAAAACGCCTGCAGCCGATCAAGCCACAGGCGCGAAAGAGATTGGAAGGGGAGACCGGGTTTAGCGCAGAATGCGGCAGCGGCCGTTGTAGACCATCCAGCGGTCGAAGCCCGAGACGCAAAATTCGACATTGTCGCCGATCGAGGCAAAGCCCTGGCCTTCCTCGATCAGGTACCAGATGGTGCGATCGCGGCCGTCGGACAGACTGACGGTGGCGCCGCAATAACGGCGACCGATCGGCCAGGTATCGTTGGCCGCCAGATAGCGATGCTGGTGAATACGCCGGAAATCGGTGATCTGCACATCAGGCAGATGCGGAACGTGATGCACCTGGTAAGAGAAGCGGCTGGTGATCTTGTTCAGCACCCAGGCTTCGCCACAGACACCGCTGTCCTCATCGGAATAGACCGTAAGATCGGCCGCCTGCACGACCTTGGTGACGCCGAGAGGCGCGGCAAGCGGGGTGCAGAGCGAAATCAGGGCGGCAAGAGCGGATTTGGCGAAGCGAGTCATGGCAGCCTCTCAAGGTCGATTGCGCGCACTGTGCGGATTCGCTCGGCGGCGGTCAAGCGGTTGCGTTGACAATGGTTTCCCAGTTTGAAACTGCTTTTTGACCAAAGCCGGCACCGGAATGGCTCTGGCACGTTCATGTCCGGACCAAAAGAGCGCGGTCCCCGGGTCGTCGATGGGCCCGCCTCAAGCCTGCTCGCCGGCCAGCCATTCCAGCGACCAGTGCGCCGGCCGCCCCACCACAAGCAGCCTGTGCAGGGCCGGCAGCAGCGTCCGCAGCTCGCCCTCCAGCGTGAACGGCGGGTTGACCACCAGCAGACCGCTGCCGTCGAGGCTGGGTTCCGAAGAGGCCGGCCTGATCTCGAATTCGATGTCGAGCAGCTTCGGAATGCCGGATTGCTTCAGCGCCTTGCGGAAGGCGATGATCGCCTTGCGGTCCTTGATCGGATACCAGAGCGCGTAGATGCCGCCGGGCCACCGCTTGTGCGCCCTTATAAGCCCGTCGACAAGGCGTTCGAACTCACCCGCTTCCTCGAATGGCGGATCGATGAGGACAAGGCCGCGCTTTTCCTTCGGCGGCAGATGGGCGCCGAGCGCCAGCCAGCCATCGAGCTCGATGATCCGGGCCTGGAAATCGCCGGCAAAGAACGTCCTCAGCCTCGCGGCATCCTTGGGGTGCAGCTCGATCGCCGTCAGCCGGTCCTGCTTGCGCATGAGATGGCGCGCGATCAACGGCGAGCCCGGGTATTTCTGGATGCCGCCCTCGGGGTTGAGCGACCGTATTGTCTCCAGATAGGGCGCGAGCAGCGCCGCCACCGGCGCGGCAAACGGGGCATCGATCACCCTGCCGATGCCGCCTTGCCACTCACCCGTCTTCTGCGCCTCGAGCGACGACAGGTCGTAGCGGCCAATGCCGGCATGGGTGTCGACGACCCGAAACGCCTTATCCTTCTGCTTCAGATACTCAAGCAAGCGCGTCAGCACGACATGCTTGACGACGTCAGCGAAATTCCCGGCATGATAGGCGTGGCGGTAGTTCATTGTTTTGTGCCGTTATGCATGTCGTTGTCCCAAAACCGCTGCACATTTTTGGGCGACATGCATCAGCCCCTGCCCCAGCGCGGCGGTGGCGGCTGCGAGTTCGGATTTTCCGGCCGGCCACCACGAGTGCGCAAAGTCAGCAAGAATCCGATCAGGCCGATCGCCATCAGCGCGAAGCCGACCGGCCGTGCACGGCTGTCGATCTCGCCTGCGCCGGAGCGCAGGATGAGATCGACCGCCCGCATCGGTATGTCGTCGGCATCACCCGGTCCGACGGTGAAGATGTAGGGACCCGGGCTGACGGTCGCGATCACGCCGGCCTCGTCGCGAAAGATCTTGTCGGGCAGTTGCGGGCTGGCCTGGCGAGGATTGTCGGAATGGCTGAACTGCAGCGTCGAGGCCAGCACCGTGCGGCCATTGCTTGCAGCGGTCAGCGTCAGCACGGTGCGCTGCTGCGAGACGATGCGCTCTGCTCTTGCGGTCAGGTCGACCAGCACCCGCACCGGCGCGTCGCGGCCGGAGAGCGGCACCGTCAGCGGCTTGAAGCGGCCCTGCTCATAGACCCGCCAGGTGCCGATCTGATGGCCGGAGAAATTGCTCATCGCCCAGGGATAGACGACACCAATGCCGGCGCCGACGAGCAGGATCAGGACAAACAGAAAGCGCATTCACATCACCACATTCCATCGTGACCTTGCCAATAGCGCCCCAACGATCAAAAGGCGATGGCCAGCCGAGTCGCCACCCCAGGCGATCGAGCTAGACGTGCGCAAGCAACAACCCTGTGGCGGCGTGGCCGGGCGCCAATGCGGAGTTCTACCTATGCGCTTAAAATTCGTTGCCGAAATGACCGCTCCTCCACTATGAAATGAACACGCGCATGCGCTTTTCGGCGAAATGGGCCATCGGTGCGCCTTGCGAACCAGAGGCCTTGATGGGCAAAGATCATGAACAGCGGCACCAAAAGAGGATAAAGTCAAAATTCGTCCCTGTGAATGAATTTGCTTACAAAGCTTTAGCCCTTGCCCTTCTTCCAACTATAGCCAGCTGCGGCGTGCCTACGATAGGTCAAGCCCTATGGTATGAATATTCGCGCCCTGGAATTTATATTTGCACTCCGAGCGGTTTCGGGCAGCAATCTCGTTGCTATCTGAAATTTTCCCGTCGCTTGGGTCGTTAAATCCACTTTCGGCTGGATCCATCCCGACCTCGCCCTGAATTGCGCAACCCCTCCTCCATGGCGATCTTGGCTGCCAAGCGCTGATTCGACATAACGAACAGCGTGTGGCGCCGACGGCCAGCGACCGACCCAATACGCTGATTCGAAATGAGGAACTGCTCTGGACATCTCCCGGTTCAGCTTCGAGGCCGATGCCGGCCCGTGATTAACCATTCGCAAACAGATATGGTTAAGAAATATCTAATTTAGTTGACTATGATTTCCACAGGTATATTTTCGATGCGTTGGGATGTGCAATTTGGGCGAGCAATCGACGATGGTGACACCGAGCGTGTAATCGCGATTTCGGGGCGCAGAGAATGCTGAGTGGCAGCACGGAGGTTGTGTAGTCGCACCAGCTTCGCGAAAGCCAAAGAACAATTGACGCACATCAGTGATGGCGGTTCCGCAGATGCGGAGGTTTGCCACGTTCTGAGGAACGTGGCCGGGCGATGCTTTGTCCCGGCCCGGCGGTAGCGTGTGCGGTGCGTATGAGGAAAGCATGAGTAAGCTTGTCAAGGTTCTGAAACTGGAATCCGGCAGCCAAAGGGGCGCCAACCAAAGCCGACCACGCGCCCTTGTCGCCGGAGGAGCGGGATTTTTAGGATCGCATCTGTGCGAACGTCTTTTGCGGGACGGATACGACGTTGTCGCGCTGGACAATTTCCACACCGGCAAAAGATACAATCTCAATACCCTTCTGCATAATCCGCGCTTCAGTTGCATCGAGCACGACATCGTCGATGCATTGCCTTCGGATCTTCAATGCGACGAGATCTACAATCTCGCCTGCCCCGCCTCTCCGCCGCACTACCAGGCAGACCCGATCCACACCTTCAAGACAAGCGTGCTTGGATCGCTGAACCTTCTGGAACTCGCGCGACAGAACAAGGCCAAGATATTCCAGGCCTCTACATCCGAAGTCTATGGCGATCCCTTCGTGCACCCACAGCCCGAGAGCTACTTCGGCAACGTCAACACGCACGGACCGCGTTCCTGCTACGATGAAGGCAAGCGCTCGGCCGAAACCCTGTTCTTCGATTATTCGAGGACCTATGGCCTCGATATCCGTGTCGCCCGCATTTTCAACACCTATGGTCGCCGCATGCAGCCCGACGATGGGCGTGTGGTTTCGAACTTCATCGTCCAGGCGCTGCGCGGCGAGGACCTGACCGTCTATGGCAGCGGCCAACAGACGCGCTCTTTCTGCTATGCCGACGATCTGATCGAGGGCTTTATCCGACTGATGAACGCGCCGAGCGCGCCCGCCCACCCGGTCAATCTCGGCAACCCTGCCGAATTCACCATCATGGAACTGGCGACGCTGGTCGTCGATTACACCAACGCCCGATCGAAGATCGTGCATCGGCCGCTGCCCGTCGACGATCCCAGGCAGCGCAAGCCGGACATCTCCTTTGCCAAGGCCAATCTCGGCTGGGAGCCGAAAATCAGCTTGAGCCAGGGGCTCGCGCGTACCGTCGAGTATTTTGATGCCCTGCTTTACGGAAGCCACATCGCCAGAGGAGCTGCCGCTTCATGAGCCGGCCGGCAGTCCTGGTGACGGGTGGAGCCGGTTTCATCGGCAGTCACACCTGCAAGCAGCTGGCCGCCGCCGGCTACATGCCGGTGGTTTTCGACAATCTGAGCCGCGGCAATGAGAGATCCGTCGGCTGGGGTCCGCTTGTCGTCGGCGATATCCGGGATCAGGATGCACTGCGGCGGGCTATGGAAACGTACCGGCCGACGGCCGTGATCCATTTTGCGGCGCTGGCCTATGTCGGAGAGTCCGTTCGCGAGCCGGCCGAATATTATTCGACCAATGTGACAGGCACCATCGCGGTGCTCGATGCCGCACGCGCGAGTTCGATCGAAAACATCATCTTCTCCAGCAGTTGTGCGACCTACGGCGTGCCGGAAGCGTTGCCCGTTCGCGAGACCTCCTCGCAAAATCCGATCAGCCCCTACGGGCGCTCCAAGCTGATGGGTGAACAGATCATCGGCGACTATGCATCCGCGTATGGAATGAAATTTGCGATCCTGCGCTATTTCAACGCTTGTGGCGCCGATCCCGACGGCGAGCTCGGTGAGTGGCATTCGCCGGAAACCCATCTGGTTCCCAGAGTGCTCATGGCCGCATCGGGCATCATCGACGCGATCGAGGTTTTCGGCACCGACTACGACACGTCGGACGGCACCTGCGTAAGGGATTATATCCACGTCACCGATCTGGCCCGCGCTCACCTGAAAGCGCTCATCTATCTCGAGGGTGGCGGGCGAAGTCTTGCGGTCAATCTCGGCACCGGGCGGGGCATCTCCATCAAGGAGATCGTCAAGGCGGTCGGCCGAATGACGTCGAGGCCGGTTCCGGCAGTGCTCAGGAGCCGACGCCCTGGGGATCCGGCGGAGCTCTACGCCGATCCGGGAAGCGCACGCGAACATCTTGGCTTTGTGCCGGAGCTTTCAGACATCGACACCATTGTCAGGACGGCCGCTCCCTTTTTCGGACTGAAGACCAAGCCAATGAAACTGCCGCCAGCCAGGGTGGCAGCGTCGGTCGTCGCTCGACGAGTCAGAGATAGCGGGGGTGACAGCTCGCGCGCTGGCCAAATCCGCTAGGGCTGCAGATATAAGGCGAGCCGCCCGAGAACGTGCTGCCATCGCCCGGATTGAACGAGATTTTCACCGGCGCCGGCGTGCTGGCTTTGATCCGTTGCGGTGGTGCAAAGGCGTAGGCACTTTCAGTTGCTATTGTGCTTGTCATCTGGATCGGATGGTCGGCACGGAGCGAGCGCACGAGAAATGTGGCCTGCACGGGCTGGACCGCGGGCTGACTGCGGACCGGGTGGACTATGGGCCTGATAAGGACCGAACCGGTTTCAGTTGCGTCCATACCTTGACAACCTGCAACCATAGAGCTCAACGCTACGGCCGCGGCAATAGATACGACATTTTTGCTTGAGCAAAATACGCTCGCGGAATTTCTCATCCTCTGTCCCTTGCTATCAAGTATAAGCCAAGGGCGCGTTGCGACATACTATACTTGGGCCGCTTTCACGCCGCATGAGTGACCACTCGCACATCACACGCTATATTAGATATCACTAATTATTAAATTTCATCAAAACCGTATGGCAGGCCATCGTCTCGTCGTCTGGCTGATGCAATTGAATGCGACTAGATGCGATCGGCGCGCCGACCGCGCCTGCCGAGCCGCTTAAGGCTTAACCATAGGCGATTCGCGGGTTCCGCGACAGGCGCACGGCAAGAACAGCCAGGCCACTGGCTCAGCGTGGCTGGAAGCATGGCCTACTTCTTGGCATCGACCAGCTTGCGGGTCTCTTCGAACTGCGCGCCCTTGGTGTCGCCTGCTTCGAATTTCTTGTATTCGTCGGAAGGATCCTCGGGAGATCGCTTGAAACCGTACCATTCCCCGTCCGGATCCTTGCGTTGCTCGATGTTCCGGCCCTGAATGCGATGGCTGTAGCAGGTGCGGTGCGGCTCGCCGGTGTAGCTCTTCGATCGCCAGGCGAGCTCCATGCACATCTTGCCGTCCTTGGTCACCAGCCATCTGCCCTCCGCGACGGTTGCCGTGCCCTGCCCGGACGTCCAGGCCCTGAGGTGTCGATTGTCCCGCGCGAAATAAGCTGCTCCGTCCTTCCATATCCATGTGCGGCCGGCATACAGAAGCTGTAGTTCGTAAGCAGTCGGAACAGCGGCGGTACCGGCTTCCGCCGTGCTTTTGTCGTTGGCGGCGGCCGCGTGCGCCGCTCCCGAAACAGCCACCTGACCGCAAAGAGCTAGGAGCAGCACAAGTTGCTTGAGACTTGCACACCGCCGAGGCCCCTTGCGATGCCGACGGCCGACATCAAGCGGCAGCGATCTGATCAAAGCTGTCGGCATAGTTGGCACTCGCATGTCTATTCGGTCCAAGGCGGCTGCGTCAGCACTTTGACGGCCACGCGAACCATTTAACAGTCGTGAGAAAGGCGGTGTCAACCGCCGCAAAGCACGCGGGCAACAACTATTCGCGACACGCGCATTGTCCATCAAGACGGCAACATCGCGATTGCGCATCGGGCTTATGGATCCGGACAGCCGGCCGACCTAATCAGCAGCCATCGATGAAACCGAGGCCATAGTCGGGTCGGAAAGCAGGCCGATGCCGGAGGTTCAGCGGCCGCCTGAAGTTGCGCGGATGCGCGCTCGCAAGCCAGGCAATGCGATCGATCGGAAAGGCTTGGGCCGCTACCAATGCTGTGGATTTTGAGATACAGCACGCCGCGGCCGACGGAATCCGATAGCGCAAGCCTGCGCAGGAATTGTTGAATTGTTGAAACGAGCTGCCTCAATAATCGTGAGCCTGGCCCTGCTGGCGTGGGTCGTCAGCGACTCGCGCTGGAAGATGGTGGGCGATGCTTTCGCGAGCATCACGCCCGGCGCTTTCGCGGCAGTGGCGCTTGCGCTGTTCGTCACCTACGTGCTGCGCGCGCTGCGCGTCTGCGACGAGTTCCGCGACGAGGTGCATGGCCGTTTCGGTGCCTGCCTGCGGATCATCCTGATCCACAATGCAATGATCAACGTCGTGCCCTTTCGCGGCGGCGAGACGGCCTTTCCCCTGCTCCTGCGCCAGGTCTTCGGCATACCGATCATGCGCGCCAGCGCCTCGCTTCTGTGGTTCAGACTGCAGGATGCCTTCGTCGTCGGCGTGCTGGCCCTGGTGGTGTGGCCGGGCCTGCATCCGGCGACAAGGATCGCGGGCGTGGCGGCGGTGGTCGCTGCCGCCTGGTATCTGCCGCGCTGGGCGCGGGCGCCGCATGACTGGGCAGGCCGCGGCAAGATCGTGGCGAAACTCGGCAGGCTGCGCGATGTCTTCACCGAGGCGACCGGCCGATCGCGCTATGGCTGGTGGTGGACGATCGCCAATTGGTCGCTGAAGCTCACCGTACAGGGATGGTTGCTGGCAATGCTGCTGGGGACATCCTTTTCGACCGCCTTTCCAGGCGTCGTCGGGGCCGAAGGCGCCGCCATACTGCCGGTGCAAGGCGTTGCCGGCTTCGGCACCTACGAGGCGGGTGCAGCGGCGGCGCTGCTCACCTCCGGCATTGCCATGAAGAGCGGCCTTCAGGCAGCGCTGGCACTGCATCTGTTCATCTTCTGCTCGGCAATCGCCACGGGTGCGATCGCCTGGCTGTTTCCCTCGAAATCGACGCTGCCGGGGAACCCGGCCGTCGGCCCTGCAAGGAAACCATCCCTATGAGCGTATTGCCCATCCCTGCTTCGGGACTGCCTGACGGCACGGTGATGCCGGACCATACACTGTCCATCGTCGTACCCATGTACAACGAAGCCGAAAACGTCGAGCCACTGCTGGCACGGATTCACCAGGCTATGGAACGCTACGAGCAGCCATGGGAGGTCGTGCTGGTCGATGACGGCAGTACCGACGCGACGGTGAGCGAGATCAGGCGCCTGGCGGCGCATTACGGCCCGCATGTGCATGCGGTCGAGCTGGTGCGCAACTACAAGCAGACCGCCGCGATGCAGGCCGGCATCGACGCGGCGCGCGGAGACGTCATCGCCACGATCGACGGCGACCTGCAAAATGATCCCTTCGACATTCCGCGTATGGTCTACCGCCTGTTGAGCGAGGATCTCGACCTGGTGGTCGGCTGGCGCAAGGATCGCCAGGAAGGGTTTTTCATGCGCAGGCTGCCCTCGCGCATTGCCAACGCGCTGATCGCGCGCGTCACCGGGGTGCGCCTCAAGGACTATGGCTGCAGCCTGAAGGTCTATCGCGGCAACGTCATCCGCAGCGTCAAGCTCTATGGCGAGATGCACCGCTTCATCCCGGCATGGCTGGCCACGGTGACGACACCCAGACGCATCGCGCAGGAGGTGGTGACGCACCATGCCCGCATCCACGGCCAGTCCAAATACGGCATTTCGCGCACCTTCAGGGTCGTGCTCGATCTGGTGTTCATGTATTTCTTCATGCGCTATCGCACACGGCCCGGGCACTTCTTCGGCGGCATCGGCATCGTGCTTGGCGCGCTGGGTTCGCTGATCCTTGCCTACCTGCTTTGCCTGAAGCTGCTTTTCGCCGAGGACATCGGAACACGCCCGATGCTGTTCACCGGCTTCTTCCTGCTCATCGCCGGGGTGCAGATGGTGACATCGGGCGTGCTGGCTGAAATGCTGGCACGGGTCTATCACGAAGCGAATGGAGCATCGGCCTATGTCGCGCGGCCGCGCCCGGCGCCCGGTGACAATGACGGCTGGCTCCGCCCCAGCCGGCCATCGTGACTTGATCGGAACGCCATGGAAGCTCCGCGCCCACAGCGCTGACCGGAGCGGTGGCTTCATCAACAGCTTGCTGGGTGTGATTTTGGTTTCAAGGCCGACAGTGGACCGGCAGGGTTCGTCGACGCCGGGAATGGCGGCCTGAGGGCGAGGCAAGGCGCAATATCCTGCGCCAACCCCTCGCCCTCGACTCGCGCCCCCGGCGAAGACAAGAGCGGCGGATCCTTCATTCAAATCGCGCCGCCACTTTTGGGTCCGATGGTCTAGTAGCGCGAACGGCAGCTGGCGCGCTGGCCGAAACCGCTCGGGCCACAAATCCAAGGCGAATGACCGAGGAACGGGCCGCCATTGCCCGGGCTGTAGGAGACCTTCACCATCGCCGGCCTGCCGACCCGCTGCGGCCGCACGAAGGCGGCATAGGCCTCCTGCCTCGTACGCGTCACCATGGTCGTCTGTGTGAGCGGCTTGCGGTAGAGAACCTTCTTTCCGACGCGATCGAGCTTCCTGACGTGCTGGACCTTCTTGCCAAAACCTTGATCAACGATCCGTCCGTTGATTGAGCTGGTCTTGGTCGTGTCCATCGTCTGGCAGCCTGACAACATCGAGGCCAATGCGATTGCAGCAACAGCATAGGCATATTTTCTGCCGGTCAGATTTTCCATAAACTGTCTCATCATCTGCTCCCTGCCCTGTAATGCAACGTGATTGAAAGCGAAGAATATACTTCGAATCCGTCGTTTCTAATCGCTCGTGAGTGGTCGTTTTCCACTCACATCGTTCCGTCATATTAGAAGAGACTTATTAAAATTCGTGCAAACGTCATAATGAACGCAGCCTTTCACTCTTCGCTCGAATTTGAAGGAAATTCGATTGTCGGATCGGCTGGCAGACGGAGCCTTGCCAAACGGCACACCGGCATACGCGACGGACTCGCGCCCGCGGCAAACAGAAGCCGGCGCTTGGGCTGTCAGGGATGTTGCGATGTATAAAACGCTCAGCGCCGCAACCGGCGCCGGCAGGGCCGACTGCCCCAGGCTCTCTCCAGCCGACAAAAAGGGCTGGCGATCCTTATCGCCGGAAGTGGCTGGATGTGGCGGCCCGCTCCAGAGTGCCTATGCCGCTATATGCACCCCTCGACAAATGGACCGCTGACCCACAGCGAGCCGCTGTTGAACATGCTGGTCCCGCTGTCATCGATGAACCCTACAGTCTTGTTGTCGACATGCAGCTTGCTCTTCGGCACCACTCGGCCGTCTATCTTGATATTCTTGACGAACAGGTTGCGATCGCCAGCCTTGCCCTGCCCCGCCCACAAGTCGTTGGCATAGCGGAGTTCGATTTTCCGCGGATTGGGCACGGCGCTTAGATTGAAGCGAAATGGTACGGTATGAGCGGACGCTGCCTTCAACTCCGCGACGATCGATTCTGCTGTGATCGCCGTGCTTTCCGTCCCCAGGACGTCCGCCTGTCCAACCGGCTTTCCGTCGACAAGCACGTCGAGCCGAGGGGAACCTTCGAAGCTGGTACCGGCCGCGTCGATCTCGAGGCTGGCAATGCTGCAACGCGCCGCGTCTTTCGTCGCATCGGCGATCATATCGGCAACGCGGCGCTTCTGCGACTGTACCCATCCCGCGATCGGCTGCAGGATGGCGGTGCGATCGCCGGTGCCGGCCTTGATGAGGTTGACCTTTTCCGTAGGATCCGTCTTGAGGTCATACGCCTCGATGCTGCCGGTGGTCGCGTTGAAGGTGACCTTTCGATCTCCTTCGCGGTAGCCGAATTGGAAACCGCTCCAGGGAATGAAGAAGAATGTCTTGTTCGGCCGCTGCTCGCTGAACAAGCTGTGACCCTGCCAGGATCTTGGAAGCGGAAGGCCGAGTATATCGAGGATGGTCGGGGCTATGTCGATAATCCCACCGACAGCATGTGCGACGTCATCATGGAAAAGCTGCTTGTTGATCATGATAAGCGGGATATGGATATTTTCTTCGTAGAGAGCACTGGCATGAACGTAGTTCCCATGCTCTCCAAACGCTTCACCGTGGTCGCCGAGTATGACCACAAGCGTCGAATCGAGTTTGCCGGACTGCTTGAGTGAATCGAGTATCTGTCCCAGCGCCTGGTCGCCGACCTTCAGCGCGTTGAGGTAGGCGTTGAACTTCTCGTCATCGGAATAGTGAACTTTCGAGCCGTCAGAGAGGTCGGGGATCTCTTTCATCGCCGTAAACAGCGGGCTGTCGATGAGATAGGGGTAATGGGTCATCGCCGTAAACATCACCGCGAAGAAGGGATTTTCGGCATCCTCATTCACCCAGTTGATGACGGATTGAGCGGTACAGAGGTCGCTGTTGTAGTCGAAATTCTTCCATTCCTTGGAACTGAGCTTGAATGTGGGAATATCGCATTTCTGCCCACGGTAGTCCTGAATGACATCAAGCCCCTTGTTGAGCAGAAACTCATCCACGCGCTGGAACCGTGAATCCGCACTCCAGAAAAATCCGGTGCGAAAGCCGCTTGCGGTCAGAGTGTTGGATATTGAACTCAGCGGCAGATCCGGATGGCTCGCGGTCATTCCATAGTAAGATATGTCATTGTACATCGAGCTGAACAACGAAAATATCGAATAGTTTGTAGAGGGAGTGTGCGCATATATACTGTCGAAGCGTATCGAGTCACTTGAGTAGCTCTTTATGTTTGGTGTAACAGGATACTTTCCACCAAACGTCTCGACGTATCGGGATGGCACCGATTCCATCATGAAAACCAGCACGTTCTTTATCGGATTTGGTGATTGCACCTTGAAGCTGGACGTCTCCGCCGGACGTTCCCCAACGCTGGCGACGTCAACGTCCACCCCGGTATTCACGGCGAAAACGACGGGGGTCGGACTGAACAGAGCCGATTCAACAAAGTACACGATAGGGTTGGCAACCTTTGCCTCTGGCAAGGCCGTCGCCCGAACATGGTACCCGGTGCCGACCAGTCCAGCACCGACGCACAGGAAAAGCGTCCCCAGCAATACCGATCGAGCAGTTCCCGCCAGCCGCACGCACAGCCCTGCTGTCGCATAACCCAAGACCAGCGCCAGAACTATGGACAACGACGAGAATGCGAAATCCCTTGGGTTGAGCGCGTCACCTATGGCGTTCTTGGCGTCGGCATTCTGCAGGAAGTCGCCATAGATCAACCACTGGAAAGTAAACGGCTCGCTCAGCATTTTGACGAGATTGATGTTGGCAAACCCCCAACATAGCGAAATCAGGATGGCGAGATAGAAAGTGATGACCACGACGACGCCGAAGAGGCGGCTGGCCTTTGCCAGGAAAAGCAGGAGCAGGGCTGCTGCCGTCAGCGACGAAATGAAAATCAGATCGTGGTAGCTTGACGCTATCCCGCTGGGGATAGAGGCCAAGCGACCCTGGAGCGTCGATTGGGGATCGATGATGAAGCCGCGGTAGACACCCAGAAGCACCCAGGAGAAAAACCCGGTGCAAGCGATCAGCAGGCCTGCGCGGAGGAAGCGCTTGGAACCTTGTGAACCGGGCTGTGTCTTCAATTCCATCTGACCGTTCCGTGCATAACCGCGATGACAACCGAAAGAGCAAAGGGCCTGATGCTACGTTGCAATCTCAAAGCCGCTGCCATTTTCCAAGTGCCAGGTTCACTCGCCCGGCGAACCGACAGATCTCGAATTAGCCACCGCTTCCACCCCTGGGGTCGAGAAATCCCCGTGCCTTGGGTGTTTTGTCATGGCAATTCCTGAGTTGGCGGGCGCCAGGCTCTTCCAGACTATCTGACGATTGGCCGATCCCAGGCGGGGTCAAGATGGAATGTGCGGGTTCCGCTCCCGCCACGCCCGGCTCCGGAAACCGGGTAGGCCACGCTGACGATGCGCACACTGCCTGCTCCCTGCTGGAGCCCATATATGCCTTCCAGGCCGCGGTCATAAAACGCAGCGCCCGGGACGAAGAGCGCAACGCCAGCGAGCGAGGCCTGCAAGGCGAGTTTCGCGACGTTGCGCCGCAACGAAATTCTGTTCTCCGCCAGGTGCCTGGTGATGATTACGACCACAAGCAACCCGTAGACGAACGCATTGAAGGCAGCGAACCAGTAGAAGCCGGTGGCATCCGACGCGCGGTCCACTAGAAGGACCGGCAGCGAAGCTCCGATTGCAAGTGCCACATACGGAACGATGACGCGGGCAGGCAGCAGATTTTTCGGGCCACTGCCCTTGGGGGTAACACGAAAATCCACGAACGACTTGGTCACATAATCACGGATCGACGACAGCGTGCCCGCCAGCACCCACGGCCAACGCGCGAAGAATGAGAACAACATTCCCTCCCAACTGATCGTCCTGGCAGTGAGCGGGCGCGACAGGTCGAATGCCTTCAGCAACATCACCAGCATAATCAGGGAAATAGAGTTCGGAGCATAGTATAAAAGGAAATCAACATACGTCACATTGGCGAAGCTCTTCCCCGTCAGAAGCGCGTACATAGGCATGACGTACATGACAAGCGAAAACACGGCGAAAAGCGGATACCAGAGCTGGCGAAACAGGAACTGGAATTTCAGCCGTGGCGATAGCTTGGAAAGGTATATCGGCGAGTATTCGAGCATGATCGTCATCAGGCTCCGCGACCACTGGAACTCCTGCGTGACAAGATCGGCAAAGGTCTGCGGGCCATCGCCATGGGCAATGGCGTCTATGGCATGCACACCGCGCCAACCAGCCGCAATGAACAGCATGGACGTCGAGTGATCTTCGGCCAGTTCCGGGCCAAGGCCGCCGACCTGCTTGAGCGCTGCGGTTCTCACGGCATAGTGCGAGCCGATGCAGAGCGGCGTTCCGTCGCCCGTATGGCCGGACTGCAAGGGTCCGTGGAACATCCCTTCCGGGAACAGTCGGCCGCGTGCCGACCAGCTTTCAGCGGCATTGTTGTCGCATATGCTCGGCGCCGATACATAGCCAACCGCCGGGTCGGCAAAGGCGACCAGGATTTCCCTGAGATAGGTTGGTGTCGGGACGTGGTCCGCATCCATCTGAGCGACGAAGTGGTAGCGCTCATAACCATAGTGGTCGTAGAAGAACGCCAGGTTTCCCTCTTTGCAGCGCGTCCGGCGGGGCCACACCTTGCGGTGATAATCTTCCCGCCCGCGCCGCGTCGAAATCATGACGTTATGGGCATCGCACCAGGCAATCGTTTCCTCTGACGGGTCCTCGTCGGCCAGCCAGGTATCATGCGGACAGTCCTGCGCCAGCATCGCTTCGAGCGTTCGCGCAACCACCGAAAACGGTTCGGACGGAGCCTTGGTCACCACCATCGCGACCCGCGAACGTTCCGGGATCGTGTGAAGACTGGACGGCTTTTTCATCGCATGCACGTTCAAGAGAAAATACATCGGCATGAACGTCAGCCATACGAGCGTCAATGTCGCCAGCATGTATGGAATGACATGTTCGATGTGCCCGGGCTGCAGCCACCAGAACCAGAAAAATCCGAACGTTACCGACCAGCAGGCAAGTCCCAGCCTCCAGATCCGCCGCTGGGTGGCCGACAGCACCGGCACCAGAAAAGGAGGCTTCTCCGCCGCCTTCCCCGGAGCCGCCCCACGCCCCCGTTTCGGCATGGTCTTGCCGCTGATGATCCCCACGTCCGCGGAAACACTCATACACGTACCGCCGCCACCCGAGCATCAGCCGAACGACGGCAGACGCGCCTTGAAAACCCGCCCTTAGAATCCACTTGGGTGTCTTAGAGTCAACTAAATTAAGTGTTGGTTAACTATACTTCTTGCGAATTGGTTAACTTAACATCTTGAATCGGGAGGGTAATTCCGTGGACGCCTCCCCCGACCAGCACAGCAATCACAGCCGGCAAAAGTTTCAGCGTCGGAGAATCCGTCGAAGGGGCCGAGGCTATCGCAGGAAGATCCGCTCAAGGCAGCGTTAACCATGTTGCGAGGATCATGGTTAAGCAACCATTAATTGCGCTTGACTCTTTGGTCCGTCCGGCTCTTAAATTAGACAGGGATGATATATCGGAATATTGACGCGAATTTGTGAGTATCGCGGCGAAACTCTCTCGACGGCTCCTTCTGTGTTGGCGCCTTGAGAAGTATTTTTGGGTGGGCTTCGTGCGAAGGTTCGCACAACCGCCAATGATCGCTCCGAAATCCCGCAGATTCCGCCAATCGAGCCGATAGGTTTTTGGGTAGCCGTATCGATCAGGCATCGATGCGCACGGGCGAAGCCTTAACTTCCGCGAGAAGTCGAGGCCATGGGAGAATCTATGATGACACACTCCGCGGCAAAGGCACTTGCAATCGCGCTGGTATTGGGCGGAAGCGCCGCCTTCCCTACTGCAGGAGGGGCCGGCTCCGTAACCGCGACCGACCCCCTTCAGACGAGCAGCGCTGCGTCGGCGTTCGGTTCCTATGATCCCTACGGGGACTTCAGCACCGACAAGAGCGCCAGCATCGAAGAGCTGTTCCTGCCCTGGGAAGACGTCGATCTGTCGACGCTGCCGCTTGCCGACGCTTATGCGCTGCAGCGCGGCCGCTCGCTTCTGATCACGATTGAGCCGTGGACATGGTCCAAGGACTGGCGCATCACCCCGCCCGAATTGCGTGACGGCATTTTGAGCGGCAAATATGATGCCAACATGCAGGCAATCTGCGGCCTGGTGGGACAGATGAAGAGCCCGGTGACCATTCGCTGGGCTCAGGAAATGGAAGACAAGAACGGCCGCTTCACCTGGGCCAACTGGGCTCCCAAGGACTGGATCTCCGCTTACAAGCGCGAAGTCGACATCTGCCGCAAGGCTGCCCCCGCCGCCAAGTACATGTGGTCGCCCAAAGGCGAAGAGGGTTTGGAAAAATACTACCCCGGCGACGACTATGTCGACGTCATCGGCCTGTCGGTGTTCGGTCTGCAGAAAAAAGACGGTGACGAGACCGGTCGTGACCGCACCTTCGCTGAACTGCTGAAGCCCGGCTATGACCGCGTTGCGGTGTTCAACAAGCCGATCGTCGTTGCGGAACTCGGCTATGTCGGAAAGCAGGACTATGTCTCGAAATGGCAGGAAGATTCCCGCAAATCCTACGCGGAGTTTCCGGCTCTGACTTCGGTCGTCTACTTCAACCAGAAGGAAGTGTGGCCGTGGCTGGGCGGCTATGGTCTGCCCGACTGGAGGGTGACCCAGCATGTCTTGCCCTAGAGCATGATACTGAAAAAGTGAGAAAGCGGCTTTTCGGACAAACGGGGCACCATCTGTCCAGGCATCATGCTCCATCTCTTTGATTTAGTGGCGGATTCAGATTTCAGGATTCACCTGAAATCATCTCAAGCGTTCTCATAAACTGGGCGTGGCGTAACAGTAGGGGTAGGGGTTGTGAAACGAGTACTGGGCAATTGTATCGGAACGGCACTTGCCTGTTCCATTGGTCTGTTTGCTTTCCAGATTCCCGCAACAGCCAAGACGGCGACGAAAATCGCCGAACAGGCCATGCGGGCAGAGGTGGTGCCGGACAAAGGCATCTACCAGATGTACCAGAACCGCTCGTGGCTCTGGGGTCGGGAGGGTGCCGGATATTTTGCCGTCCAGCGCCGTCAGTTCAGTGCCTGGACCTCGGACAAGGCGCGCAAGCTGGGCTACGGTGACGGCATCTGGTTCATTCCCGGAGGAGGCAAGCTGTGCTTCCGCGCAAAATGGCACGGAGCCGGAGGCGACTCCAACGCTCTTTCCTGTTTCGAACATCGCCAGGCAGGCAGGATTCTCTACCAGCGCCGGGTTCCAGATGGAGAATGGTACGTATTCAGGAGTTCGCACCGCAACCTTGCGGACGCATTCATGAAATTGAAACACGGCGACTACGTCAGCCGCAAACAGAGCCGGATCAAGGCAAAGTAGTAGAGACTTTCATCCGGGACAGGGCACTGGTCCAAAAGCGGGTCGACTGAACGGTCAGCGACCTGCCTCAGTCACGTTCAGGCGACCTGCCTTAAGCCTTGCGCTCCCAGCGGCGATCTGGCGTCTGTTGCCAATAGGTGACGGCGTGGCCAGCGCTCTTCATCACCTTCCAGTGCCCTCGCGCCGCCTCGAGCTGGGCGGCATCGTGGCCATCGAACAGGAACACGGCGCGCTCGTAGCCGCCAAGGTCAGGCGGCACCGCGCCGTCGACCAGGAACCTTATCTTGGCGTCGTTGGGATTGCCGTCGCCGGTGGTCAACAGAATCGGCTGTTCGCCGGGATGAGCCTCACGATCGGTTGCGTGCGCCAGGAACGAATCGTCGCGGAAGGTCCAAAGATGCTGGTCGAGCGCATCGCGGCGTTCCTCGGTGCCTGTCTGCACCACGGCGCGCCAGCCACGGTCGACGCTGCGCTCCAGGAGGCCTGGCAGCGCATCCTCCAGCGTCGATTCGGTCAGGTGGTAGAACAGGACGTCGGCCATCGCTTCAGCCTATAGTGATTGAACCCGTTCACTGCTCATAATTGTCGCGCACCAGCCGGTCGAGCAGCCTGACGCCGAAACCGGAACCCCAGGACTGGTTGATCTCGTTCGACGGCGCCCCCATCGCCGTGCCGGCAATGTCGAGATGGGCCCATGGCGTGTCCTTGACGAAGCGCTGCAGAAACTGCGCCGCGATGGTGGCGCCGCCAAAACGGCCGCCGATGTTCTTCATGTCGGCGTTCTTGGAATCGATCAGCTTGTCGTATTCGGCCCCCAGCGGCATGCGCCACAGCCGTTCCTGCGTCGCCTGCCCCGCCGCCGCCAACTTTTCGGCCAGTTCGTCATTGTTGGAAAAGAGGCCGGCATAATGTTGACCGAGCGCCACCATGATGGCGCCGGTCAGCGTCGCCAGATTGACCATGAATTTCGGCTGGAAGCGGTCGTTGCAGTACCACAACGCATCGGCCAGCACGAGGCGGCCCTCGGCGTCGGTATTGAGCACCTCGATGGTCTGGCCCGACATCGAAGTGACGATATCACCGGGGCGCTGGGCATGACCGTCGACGGCATTTTCGACCAGTCCGATGATACCGACGACATTGGCTTTCGCCTTGCGGGCCGCCAGCGCATGCATCAGGCCGGTAACGGCGGCGGCACCGCCCATGTCGCCCTTCATATCCTCCATGCCCGAGGCCGGCTTTATGGAATTGCCGCCAGTGTCGAAAGTGACGCCCTTGCCGACGAAGGCGATCGGGCTGTCCTTCGGCTTGCCGCCGTTCCACTGCATGATCGCCATGCGGGCGCCGCGCGGCGATCCTTGCGCGACACCGAGCAGCGAGCCCATGCCGAGCTTCTTCATTTCCTTCTCAGCCAATATCTCGACCTTGACGCCTAGTGCCTCGAGTGCCTTGGCGCGGGCAGCGAACTCGACCGGCCCAAGCACGTTTGCCGGTTCGTTGACGAGGTCGCGCGCCAGTAGGACGCCGTCTATCACCGCCTCGGCATCGGCGAAGGCCTTCTTCGCAGCGGCCGGATCGGCGGTGTGGATGGTCACCTTGACCGGCTTCTTCGGCTCTGCCTTGCCGTCGTCCTTGTCCTTCCTGGTCTTGTACTTGTCGAAGGAATAGCTGCGCAGGAGAATGCCCGCGGCAAGGCTTGCCGCGTCTTTCGCGCTCGGCGAGGCGCCGACCACATCGAGGACCACCGCCACTTCGGTCGCCTTGCGCAGCGACGCGGCAACGGTGCCGCCAAGCTTCAACCACGCATATTCGTCCAGTCCCGATACCTTGCCGGCGCCTATCGCCACCAGTCTGTCGAGCGATGCTCCCTGCGGCGCCAGAACTTCCACCGTGCTGGCGAACTTGCCCGTGAACTCAGCCACGGGAAAGGCCCGCTCCAGTGTCTTGCCGGGATCACCGGCCTTGGCGACGTCGCTCAGGCCGCCCTCATCCGCCGCGAGCACGAAGACCGTGCCCTTCTTGTTCACCGCGCTCTGGGACCCGGAAAATTTGGCGAAGGCGATCGACGGTCTTTGATTCATCATGTCCTGCTTTCAGGGAATGCGCGACTTTTGGGGAAGCGGTTCGAAACGATGCGCGACATTTGGTCGTTTTCCGGCATTTGGCAAGACTTTGCCGAATTGGCATCCCATATGACCTATGGAATCGATGACGATTCGTCGCGGCACGGCCCCGCTTTTTGCCGCAACCTGTTGTTAACCATCGATGTTCGCCCTTTCTTATCCATTCCCGCCGACACTCCGCCCAGCCGGGGGGCGTGATGTGGGACAGAACCCGGATAGACCATCTGATGAGCCAGTTGTGCAGGCGCTGCCGGACAGCTACCTTGTTCGGTGGCATGATGCCGTTCGAAAAAATCGAGAAAAGCCTTCATGAAGGTCGTTGAACGCTACATCATGCGCCGCGCTTTCGTGGTCTTCATGGCCGCACTTGTGTGGACGCTGGCGATCGTATGGACGACGCAGGTGCTGGCAAAGATCGACCTGGTCACCGACAGCGGCCAGTCGGCGCTCACCTTCTTCGAAGTCGCCGCCCTCATCCTTCCGTCCATCATCCCGATCGTGGTGCCTTTCGCGCTGGTGGTAGCGGTCGCACAGACACTCAGTGTCATGAATTCGGATTCCGAACTCGCCGTCGTCAACGCCGCGGGGGCCTCGCGCTGGACGATCGTGCGGCCGATCATGTTGCTGGCGCTCGCCGCCGCCGTTTTTTCCTTTGCCGTCGACAACGGCATCGACCCTTACGCACGGCAGAAGAACCGGGCCCTGGTGGCGTCGTCGCGCGCGGATCTGTTGTCGCTGATCATCCAGGAAGGCACCTTCCGCAAGATTGACGACGGGTTGTTCCTGCAGATCGGCGAGCGCCTTCCGAACAATCGGCTGGGTGGCATTTTCGTCGCCGATTCGCGCGAAGAAGGCGTCAACCTCGTCTACTACGCCAAGACCGGAAGCATCATCGAACGCGGCGGTGAAAAGGTGCTGATGATGAATGACGGCGTCATCCATCGCAAAACGCTGACCGGCGATCTCTCCGTCATCCGCTTCACCTCCTATGCCTTCGACATGTCGGCCTTCATGGCGGCGGCTTCGGCGGTGACGCTCCTGCCCAAGGACCAGACGACGCAGTACCTGCTCAACCCGGGCGCCAACGACAAGTATTATCAGCAGAACCCCTACGAATACCGGGCCGAAGTCAACCAGCGGTTCTCGGAATGGACCTATTCCATGGTTTTCGCGCTGATCGCGCTTGCGGTCGCCGGGGATGCGCGCTCGCACCGCGAGGCGCGCGTCAATCCGCTGATCACGGCGATCACGATATCGCTGTTCGTGCGTTGGCTGGGCTTTTTTGCCGCCAGCAAGGCGGATGAGGTCCCGCAATATGCGTATATGGTCTATGGCGTGCCGATCGTGGCTTCCGCGGTGGCGATCTGGTTCATCGTCTCCAACCGGACACTGGAACTGCCCGTGACCTGGGCGGACTGGATGACAAACTTCGCCACGCGCATCGCTGACAGCTGGAATGCTTTCAAATTGCGTTTGTCCAGGCGCGGCGCATCAGGGCAAGGGGTCGGCTGATGGGCTGGACACTGGGCCGCTACTTCTTCTTCCGCTATGTGACGATCACCATCTGGTTCTTCATCGGCCTCCTGGCATTGGTGTTCCTGATCGATTTCACCGAGCTGTCCGGACGCACCACCGGCCTGCCCGGCTTCACCTACGGCACGGCGGTAGCCATTTCAGGCCTCCGTATGCCGATGATCATGCTGCAGACGGTGCCGTTCGTCGGTCTCTTCTCGGCGATGGCGACGCTGGTATCGCTGAACCGGCGTTACGAGCTGGTCATCGCGCGTTCCGCCGGTGTTTCCGCCTGGCAGTTCCTCTTGCCCTGCTGTGTCGGAGCCTTGCTGTTCGGCGTCCTGTCGGTTGGCGTCATCAATCCACTCGCCGCGCACGCATTCTCCTGGTCCGAGCAGATCGAAACCCAGCTGCGTTCCGGCAAATCGAATACGGTCTCGGCCGATGCCGCGCCCTGGATCCGGCAGAAAACCAGTTCGGGGGACACCATCATCGGTGCGCGGGCCATCCTGAACCAGGGCCTGGAAATGGCCGACGTCGTGTTTTTCATTCTCGACCCGCAAGGCAACATCGTCGCGCGCAAGGACGCCACCCGTGCCTTCCTGCGCGACGGCTATTGGGAATTGCAGGACGTCAAGACGTTCCAGAACGGCACGATCCAGGTATTGGCAACCGATCGCGTACCGACCAATTTGAAGCCCGAATTCGTGCAAGAGCGGCTGGCGCGCCCCGAAACCATCCCCTTCTACGACCTGCCCGGAAAGATCGAAGTTGCCCGCTCCTTCGGCCTCAAGGCAAATGCCTTTGCCATGCAGTTTGATTCGCTCGTAGCGTTGCCGTTCCTGCTCGTCGCCATGACGCTGATCGCGGCAACGGTTTCAATGCGATTTGCCAGGATGGGACAGTCGGCGACGATGATTCTGGGTGGCATCATCGCTGGCTTTCTGCTTTATGTCGTTTCGGTGTTGGTAAAGGCATTCGGCGTGGCGGGATTCGTGCCGACTGTCGTAGCCGCCTGGGTACCGGTCATGGTGGCTATGTTCTTCGGGGTGACTTTCCTGCTATACAAGGAAGACGGCTAGTGAGGGAGGCGTTTTTGCCCAGCAACAGGCAGGCCGGTTTGGCGCGCCTCTATGCGGCGACCGCCTTGGCGTGCGTGCTTGCCTACGCCGTTCCGGCACCGGCGCTCGCGCAGGACGTCGGCGACATGGCGACATCGGTTCCGTCCGGCTCGCAAATGCTGCTGGCGGCAGATACGCTGGTCTATAACAACGACAACCAGACCGTGACCGCCGTTGGCGGCGTGCAGATCGACTATGGTGGCAATCGCCTTGTCGCCCAGCGGGTCGAGTACAACCGCAACACCAAGCGGATGGTGGCGAGCGGCAACGTCGAAGTCATCAACAGCGACGGCACCAAGATCAATTCGCAGCATATCGACATCACCGACGACTTCGCCGACGGCTTCGTCAACGCGTTGCGGGTCGAGACCATCGACAAGGCCTATTTCGCCGCCGAAAGCGCCGAACGCATGGGCGGCGTGCTGACCACCTTCCACAATGGCGTCTACACCGCCTGCGAGCCGTGCGAGGATAAGCCGGACAAAGCGCCGACCTGGCGCGTCAAGGCCAAGAAGATCATCTGGAACGGTGAGAAGAAGACGGTTCGCTTCGAGAATGCGAATTTCGAATTCTTCGGTTTTCCGCTT
Source organism: Mesorhizobium sp. M0239 (assembly GCF_040321815.1). Taxonomy (NCBI): domain Bacteria; kingdom Pseudomonadati; phylum Pseudomonadota; class Alphaproteobacteria; order Hyphomicrobiales; family Phyllobacteriaceae; genus Mesorhizobium; species Mesorhizobium sp. M0239. The sequence continues at coordinate 26,378 of NZ_JAMYSG010000003.1, forward strand.
GCCTATCTGCCTGCATTCGAAATTGCCGACCCGACGGTGAAGCGCAAGAGCGGCTTCCTGATCCCGAGCATCATCTACAAGAGCGATCTCGGCGTCGGCGTGAAAGTCCCCTATTATCTCGCATTGGCGCCGACCTACGACCTGACCGTCACCGGCACCGGCTATACCAGGCAGGGTTTCCTCGGTGAGGCCGAGTGGCGTCAGCGCTTCGACAATGGCGAGTACAGCTTGAAGATCGCCGGGATACACCAGCAGAATCCCGACGCCTTCCTCGACACCACTGCCTTCCCATCCAGCTCTGGCCACAACGTCAATTCGGGCAGCGCCGGCGATCCCAACAAATTCCGCGGCATGATGGGTACCCAGGGGCAGTTCGCCATCAACTCACGCTGGAACTTCGGCTGGGACGTGCTGCTGCAGACCGACAAGAACTTCTCGAACACCTACGGCATCGACAAGTACAATAGCAGCGTTCACCAGTCGTCAGTCTACTTGACGGGTCTCAACGGCCGCAATTATTTCGACGTGCGCGCCATGCATTTCGATGTGCAGGAAGATACGCCTGACGACAATATCTCTGCGCGAAGTGGACAACAGCCGTGGGTGCTGCCGTCGCTCGATTACGCCTATATTCCTGATGCCTCGGTGGCCGGCGGCCAGCTGTCCCTCAATGTCAACGCGCGTGTCATCCGCCGCGACGATGTCGATGAGACCTTCGTCCAGCCCTACAATGCCCTCACTCCGACGCAGCGCGTCCGCGGCATCGAAGGCGAATCGGGCCGTCTCACCGCCGAGGCCGAGTGGAAGCGGAGTTTCGTCACAGATGACGGACTGGTGCTAACGCCGTTGCTCGCGCTGCAGGGCGATGTGGACTACCTCAACGCATCGTCGGCTTCGCTAGACGCCATCGACCGAATGGCAACGCATTTGGGCGAGCAGGACGATATGCGCTCGTCATTTGCCCGTTACATGGCAACCGCGGGCCTCGAGATGCGTTGGCCGGTGCTGTTTTCCATGGCCAGCGGGTCCAGCCATGTCATCGAGCCAATGGCGCAGGTCTTCATGCGTCCGAACGAGCAATATGTCGGCGGCCTCTCAGTGCCCAACGAAGACGCCCAAAGCATGGTCTTCGACGCGACCACCTTGTTCGAGCGCGACAAGTTCTCCGGTTACGACCGCGTCGAAGGCGGTTCGCGCGCCAATGTCGGCTTCCGCTATTCCGGCTCGTACAATAATGGCTGGGGCACCAATGCGATTTTCGGCCAATCCTATCAGATCGGCGGCGAGAACTCCTTTGCCGCGCCGGATCTGGTCAATGTCGGCGCCAATTCCGGCCTCGACACGACCAAGTCCGACTATGTCGGCCTGTTCGGCATCAACAGCCCCAACGGCTTCGCGGCCTCGGTCAGCGGCCGTTTCGACGAACAGAGTTTCGAGGTCCGCCGTGCCGAGGTGAAGGCCGCCTATTCCGGCCTGCCTGTGTCGCTGAGCGCCAAATACGCCTTCATCCAGGCCCAGCCGCTGTACGGTTTCACGGAAGACCGCCACGAAGTCACACTTGGTGCATCCACGCATCTGGCCGAAAACTGGCGCGTCTTCGGCACAGGAACCTACGACCTGCAGCAAAGCCTGCTGGTCAAGGACGGTGTCGGCTTCGCCTACAACGATTCCTGCTTCACTTATCTGATGACCTACTCGCAGTCGCGCGATCTGAACACCAGGGAGGTGTCGCAGACCATCGGCTTCAATCTGTCGTTCCGCACCCTCGGCGATTTCGGCTCGTCGACCAGTGGCGTCGACACGATCCAGTAACAATCGGCGACATCGTTTCGCCGCATAGGGCTGGCACGGATTTCGCGCACCTGGAAAGATGAAATTGGGCGGGACCGGGATAGAATTGGGATACCAACGATGAGGAAATACCTCTTTTCAGCAGGTTTCGCGTTGCTCGTGGCGGCGACGTCCGTGTCGATCACTGCAATGACGCCGCCGGCTTTCGCCAGCGAGATCAAATACGTCGTCAACGACATTCCGGTCACCAGCGGCGACATCGCCCATCGCGCCGCCTTCCTGAAGCTGCAGCGCAAGAAGGGCGATGCCGGCCAGGAAATGATCGACCAGACGCTGCGTATGGCCGAGGCCAAGCGGCTTGGCATCCGCATCAGCGACGCACAGGTCGAGGCGGCGTATCAGCGCTTTGCCTCGAGCAACAAGATGCAGCTCAGCCAGCTTGACGGCGTCATGGAGAAGTCAGGTGTCACCAAGAGCCACTTCAAGGAATTCATCCGCGCCCAGATGGCCTGGAACCAGGCTTTGAGCGCACGCTACCGTTCCGGCGACGGCACAGGTGCCGTCAGCGAGCAGGATCTCGTGAGGAAGATGCTCGAAAAAGGCGGCGCCAAACCGAGCGCCACCGAATACATGCTGCAGCAGGTCATCTTCGTGGTGCCGGCGGCTGAACGCAGCGCGACGCTGGGCAAACGCAAGCGCGAGGCCGACGCCATGCGCGCCCGCTTCAACGGCTGCAACACGACGCGCGAATTCGCCAAGGGCTTGATCGACGTCACCGTTCGCGATCTGGGCCGGGTGCTCGCGCCGCAGCTGCCGCCGGACTGGGCCGAGCAGATCAAGGCTACCAAAGTCGGCGGTGCCACCGCCACGCGCGAAACCGAGCGCGGCGTCGAATTCATCGGCATCTGCTCGTCGCGCGAAGTGTCCGACGACAAGGTCGCCCAGATGGCGTTTCAGGCCGAAGGCTCCGGCGGCGACAAGGATGCCGACGCGCTCAGCAAGAAATATGTCGACGAGCTGAAGGCAAAAGCCCGCATCGTCAAGCGCTGACGTGGGCAACACAGTGAGTGCGCTCGCGTTGAGCGCCGGCGATCCGTCCGGCATTGGGCCGGAGATCGCCATCGCCGCCTTTATGGCGCGCGAAGCTGCCGCCCTGCCCCCCTTCTACCTGCTCGCCGATCCGGCGCTGATCGCCTCCCGGGCGCGCCTGCTCGGCATTTCGCTGCCGGTCGTCGAAACGACATCAGCGCAAGCGGCGCAGGTCTTTGCCCGCGCCTTGCCGATCGTTCCGCTAGCCGCCGGCTGCATCGACAGCCCCGGCCGGCCGGATCCGGCCAATGCGGCCGCCACCATCGAGGCCATCGACCGCGCCGTCGCCGATTGCCTTGCCGGCGAAGCCTCGGCCGTGGTCACCTGCCCCATCGCCAAGAAGCCGCTCTACGATGCGGGCTTTCGCTTTCCCGGCCACACCGAATATCTGGCGCATCTGGCAGCCCGGCACAGCGGCGTCGAGGCGATGCCTGTGATGATGCTGGCAGGACCCGACCTGCGCACCGTTCCCGTCACCATCCACATCGCGCTGGCCGAGGTGCCGAAGGCACTGACCACCGAACTGATCGTCGCCACCGCGCGCATCACCGCCGCCGACCTTACCGGCCGCTTCGGCATCGCCAAGCCGAGGCTGGCGATTGCCGGGCTCAACCCACATGCCGGCGAAGGCGGCGCCATGGGCCTCGAGGACGAGCTGATCGTGCGCCCGGCGGTCGACATCCTGCGTGCCGAAGGAATCGACGCTTTCGGCCCTTTGCCGGCCGACACGTTGTTCCATGTCCGGGCGCGGGCGGGCTACGACGCGGCCCTTTGCATGTATCACGACCAGGCGCTGATCCCGGCCAAGGCGCTGGCTTTCGACGAGGCGGTCAATGTCACGCTCGGCCTGCCCTTCATCCGCACCTCGCCCGACCACGGCACGGCCTTCGACATCGCCGGCAAGGGTGTGGCGCGGCCCGACAGCTTGATAGCCGCGCTGAAGCTTGCCCGGCGGCTGGCCGACACGAACACGAAGGCAATCGCCGTATGAGACCTCGGGCATGAGCATCGACGGGCTGCCGCCGCTACGCGAGGTGATCGAGCGTCATGGGTTGCAGGCGAAGAAGGCGCTCGGCCAGAATTTTCTGCTCGACCTCAACCTCACCGGCAAGATCGCGCGCACCGCCGGCGACTTGTCCGATGCAACAGTAATCGAGGTCGGTCCTGGTCCCGGCGGGCTGACCCGCGCCTTGCTCAACAACGGAGCGCGCCATGTGGTCGCCATAGAGCGCGACGAACGTTGCCTGGCTGCTCTTGCCGAAGTGTCCGACCACTATCCCGGCCGGCTGGAGGTTGTTTCCGGCGATGCGCTGAAGACGGATTTCGCAGGCCTTGCCAGCCGAGCGACCGGGAACGGCGGTCCGGTCAAGATCGTGGCCAACCTGCCCTACAACATCGGCACGGAGCTGCTGGTGCGCTGGCTGACGGTCAGCGACTGGCCGCCTTTCTACACCTCGATGACTTTGATGTTCCAGCGCGAAGTGGCCGAGCGCATCGTCGCGCCCGCCGGCAGCGACAGCTATGGCCGGCTAGGGGTTCTTGCCGGCTGGCGGACGGAGGCGAGGATCGCCTTCGACGTACCGCCACAGGCATTCACGCCGCCGCCAAAGGTCACCTCCTCGGTGGTGCATCTGGTGCCGCGCCCGACCCCTCTGTCCGCCGAGGTAAAAAAACTCGGCCGCGTCACCGAAGCCGCGTTCGGCCAACGTCGCAAAATGCTGCGGCAAAGCGTGAAGAACCTCGGCGGCGAGGCCCTGCTCGAACGCGCCGGCATCGATCCGACACGCCGCGCCGAAACGCTGAGCGTCGAGGAGTTCGTGCGGCTGACCAATGCGGTGTAAGAAGCTGCCGATCTCCCACCCCTCGTGGGGGAGATTGGCGCTTCACCGCCTCAGCCCGTCTTCTCGTCCAACAGTCCAGAGACGAAATCGAACAGGCCTGGCCGGCGGTCGCGTCTTAGCCGCTCGGCGACGACGATACCGCGCACTTCGGCGAAGGCGCGGTCAAGGTCGTCATTGACGATGACGAAATCATATTCCTTCCAGTGCTCGATCTCGTTGCGGGCGTTTTTCAGCCGCGTCTCGATCACCGCCTCCTGGTCTTCAGCGCGACGTTTCAGCCGCGCCTTCAACTCCTTCATCGATGGCGGCAGGATGAAGATCGAGACAATGTCGGCGCGCATCTTCTCCTTGAGCTGCTGGGCACCTTGCCAGTCGATGTCGAACAGCATGTCGCGCCCCTCGGACAGCGCCAGTTCGGCCGGTTCGCGCGGCGTCGCATAGCAATTGCCATGCACCTCGGCCCACTCCAGCAGTGCGTCGGAATCACGAAGCCGCTCGAATTCGCGCATCGTCCGAAAATGATAGTGGACGCCTTCGATCTCGCTTCCGCGGCGCGGCCTGGTGGTGACCGAGACCGACAGTTCGAGGCTGGAATCGCTTTCCAGAAGATTGCGCGCGATCGTCGACTTGCCGGCGCCGGATGGCGACGACAGGACGAGCATCAGGCCCCGGCGGCGAATGCGGGACCCCAAATCCTTGGCAACCATCGGCTACTCCAGATTCTGGATCTGTTCACGAAATTGGTCGACCACCGCCTTCAGGTCCAGGCCGATCGCGGTGACGGCTGCGGCATTCGATTTGGAACACAGCGTATTCGATTCGCGGTTAAATTCCTGTGCCAGAAAATCGAGCTTGCGACCGACCGCACCGCCGCCCAGCAGCAGAGCCCGGCCGGACGCGACATGCGTTTTCAGCCGGTCGATCTCTTCGCGAATATCGGCTTTGGTGGCCAGGAACGCCGCCTCCATGTGCAGTCGGGTGGCATCCAGATTGGCGGAAGCGTCCATCAGCAGCCTGACCTGCTCGGCGATGCGTTCGCGAATCACCGTCGTCTCGCGGGATGGATCCGCCTCGGCTCGCAGCGTCAGCACCTCGATCGTGTCGATATGACCCGACAACAGCAAAGCCAGCGCGGCTCCTTCGCCCTGACGTGCCTGTTCGAGCCCGTTCAAGGCCACTTCGAGCGCGACCATGATCGCGGCATCGAGCGCGGCCCTCGCCTCCTCGGTTTCGACGGTTTCAGGAATGTCGAGCACGCCGCGCAGCGAAAGCAATCCATCTGACGTCGCCGCAGCAACGCCGAATTGCTCCTGCAGCCGTTTGGCGAGCCCAGCAAGGTCCTTCAGGAAGGCTTCGTTGACGACCGGCTGCGCCTGCGCGCCAACGGCACGGCCGATGGTCAGCGTCGCCTGGAAATTGCCGCGTGCAAAACGTTTCTGAAGTATCTGCCGGACAGCAGGTTCCAACCGTTCGAAGCCTTGCGGCAGCCGCAGCCGTACCTCGACGCTCTTGCCGTTGACGGACTTGACCTCCCAGGCGATCGAAGTGCCTTCGTGCTCGGCGACGGCACGTGCAAAACCGGTCATGCTCTGCAAATTCATATCGCCCACACGTCCCTGGCACATCGCCCTGAACCGGCTTTCCGGACAGGAGCGAGTGCGGCTTGAAAAAAGACTGCGCCGCAGGCGCGTCGAAATCGGACGCGCGGCGCTCTTCCAAATGTCAGGGCGTTGCCTGTCGGGCAACGCCTTTCTTCATTTACTGGGCAGCGCCCGCGTCACCGCCGCTGGCATCGCTGTCGCCGGTGCCAGTCGTCTTGGCGGCTTTGGCGGCATCATCGGCCTGCTTCTTCAGCAACGCGCGATAGCGGGCGACATTCTCGTTGTGCTCGTCCAGCGTCGCGGCAAAGACGTGCCCGCCGGTGCCGTCGGCAACGAAATAGAGGTCGGCGGTTTTCGACGGATTGGCCACCGCCTCCAGCGCTGCACGACCCGGATTGGCAATCGGCGTCGGCGGCAAGCCATTGATCACATAGGTGTTGTAGGGAGTCTGTTTCTGGATGTCCGACTGGTAGATCGGCCGGTCCGCCGGCTTTCCCTTGCCGCCGAACAGCCCATAGATGATGGTTGGATCGGATTGCAGGCGCATGCCCTTGGCAAGCCGGTTCAGGAAGACGGCGGCAACTCGCGAACGCTCGTCACCCTTGCCCGTCTCCTTCTCGACGATCGAGGCCAGCGTGACGAACTCCTCGACGTTGGCCAGCGGCAGGTCAGGCGCGCGCCGCTCCCAGACATCGTCGACCAGCTTCTTCTGATCCGCCAGCAGCTTGTCGACCATCTGCTGGCGTGTCGCGCCGCGCGTGAAGCGCAGCGTGTCGGTGGCGAGGCTGCCCTCCGGCGGCGTGGTTGCCGGCATGTCGCCGCTCAACGCAGTCTCCTCGGCGATGCGCTGCAATGCCTGGTCGACCGTCAGTCCCTCAGGAATGGTCAGCGAATACATCACCGACTTGCCGCTCTTCAAAAGCTCCATGATATCGCGCATGGAAGCCCTGGGCTTGATCTCGTACTCGCCGGCTTTCAGCGCGGAATCATTGCCGAAGGCCCGCACGCCAAGACGGAATACCCGGGCGTCGCTGATCAGTCCGCGGCGTTCGAGCTGGTCGGCGATATCCTGGACGCCGGTGTTCGGCTTGACCAGGAAGGTGTCGCCATTAGCCGAAGGTCCGGGTTCGGTGAATTCCTGCTTGCCGAAATAGACCGCGACGCCGGCCGCCAGAACCACCAGCATCACCGAGGAGATGACGAAGTTCATGAACACGACGACCTGGCTGCGTGACGCACGCGAGCGCTTCGGCGGTGGCGTGCCAGCCTCTGGCCGCAACGCCTCGCTGGCCGTTTTCGGCACGATCGGGCCGGATGTCGGCGGCCGTTGCCCGAATTCTCCGTTGCCTGCCGGATTTGTGTTCATTTCGCCCTACCGTTTGATCGCCCAACGAATCCCCAGCGGCAGAGTAGGGGCGAATATGGCAAAATTGACGGCACGCCAAAGCGCCGCCCGGCAGCCGGACGATCAGCCATTGTAGCGCTGGAAGACCAGCGACGCGTTGGTCCCGCCAAAGCCGAAGGAATTGGACAGCGCCACGTCGATCTGGCGGGCACGCGGCTTGTTCGGCACCAGATCGATCGCGGTTTCGCGTTCCGGGTTATCGAGATTGATGGTCGGCGGCGCGACATTGTCTCTGATGGCAAGGATAGAGAAGATCGCTTCGGCGGCACCCGCCGCTCCAAGCAGATGGCCGATCGACGACTTGGTTGACGACATCGAAATCTTCGATGCGGCATTGCCGACAAGCCGCTCGACGGCACCGAGCTCAATCGTGTCGGCCATGGTCGAGGTGCCGTGCGCGTTGATGTAGTCGACATCGGCCGGCGTCAACTTGGCCCGGTTCAGTGCCGCCGTCATGCAACGGAAGGCGCCATCGCCATCCTCGGCGGGCGCGGTGATGTGATGCGCATCGCCGGTGAGACCATAACCCGTCACCTCGGCATAGATCTTGGCGCCGCGCGCCCTGGCATGTTCGAGCTCCTCGAGCACGACAACGCCGGCGCCCTCGCCCATGACGAAGCCGTCGCGGTCCCGATCATAGGGTCGCGACGCCATTTGCGGCGAATCATTGCGTTCCGTCGACAGTGCCCGGCATGCGGCAAAGCCGGCGATCGACAGCCGCGTCACCGGCGCTTCGGCGCCACCGGCGACCATCACGTCGGCATCGCCCCACATGATCAACCGGGCAGCATCGCCAATAGCGTGCGCGCCGGTCGAACAGGCCGTGACGACGGCATGGTTCGGGCCTTTCAGCCCGTGCCGGATCGAAACCTGCCCGGAGACGAGATTGATGATCTGGCCCGGGATGAAGAAAGGGCTGATGCGGCGCGGGCCGCGCTCCTTGAGGATCGTCGCGTTCTCGGCGATGCCCTCGATGCCGCCGATGCCGGAGCCGATCAGGACGCCGGTGGCACACCGCTCTTCATGCGTCTTGGGTTCCCAGCCGGAATCCTTCAGCGCCTCGTCGGCGGCGGCAATCCCATACAGGATGAAGTCGCCGATCTTGCGCAGTTCCTTCGGCTCGAGCACGGCCTCCGGATTGAAGGTGGCATTGCTGCCGTCACCACGCGGAATGACGTGGGCGATCTTGCAGGCAAGATCCTCCACCTCGAACTCAGTGATGCGCTTGGCAGCGCTGCGGCCGGTCAGAAGTTCCTTCCAGCTGTGCTCGAAGCCCATGCCGAACGGCGACAGCAACCCAAGGCCCGTGACGACGACACGCCTCATCGCAGGTCCTCCCCGGTGATGACTGCGGAAAGCGTCAGGCCGAAGCCTTGTCGATGTACTTCACGGCATCGCCAACGGTCAGGATGGTCTCAGCCGCATCGTCGGGAATCTCGACGCCGAATTCTTCTTCGAACGCCATGACGAGTTCGACCGTGTCGAGGCTGTCGGCGCCCAGATCATCGATGAAGCTCGCCTGCTCCGTCACTTTGTCGGCATCGACGCCAAGGTGCTCGATGACGATCTTCTTGACGCGCTCTGCGGTGTCACTCATTTGGGCATCCTCGTCTTTTGTTTGTCTGTCTTCGTTAGCGGGCAGAATGCCGCTAATCAAGCTGAAAGATGGTCCTGCCGGAAACGCAACGACTACGGACCGGTTTTTGCCCGAACCGCCGGGTTGCGGGCCGCATTACACGAAAAATAGCTGAGGTCCAAGCCGAAATGGTCTCTTTTCACAACCCGCCGGCGTTGCTGCCGAACCTCGTTAGATCATCGCCATGCCGCCATTCACGTGGATGGTCTGGCCGGTGACGTAGGCGGCTTCGTTGGAGGCGAGATAAGCGACGGCGGACGCGACTTCAACGCTGGTGCCCATGCGCCGCGTCGGGATCGCCGCCATGATCGCCTCTTTCTGCTTGTCGTTGAGCTTGTCGGTCATCGCCGATTCGATGAAGCCCGGGGCGACGCAGTTGACGGTGATGTTGCGGGTGGCGATCTCCTGTGCCAGCGATTTGGAAAAGCCGATCATGCCGGCCTTTGAGGCGCAATAATTGGTCTGGCCGGGATTGCCGGTGACGCCGACCACCGAGGTGATGTTGATGATGCGGCCATGGCGGCGGCGCATCATCGGATGGGTGAGTTCGCGGGTCAGCCTGAACACGGCGGTCAGGTTGACTTCGAGCACGGTGTCCCAGTCGGCATCCGACATGCGCACGAACAACCCGTCCTTGGTGATGCCGGCATTGTTGACCAGGATGTCGACGCCTTCGAGATCGGCCTCGGCTTTCTGGCCGAGCGCCTTGACCTCGTCACGGTTCGACAGGTTGGCCGGGAACAGCTTGACCCGGTCGCCAAGCTCGCTGGCCAGCGCTTCCAGTTTCTCGACGCGGGTGCCATGCAGGCCGACGATCGCGCCCTGCGCATGCAGCATCCTGGCGATCGCCTCACCGATGCCTCCCGATGCGCCGGTGACGAGCGCCTTGCGGCCAGTCAATTCGAACATGTCTTTTCCTTCTCTCAAACCGGATAACGGTTATCTGTAGACATCACAGCCCCAGAAGTCGTCGCCTTTCATAATACCTTCCTCGCCGCTCCTGATCCGTGCCAGCACCTCGGCGGCAAGGTAGTAGTCTTCTACGTCCTCAAGGCCGCGCTCAATGAACTCACGCATATGATAGGCTTTGCTGCGCCCAGTCTTGGACGCGAGAACATCCAGGCGCAGCCTGATCTCAGGAGAAAGACGGATCGATGTGGACATGCCGCACCTTAGTTGCGATGCACGTATTCATGTGGCCGCGCATCAGCGAATTCAAGTCAAGCCGTTCAACCAAGCGCCGCCAACGCCGCCTCGACCTCAGCCGCGGAGCCGACCGACGCGGTGGCAATGTCGCGGTTGATGCGCCGCGCCAATCCTGAAAGCACCTTGCCGGCGCCGATTTCGTAAAGCGTGGTGATGCCGTTCGCGCCGAACCACTCCACCGTCTCGCGCCAACGCACGCGGCCGGTTATCTGTTCGACCAGGCGGCGGGCGATCTCGTCCGGATCGCTGGTCGGGCTAACCGTGACATTGGATAGGACGGGAACCACCGGCGAATTCTTTGTCACGCCGGCCAGGGCTTCCCGCATGACGTCGGCCGCGGGCGCCATCAGCGCGGAGTGGAAAGGCGCGGAAACCTGCAGCATCAGCGCTCGCTTGGCGCCCTTTTCCGTGCACAGTTTCGCCGCCAGTTCGACCGCAGCCTTGGTTCCGGAAATAACCAGCTGACCGCCGCCATTGTCGTTGGCGATCTGACAGACCGACCCTTTGGATGCCTCGGTGCAGGCTGCTTCGACATCGGCCTGTTCCAATCCGATGATCGCCGCCATGGCGCCCTCGCCGGCCGGCACCGCCGCCTGCATGGCATTGCCGCGTATGCGCAGCAACCGGGCGGCATCGGCAACCGAAACGAAGCCAGCAGCGGCCAACGCCGAATATTCGCCCAGCGAATGACCGGCGACATAGGTGACCTTGCCTTTCAGCGAGAAGCCGCGCGATTCCAGCGCCCGGACCACGGCCAGGGACACCGCCATCAGTGCCGGCTGCGCGTTTGCGGTCAGCGTCAACGCCTCTTCCGGCCCTTCCCAGATCAGCTTCGACAAGTTCTCACCAAGTGCGTCGTCGACTTCCTGGAAGACCCTGCGCGCTTCGGGGAAGGCGTCGGCGAGATCCTTGCCCATGCCGACCGCCTGGCTGCCTTGTCCGGGAAAGGTGAATGCGACGGCCATGCGAGGGCTCCCAAGGGCTGGTTTTGCTTGCCTGAAGACGGGTTTTTCTTGCCTGTGAGGCATGGCGGGGCGCCAAGTCAAGCCCGGTTCGACCCTGCCCGACGGCCGCCTCATCCGCCGAGTGCCTGTTCCGAAAGGCTTTTTGGCGATCACTCCTGATGAAAACCGCTCACGATTCGTTTGCTGGCTCTTCTTATTTTGGCCACAGGCGCTAGCTTTGCGTGACAATTCCATGACAATCGAGTGACGTGTTTGTCGCTGGGTGGGGAAGTTTAAGTGGCAAAGAGTTACAAACGCGCCGGCAAGCCCGCGCCACAGTTCCTGGAAGACGACCCCTCCACCGGCTATCTGCCGGGCAGGAGATGGCCGGTCGTGCGCTATGGGCTTGTCAGCCTGGCGATCGCGGCCGTCCTGGTGTTTGCGATCGAACTGATCGTGCGCGGCGATTTTGCTGGCACCGTCTCCTTCTTCCTGCAGCCGCTGAAGCCCGGCTGGACCACCATCGTCGTCTTCGCGCTGATCCTGATCGGCCTCGATGCGGTGCTCGGCCGCAGCCATCAGAGCCTGATGATCGTCGCGCCGCTGACGCTATCCCTTGCCTTCGTCGGCCACCAGAAGTCGCATTATCTCGGCGATCCGCTCTATCCCACCGATTTCCTCTATGCCCGCCAGATCTTCGCGCTGCTGCCGCTTTTGGTGCGCGACCGGCCGATGACCGCGCTCGCCATGGTCGTCGGCATCGTCGCCGGCCTGTCGCTGCTCGTCTACGGCTGGCGGCTGTGGCGCCGCAAGGTTCCCGCGCTCAGCCGCAAGGGCCGCCTTGCCCGGCTGACGCTGGCCGTGCCGCTGCTCGCCTTCTTCGTTTCGATCATGGACTACGCCACCTTCTCCTGGACCAGGGACCGGCTGCAGATCATCCCGATCATGTGGGACCAGAAGGAAAACTATGCCTCCAACGGTTTTGCGCTGGCCTTCGCCCTCAATGTGCCGATGGCGCATGTCTCGGCGCCGCCAGGCTATACCGACAAAGCGATCGCGGCGATCGGCAGACCTGATGTAACCGCCTCGGTGCCGGCCGAGAAGCCCGACATCATCATCGTCATGAGCGAATCCTTCTGGGATCCGACCAAGCTGCCCGGCGTCACCATCACGCCCGATCCGATCCCCAACGTGCGGGCGCTGCGCTCGGGCTCGATGTTCTCGCCGGAATTCGGCGGCATGACCGCCAACATCGAGTTCGAGGCCCTGACCGGCTTTTCCAACGCTTTCCTGCCGGCCGGCAGCATCCCCTATCAGCAATATGTGCGCACGCCGACGCCTTCGCTGGCAACCTTCCTCAAGAGCCAGGGTTACCGGGCGCGCGCCATCCATCCCGGCACCAACTGGTTCTGGAACCGTGGCGCGGTCTACGCCGATTTCGGCTTCAACGACTTCAAGTCGGAAGAGACGCTGCCGCCCATGCAAAAGCGCGGGCCGCTGGCATCGGACGCGGCGATGACCGACGAGATCATCAGCGAGGCCGACGCCAGCGACGAGCCAGTGTTCTTCTTTGCCGTCAGCCTGCAAAACCACGGTCCTTACGAGCCGAACCGCTATTACAATCCGACGCATACGGTGAAGGCGCCGATCAGCCAATGGGCGCGCGAATCGCTGCTTAGCTATGCCGAGGGTTCAGCCGATGCGGATCGCGGCCTTGAACGCCTGGTCGAATGGGCGAAGAAACGCTCCCGTCCCACCGTGATCGCCTTCTTCGGCGATCATCTGCCGCCGCTGGGGCCGGTCTACGTCGAAACCGGCTTCCTCAAGGACAATGTCGCGCCGCGCAAGGAAGCGTCGCCCGAGGCCGCCCTCGAACACCACGAGACGCCGCTGGTCATCTGGTCGAACCGCACCGGACCGGCTGAGCACATGGGTGCCGTCAGCCCAGCCTTCCTGCCCTATCATATCCTGAAAACGGCCGGGATCAGCCATCCCTACTACACCGGCTTCCTGGGCGAGATGAGCGAACGCTACCGTGTCGTCGACCGCAATCTTCTGCTGACGCCGGCTGGCGAAGCCACGCCCGATTGGGCGCGACAAAAGGAGATCGATCCGGCGATCCGCGATTTCCGCCTGCTGCAGTACGATATGATGTTCGGCAAACGCCACGCGGCACCCGACTTCTTCCCCGAAACGGTCGACAAGATTGTCGCCGCCCATACGAGTTGAGACCGCCTTTAGTTCGTCAATTGCAGCTTTGAGAACTTGTTGGCAATCTGCTGGAAGACGTCCGGCAATTTGGTCGGATCGTTGACTGCATAATAGCCGCTCGGATCAGAGGCGCAGGCGCTGTAGAGCGTGCGGTTGGCTGCGGTGTCGGACTGCAGCACCATGGTGTAGATCTGTACGCCCTGGTCCTTCAATTGGGTGCAGACGCTTTTGGTCCAGCCATCGACGTTGCGTGCCGCCGTCGTCTGGTTATCCGATCCGAAACGGCCGCCGGCCAGATAGCCATATGATGTGTAGTCAGACTTCGTCGGCTGTTGGCTGGCGCCATAGACGACGTTCTCACCGTCGGTGAGCAACAGCACGATCTTGCTGATGCCGGGCGTCTTCCACGGCGCTCCATCGGTGTAGGGCGCGGCGGGCGACAGCACCCGCATACCCCATGACAGGCCCTCGGAGACATTGGTGCCCGAACCGTTCCACTCGGTCATCTGACTGGCTGCCTTGCGCAGCTTGTCGAAATCGTCGGTCAGGGCGACCACCGGGGTCGGACACGCACGGTTCGGGCCGATAGTGATGGGAGAGCCGGTCTCGGTGATGAGTTCCTTGGCGGGCGCAACATATTTGGCGATCTTTTCCCTGGCAGCCCTGTCATCGGGTGACAAAAGGTCGATGAGGTTGCCGAGCAGGTTGCTGAGATCGATGCCCAGAATGTTGATGCCCGACTGGGCAAGCCTGGTTTTGTCGCTGACATCGTTGAGGTAGGAGTTGTTGTAGTATTTGTCCGAATTGCCATAGGCGCCAGACGGCTTTTGGGCGTCTTCGGGATCGTCCGGCGCAAAGTACGGCACGAACAGCGTGTCGGGCTTGGCCGTGTCGGGTGGCGTGTCGGAGATATTGTAAGCGCCTGGCCGCGCCTCGACACAACCCTTCCATCCGGTGCCATTCCATCCGGCATCGGTCCATCCGGTCTTCTTGAGCTGTTTGAAAAGCGCCATGTGGTTCGGTCGCTTGCCGTCGATGACAGGAAAATTGACGCCGTTGGTCGAGGACTTGCCGTCCATGTCGATCCAGGACGGATCGAAGCCGTCGCCATTGACGTTGACAGCGGTTACGAAAGGAACCAGCGAGGCGCGGATCTTGCGCGTCGGCGATTTCGCCGCTTCGAGCGTGTCGAGCAACGATTTTGTCGCCGTCCTCAACGCCGTCATGCGCGCGCCGGCCATCGAGCCGGTGTTGTCCAGCACCAGCACGACTTCGAGCTGGTTGTTCGATTCGACCGCCGAGGCATCGACGACGATGCGCTTGCTGTCGCCGAACAGGAAGGCGAAGTTGAGATTGACGTCCGCCGAGGCAACCGCCTTTGTCTTGACGAAGTTGACGCCCTTGTCGACAGTCAACGTCGCCTGCGCATTGCCGAGCTCGCCATGACCGACGATGTTGGCTTGGAAATAGCGGTTGAAAGCGTCATTGCGGGTGATGTCGAGATCGCCAAGGTGCGAGGAAGCAAGGTTTGCCGAATCGAGAGCGTTCTGCAAATTGCTCTTGGCCCGCATAAGGGTCGAGACATCGGTTGCGAAAGCGACTGCTGTCAGGATGACCGGCAAACCCAGTGCCAGCACAAGCGTGAAATTGCCGCTCTTCGAGCGCCAGAATTTGTCGAGAAGCATCCTTACCCCCGGAAATGCTTGCCGCTTTTGTGCGGTCGTCCGGGCTTTTGCGCCTTCCATGATGAATCGACCGTTGACGGCTGGGCTTCAACTCCACACAACCTTCTAGTGTGGTTAAGACGTGGTTCCCGGAAACCACAACTTCCGCCGTTGCTGCTCCCCGATCGTCACGTGGGACACACGGGAATGCCGCTTGCCCTTGCTTTACGGTCGGATTGCTATATAGACGCCCGCAATCTGCCGGTCCTTGCTGGGGGCTGAACGGAGGGCCGGAGGTTTTTTAGAACCTTCGTGTGAAGCCGGAAGTGCTTCCGCCTCCCGTGTCTCCGCTCTCGACCGTCTCGTTATGCTCCTTTCTTCCCCCTGCCCCTTCGAGGGTTTGCGGGTCAGAGAAGTTGCAGAGGCTTTTGCCGCCGGGAACCGGGAGAGAAACGAAGAAAGGCATAAGACATAATGGCTCTTTACGAACATGTGTTTCTTGCCCGGCAGGACCTCTCGCAGCAGCAGGTCGATGCTCTTGTCGAACAGTACAAGGGTGTCATCTCCGCGAATGGCGGGTCCGTCGGCCGGGTCGAGAATTGGGGACTGAAGTCCCTCACCTACCGGGTCAACAAGAACCGGAAGGCTTACTACACGCTGATGGACCTGAATTGCCCAGCGGCCGCGCTCAACGAGATGGAGCGCCAGATGGGCCTGTCCGAAGACGTGCTGCGCTTCCTGACCATCAAGGTCGAGGCGCATGAGGAAGGCCCGTCGGCCATGATGCAGAAGCGCGAAGAGCGCTCGGAACGCGGCGGCTTCGGCGACCGCGACCGTGGCGATCGTGGCCCGCGCTCGTTCGGCGACCGTGATCGCGGCGACCGTGGCGATCGTCCGCCGCGCTCGTTCGGCGACGCCGGTGCCGATCGTGGTCCGCGCCGTCCGCGCGAAGGCTTTGAAGGGGGTGCAGAATAATGGTCGACATCAATCAGATCCCGACCCGGCGCCCGTTCCATCGCCGCCGCAAGACCTGCCCGTTTTCTGGCGCCAACGCGCCCAAGATCGACTACAAGGACGTGCGTCTCCTGCAGCGCTACATTTCCGAGCGCGGCAAGATCGTGCCGTCGCGCATCACCGCCGTCAGCCAGAAGAAGCAGCGCGAACTCGCCAAGGCAATCAAGCGCGCCCGCTTCCTCGGCCTGCTGCCCTACGTGGTTCGCTAATAGCGTCAATGCGGGCGGCTCGCCGCCCGCTCTTCTCCCACGGCGACGGGCGCCGCAGGGTTGGACATCAAATCCCGGGTTGAGGTCAAAAACCTCTAACTGCCGCGACAGGCAGGACAGCGTCACCAGCGCCCCCGGCGCTCAAGCTTCCTGACCTGTTCCAGAGACATTCGGCGCCGATCTCATCGATCGATTGGCGCCCAACCGAAGGAACAAAACCATGGACGTCATTCTTCTCGAACGCGTTTCCCGCCTCGGCCAGATGGGCGACACCGTCAAGGTCAAGGACGGCTTTGCCCGTAACTTCCTGCTGCCGCAGGGCAAGGCGCTGCGCGCCAACGAAGCCAACAAGAAGAAGTTCGAAGGCCAGCGCGCCCAACTCGAAGCCCGTAACCTCGAGCGCAAGTCGGAAGCGGCCCAGATCGCCGAAAAGCTCGACGGCAAGAGCTTCATCGCCGTCCGCTCCGCCGGCGAAACCGGGCAGCTTTACGGTTCCGTTTCGACCCGCGACATCGCCGATCTGCTGACGGCGGAAGGTTTCTCGATCAACCGCAACCAGATCCTGCTCAACCAGCCGATCAAGACCATCGGTGTCACCAATGTGGCGATCGCGCTGCATCCGGAAGTCGAGGTCACCGTCACGCTCAACATCGCCCGCACGGCCGACGAAGCCGAGCGCCAGGCCAAGGGCGAGACACTGACCACCGCCGAAGCCATCTATGGCGACGACATCAACGACAACGCCCGGCCGGAGAACTTCTTCGATCCGAACACCGAGTTCGAGGGCGGCGAAGACAACGCCTGATCACACTTCGCAAGACGATTGGAGCCATGGGCTGATCACGACTTAAAGCCAAGCTCCGATCACTTTGCCGTCATCCAGCCATGCTGGACCAATGCCCGGGTCTCTCGCCCGGGCATTTTTGTGCCAAATGGAACTTTTCGAACCCCTATATATTGTTGCAGACTATGGCGTAGCGCGTCCTTTGGCCGCGCAAAGCACGCTGTGCAACTTTGGTTCGGCGCAAGACCCCCGGCGAAATCGATCCCGATTTTCGCGGTCACGCGCCAAGGCAGCCTGTTTGGCCGAGAGGGGACATTTGGTCATGAATATTCTGTTGAAGCGCGTTCTCGACCGCCTGGTGCGCACCGGCAATCTCAAGGTGACCGGCCCCAAGGGCTCGGCTGTGGTTTTCGGCGACGGCAGCGGCGAACCGGTGCACATGCATATCAAGACGGCGCATGCCGAGCGCGCCATCACCTTCGATCCGATGCTGGCAGTGCCAGAGTCCTACATGGACGGCGAACTCGACATCCTCGAAGGCGGCGTGCTGGGCGTGATGCGCATCGCCTTCCAGAATATGGGCAGCGGCGGCATCGACGCCACCTGGTCGAAGGCCATCGAAGGGCTGCGCCACGCCTTCCGCCGCCTGCAGCAGATCAACACCGCCTCGCGCTCGCGCCGCAACGTGCAGCGCCACTACGATTTGTCGGGCGACCTCTACCGGCTCTTCCTTGACCAGGACATGCAGTATTCCTGCGCCTATTTCGAGCAGCCGGACATGACGCTGGACGAAGCGCAGGCCGCCAAGAAGCGCCACATCGCCGCCAAGCTCCGGCTGAAAGCCGGCCAGACGGTGCTCGACATCGGCTCCGGCTGGGGCGGGCTTGGCCTCTACCTCGCCAAAGCGTTCGACGTCGACGTGCAGGGCGTGACGCTGTCGACCGAGCAGCATGGCGTCGCCACCGACCGGGCGCACGCGCAAGGGCTGGAAAGCCGCGTGCATTTCGAGCTCAAGGACTACCGCGAACTCAACGAGCGTTTCGATCGCATCGTCTCGGTCGGCATGTTCGAGCATGTCGGCGTCAACCACTACCGTACGTTCTTCGACAAGAGCGCGACGCTGCTCAAGCCCGATGGCGTGATGCTGTTGCACACGATCGGTCGTTCCGGCGTGCCGTGGGCGACCAGCGCATTCATCCGCAAATACATCTTCCCGGGCGGCTATATCCCTTCGCTCTCGGAAGTCATGCCGGCGATCGAAAAGTCGGGCCTGGTCGTCACCGACGTCGAGATCCTGCGGCTCCACTATGCCGATACGCTGAAGCACTGGGGCGAGCGCTTCGCTACCAACCGCGACAAGGCCAAGGCGATCTATGACGAGCGCTTCTGCCGCATGTGGGAATTCTATCTGGCGGCCTCGGAAGCCGCCTTCCGCTGGCAGGACCTGGTCATCTTCCAGATCCAGATCACCAAGAAGAACGATACGCTGCCGATGTCGCGCGACTACATGGCCAAATGCGAAAAGGCGCTCGAGATACGCGATATGGGGCATCGTGAAACGGCTCCCGTCAAAAAGAGCCCGACCGCCAAGCCGGCTCGTCGCCGCAAGGTTGCGGACCAGGAATAGCATTGCCGCTTGCCATTGCCGGCGCCTGCACTGAAAAAGGTCCCGTGACCGTCGCGGAACCTTTTTCATGACCTACGTTCTCTATGCCACCGCCGCTCTGGCCGAGATCGCCGGCTGCTTTTCGTTCTGGGCCTGGTGGCGGTTGGAAAAGTCACCGCTTTGGCTTCTTCCCGGCCTCGGCTCGCTTGCCCTGTTCGGCCTCCTGCTGGCGCTGGTCGACACGTCAGCCGCCGGCCGCGCCTACGCCGCCTATGGCGGCATCTACATTGCGGCATCGCTTGGCTGGCTGTGGCTGGTGGAGGGCGTGCGCCCCGACCGCTGGGATTTTGCCGGCGCGGCGCTCTGCATTGCCGGCGCTTCCGTGATCCTTCTCGTCCCGCGGGGCGCGTGAGATGGAGTTGCCGGCATCCCTTCGCCAAGGTGTCGAGCGCTTGCTCGAAAACGTTCCGCTGGCGATACTCAAACAAGCGGCAAAAACGCTGTCCGACCGTTATCGTGCCGAATTGCGCGACGGCCGTCTGCACATGGCCGAGGATCTGGCGGTGAAAGCCTATCTGGCGACGCGGCTGCCGGCGACCTATGCCGCGATCCGCGCCAGTCTCGATGCGCTGAGCGATGCCAAGCCCGCCTTCCAACCCAAGAGCCTGCTCGATGTCGGCGCGGGTCCTGGTACTGCGCTTTGGGCCACGACTGAGCTGTGGCCCGATCTCGAACAGGCTGTGTTGTTCGAAGCCAGTGCGGCGGTACGCAAGGTCGGCGAGACACTTGCCGCCGGTGCGATTGCCGCACAGACGAGGTGGCTGGCGGGTGATGCCACCATCGACCTTGCCGACCTCCAGTCGGCCGATCTGGTCACTTGCGCCTATGTGCTCGATGAAATCGCTCCCGCATCACTGCCGAAGCTCATCGACCGGCTCTGGCAACTCACCGCCGACACGCTGCTTGTGGTCGAGCCGGGCACCCCCGCCGGCTGGCAGCGCATCCTTGCCGTGCGCCGGCAGCTGATCGAGGCGGGCGCGCATGTGCTAGCGCCTTGCGCGCATCAGGCGCCCTGCCCGCTGGTCCAGCCCGACTGGTGCCATTTTTCCCGCCGCGTCGCCCGCTCGCGCCTGCATCGGCTGGCCAAGGATGCCGACGTGCCGTGGGAAGACGAGAAGTTCATCTATGTCGCGGCTTCTCGCGACGGACCCACATCACACCAAGCGCGGGTTCTTGCGCCGCCGAAGTCCGGCTCCGGCAAGGTTCTGCTTAAGCTTTGCCAGGACGACGGCACCGCCGCCGAGCGCTTGTTCACCAAGCGCGACGGCGCCGACTTCAAGCTGGCTCGGCGCCTGGACTGGGGCGACAGGCTGGGTTCCGAATAGGCGGCAGTGGCGTTTCGAACCGCTCCGAAGAAAAATTCGGAGCGATGTCGAATCCAGGCCGTGCCGTTCGACCATTGGCGTTCTCGGATCTTTCGAGACGCCAAGAGTGTCAAACGGCATCAGCCAACAGGAGAGACGCAATGAGCTATATCGCAGGATTTGTCGCCGCGGTGCCCGCCGCCAACAAGGAAGCCTATCGCAAGCATGTCGCCAAGGCGGCATCGGTGCTGAAGGAGTTCGGCACCACCCGGATGGTCGAGGGATGGGGCGACGACGTGCCCGGCGGCAAGATCACCGACTTCAAGGGAGCCGTGAAGGCAAAGCCGGATGAAATCATCACCTTTTCGTGGCACGAATACGCGGACAAGGCGGCGGCGGACGCTGCCTATCAGACGATGATGAGCGACCCGCGCATGGCGGAGATCGGCGCGTCCATGCCCTTTGACGGCAAGCACATGATCATCGGCGGTTTCACGCCGTTCATCGACCTGAACACGACCGGCAAGACCGGCTATATCGATGGCTCGCTGGTGCCGGTGCCGGCCGCCAACAAGCAAGCCTACCTTGCCGTGGCGGCGAAGCAGGCCGCGGTGATCAAGGAACATGGCGCAACCCGCGTCGTCGAGGCGTGGGGCGACGATGTTCCCGACGGCGAGATCACCGATTACCGCAGCGCCGTGAAAGCGACGGGCGATGAGGTTGTCGTCTATGCCTGGGTCGAATGGCCGTCGAAGCAGGTGCGTGACGACGCCTGGAAGAAGGTGATTGCCGATCCGCGCATGTATGCCGACACCATGCCCTACGACAACCAGCGCCGGGTCCATGGCGGCTTCGCACCGATCCTCGACGCCTGATCCCAAGAACCCTAGTTTCGACAATCCTGGAAAAGGAAACCCACCATGCGTTATGCCTGTCTCATCTACTACCACCCCAAGACGCTGTTCGGCGGCAGCCCGCAAGCCAACGCCGTGCTGGCCGAATGCGCCGGATATGACGAGGTGCTCAGGGCCAGCGGCCACTTCGTAACCGCCGAAGCCCTGGTGTTGCCGGAAGAGGCGATGACCGTGCAGGTCCGCGACGGCAAGATGTCTTCGGTCGACGGCCCGTTCATGGAGACCAAGGAAATCCTGGGCGGCATCATCGTCATCGAAGCCCGTGATCTCAATGAAGCGGTGCGGGTGGCGAGCGGCCATCCGCTGGCAACGATCGGCTTTATCGAAGTCCGTCCGGTCGTCGACTTCAGCCAGCCGCCGCCGGTCCTGTGAGCACCGCCGGCCCGCGCGACGCCCTGGAGGCGGCCTACCGCACCGAGGCGCGGCGCGTGCTGGCGACCTTGATCCGCCTGCTCGGCGGTTTCGACGCGGCGGAGGAGGCCTTGCACGAGGCCTTCACCGCTGCCGCCGAGCAATGGCCGCGCCAGGGTGTGCCGGCCAATCCCTATTCCTGGCTGGTCTCGGCCGGCCGCTTCAGGACCATCGACCGCTGGCGCCGGGAAGCGCGGCTGGCCGGGGCTCTGCCCGAGCTCACGGCTCTGGCCGAGCCGACACCGGAGCCGGCCATGCCGGAAGACATCCAGGACGATGAATTGGGGCTCATCTTCGTCTGCTGCCATCCGGCGCTGGCGCCGGATGCACGCATCGCCCTGACCCTGCGCGAAGTGGGTGGTTTGACCACCGAAGAGATCGCCCGCGCCTATCTGACGCCGGCACCGACCATTGCGCAACGCATCGTGCGGGCCAAGGCGAAGATCCGCGACGAGGCCATCCCTTACGAAGTGCCGGACCGCGACGACCTGCCGGCGCGTCTCGAGAGTGCGCTGCAGGTGATCTACCTGATCTTCAATGAGGGTTACGCGGCAACCGAGGGGCCGGACCTGACGCGGGCCGATCTGTGCGCCGAGGCGATCCGGCTCGGCCGGCTGATGGTCGAACTGCTCGACCAGCCGGAGGCGCAAGGGCTGCTTGCCCTGATGCTGCTGCACGAGGCGCGGCGCGCGACGCGGGTCGATGCCAGCGGCGACCTTGTCCTGCTGGAGGATCAGGACCGCACGCTGTGGGACCGTTCGTTGATCGCCGAGGCCGACGGCCTGATCGGTCGGGCGATCGCCTCGCGCCGCATCGGACCGTATATCCTGCAGGCGGCCATTGCTTCCGTCCACGCCGAGGCGGCCGGCACGGCGGAGACCGACTGGGTACAGATCGTCGCGCTTTACGATGTACTCGGCCGCGTCGACCCCTCGCCGGTCGTGGCACTCAACCGCGCCGCGGCCATAGGCATGCGCGGCGGCCCGCAGGCCGGACTGGCGGCAATCGAGGCGGTCATGGGACAAGGCGGGCTGGACGGCTACCATCTGGCGCACGCGGCGCGAGCAGACATGCAGCGCAGGCTTGGCTTGACCGAAGCGGCAAGGACCTCCTACCGGCGGGCGATCGAGTTGACCCGGCAACCGGCGGAACGCCGGTTCATCGAGGGGCGACTCGGTCAGCTTTGAGCGGGATGGCTGCACAGGGCACCATTCTTGTTTTCCCGTTTTGTTCTCCCTGCGAATGCGCTACAATCGTTCTTTCGATTCGAGTCAATTGCGATTCTTTCCACCGAAAAAACTCGGCTGTGAATCGCGGGTATCAAAGCTGATTGGACAGGCACTGGTGCAGATAAGTCAGCATGGACTTGTCACGTTCTGATATCGAGAAGCCGGGATCGAAATCGGGGACATCATGGCAGAAGCAGCGCGAAAATTCGGCGTGGCGGAAACACCGCTTTATCGTGAAGCGCCCAACAACATCGAGGCCGAGCAGGCGCTGCTCGGCGCGATCCTGGTCAACAACGATGCCTTCTACCGCGTCTCGGACTTCCTCAAGGCCAGCCATTTCTACGAGCCGCTGCACCGCAAGATCTTTGAGGTGGCGTCCGAGTTCATCCGCATGGGCAAGGTCGCGACGCCGATAACGCTAAAAACCTTCCTGCCGGCCGACGAGAAAGTCGGCGACATGACGATGGCGCAATATGTCGTGCGGCTGGCGGTGGAGGCCGTTACCGTCGTCAACGCCACCGACTATGGCCGCGCCATCTATGACCTTGCGACGCGCCGCGCGCTGATCACCGTCGGCGAGGACATGGTCAACATCGCCTATGACGCGCCGGTCGACATGGCGCCCGGCGAACAGATCGAGGACGCCGAACGCCGCCTGTTCGAGCTGGCCGAAAACGGCCGCTACGATGGCGGCTTCGAGAGTTTTTCCGATGCGTTGAAGAACGCCGTCGACATGGCCAGTGCGGCTTACATGCGCGACGGTCACCTATCCGGCATTGCCACCGGCCTGCGCGATCTCGACCACCGCATGGGCGGCCTGCAGCCATCCGATTTGATCATCATCGCCGGCCGCCCAGGCATGGGCAAGACGTCGCTGGCCACCAACATCGCCTATAACATCGCGGCCGCCTATGAGCCTGCCCAGCAGGCCGACGGTTCGGTCAAGGCGGCCAATGGCGGCGTCGTCGGCTTCTTCTCGCTCGAAATGTCGTCGGAGCAGCTGGCCACCCGCATCATCTCCGAGCAGACCGAGATTCCATCGTCGAAAATCCGGCGCGGCGATTTGACGGAAGCCGATTTCGGCAAGCTTGTCGCCTACACGCAGGAGAACCACAAGCGCCCGCTCTACATCGACCAGACGGGTGGTATCTCGATCGCCCAGCTCGCGGCGCGCGCCCGCCGCCTCAAGCGGCAGCGCGGGCTGGACCTGATGGTCATCGACTATATCCAGCTGATGCAGGGTTCGTCCGCCAAGGCGTCGCAGAACCGCGTCCAGGAAATCACCGAGATCACCACCGGACTGAAGGCACTCGGCAAAGAGTTGGGCGTGCCGATCATCGCCCTCTCACAGCTCTCGCGTCAGGTCGAAAGCCGCGACGACAAGCATCCGCAGCTGTCCGATCTGCGCGAATCGGGCTCGATCGAGCAGGATGCCGACGTCGTGCTGTTCGTGTACCGTGAGGAATATTACATCAAGAACAAGGAACCGGAGAAAGGCACGCCCGAGCACCTCGCCTGGGAAACGAAGATGATCGAGGTCCAGGGCAAGGCCGAAGTGATCATCGCCAAGCAGCGCCATGGCCCGACCGGCACCGTCAGCCTTGCCTTCCAGGGCGAGTTCACCCGCTTCTCCGACCTCGCTGAGGAGCATCATCTGCCGGAAAGGTTCGAGTAGCTTTTTGACCTACCGTCGCGCTCTGTCACACCCCCCTCTGTCCTGCCGGACATCTCCCCCGCAAGGGGGGAGATTGGATGTCGTTACCGATTTCGCCAATCGCCGACGTGGCAGAGATGGTGCTGTAGTCAAAACTGCCAATCTCCCCCCTTGCGGGGGAGATGTCCGGCAGGACAGAGGGGGGTGTGAAGGAACGCCCCGCTTTCCCAATTTTCAGCCTGCGGCGACGTAATGGCAAAGTCACGCGTCCAATTCATCTGCCAGAGTTGCGGATCGGTGCATCAGCGCTGGGCCGGCAAATGCGATGCCTGTGGCGAGTGGAACACGCTGGTCGAGGAAGGCACGTCCGGCGGCATCGGCTCGGGACCAGCCAACACGCGCAATGCCCGCAAGGGCCGCGCGGTGGTGCTGACCACGCTGTCCGGCGATATCGAGGACGCGCCGCGCATCATCTCGGGCATTGGCGAACTCGACCGCGCCACCGGCGGCGGTTTCGTGCGCGGCTCGGCGTTGCTGGTCGGCGGCGACCCCGGCATCGGCAAGTCGACGCTGCTCACCCAGGCGGCCGCGGCGCTGGCATCAAAAGGCCATCGCATCGTCTATGTTTCCGGCGAAGAGGCGGTCGCGCAGATCAGGCTGCGGGCGCAGCGGCTTGGCGTCGCCTCTTCTCCGGTGGAACTTGCCGCCGAGACCAATGTCGAGGACATCCTGGCGACGATCGCCGACGGCAAGCGGCCTGATCTCGTCATCCTGGATTCGATCCAGACGCTGTGGACCGACCTTGCCGATTCGGCGCCTGGGACCGTCACACAGGTGCGCGCCGCCGCCCAGGCGATGATCCGTTATGCGAAATCCACAGGGGCGGCGATCGTGCTGGTCGGCCATGTCACCAAGGAAGGCCAGATCGCCGGGCCGCGCGTCGTCGAGCACATGGTCGACGCCGTGCTCTACTTCGAAGGCGAAGGCGGCCATCACTATCGCATCCTGCGCACGGTGAAGAACCGTTTTGGACCGACCGACGAGATCGGCGTCTTCGAAATGTCGGACAAGGGCCTGCGCGAGGTCGCCAATCCGTCCGAGCTTTTCCTTGGCGAACGCCATGCCAAATCGCCGGGGGCGGCGGTTTTCGCCGGCATGGAGGGGACAAGGCCGGTGCTGGTCGAGATCCAGGCACTGGTCGCACCCTCCTCGCTCGGCACGCCGCGCCGCGCCGTCGTCGGCTGGGACGGCGCCCGGCTGTCGATGATCCTGGCGGTTCTCGAAGCCCATTGCGGCGTGCGCTTCGGCACTCACGATGTCTATCTCAATGTCGCCGGAGGCTACCGGATTTCGGAGCCCGCGGCCGATCTGGCAGTGGCGGCCGCCCTGGTTTCCTCGCTCACCGGTCTTGCCCTTCCCGCCGATTGCGTCTATTTCGGCGAAATCAGCCTTTCGGGCGCCGTGAGGCCGGTTGCGCATGCGCAACAGCGCCTCAAGGAAGCCGAAAAGCTGGGTTTTGGAAGCGCGGTTCTGCCCTCGGGCAGCGGGGAACTGGCCGGGGGGATCGGGGCCGGTTCTTTCCAGCCGACCGAGCTTGCCGACCTCGTGGCACGCATAGCCGGCTCACGCCGAAGCCGCGTGGACGAAGAAGATTAGAGCATCGGACCCAGAACCCGATGCTCCGCGCTATAATGCGGCTCATGGAGTGGGGCGAAAGACATGCCGATTACGCTGCTTGACGGAATTCTCGTCGGCTTCACTCTGGTCTCGGCGATGCTCGCCATGGTTCGCGGCTTCTCGCGCGAAGTCCTGTCCGTCGTCTCCTGGGCAGCGGCGGCAGCGGCGGCGTTCTTCTTCTACAAGCCGGTTGTGCCTTACCTCGCGCCCTACATCGAGAATGAAAAGGTCGCCATGGCGGCCGCGGCCGGCGTCGTCTTCATCATCGCGTTGATCATCGTCTCGGTCATCACCATGAAGCTAGCCGACTGGATCATCGATTCCAGGATCGGCGCACTCGATCGTACGCTCGGTTTCCTTTACGGCGCCGCGCGCGGCATCCTGGTCGTTGCCGTCGCCCTGCTGTTCTTCAACTGGCTGGCCGGCGCCAAGGCACCAGCCTGGGTCACGGAGGCCAAGTCGCGGCCGCTGCTCGAGCAGATCGGCGCCAAGCTCGAAAGCCTGCTGCCCGAGGATCCGGAAAACGCGATCCTCAAAAAGCTCAATCCGAATCAGCCGGCCGCCGAGACGCCAGCGGCTCCGGACGCACCGGCCGCGGATGCTCCGGCGGGCGGCGACGATGCCAACACGCCGGCGCCTGACGACAATGACGCAACACCACCGGCGAACAACGCCCCGGCCGCTCCGGCACCGGCGGCACCGGCAAACTGACGCCGACAACGGCGTCAGGATCTGACGATGGTGTGAACGATCGCACGGCCAGCGTTGCTTTCGGCGCGAACCCGCATTATATGGCGATTTTAGCGGAGCTTAAGATGGCAGACGCAGACGACGTGCTTTCCGCCGAGGCCGACGACCATTTCCACGACGAATGCGGTGTGTTCGGCATTTTCGGCCGGCAGGACGCGGCAGCCATCGTCACATTGGGCCTGCATGCGCTGCAGCATCGCGGCCAGGAAGCGGCCGGCATCGTTTCTTATGACGGCAGCCAGTTCCATGTCGAACGCCATGTCGGCCTGATCGGCGACACCTTCACCAAGCAGCGCGTCATCGACAGCCTGCAAGGCAACCGCGCCATTGGCCATACGCGCTACGCCACGACTGGCGGCGCCGGCATGCGCAACATCCAGCCCTTTTTCGCCGAATTGGCCGATGGCGGCTTCGCCGTCGCCCACAACGGCAATCTGACCAACGCCATGACCGTGCAGCGCGCGCTGCAGAAGCAAGGCGCGATCTTCTCCTCCACCTCCGATACCGAGACGCTTTTGCACCTCGTCGCCACCAGCAAGGAACGCGACTTGAACTCGCGTTTCATCGATGCGGTGCGCCAGGTCGAGGGCGCCTTCTCGCTGGTGGCGATGACGGCCAAGAAGATGATCGGCTGCCGCGATCCGCTCGGCATCCGGCCGCTGGTGCTCGGCGATCTCGACGGCGCCTGGATCCTGGCCTCCGAAACCTGCGCGCTCGACATCATCGGCGCGCGTTTCGTTCGCGACCTGAAGCCCGGCGAGATGGTTGTCGTCACGTCCAAGGGCATCGAGAGCCTGTTCCCCTTCGAACCGCAGAAGACCCGCTTCTGCATCTTCGAATATGTCTATTTCGCGCGGCCGGATTCCTCGGTCGAAGGCCGTAACGTCTATGAGGTGCGTAAGCGCATCGGCGCCGAGCTGGCGGTCGAAAGCCCGGTCGAGGCCGACATCGTCGTGCCGGTGCCGGATTCGGGCACGCCGGCGGCGATCGGCTTCAGCCAGGCCGCAGGCATTCCCTTCGAGCTTGGCATCATCCGCAATCATTATGTCGGCCGCACCTTCATCCAGCCGGGCGATTCGATCCGCCACATGGGCGTCAAGCTGAAGCACAATGCCAACCGCCGCATGATCGAGGGCAAGCGCGTGGTGCTGGTCGACGACAGTATCGTGCGCGGCACCACCAGTCAGAAGATCGTGCAGATGGTGCGCGACGCCGGTGCCAAGGAGGTGCATATGCGCATCGCCTCACCGCCGACACGCGCCTCCTGCTTCTACGGTGTCGACACGCCGGAGAAATCGAAGCTCCTGGCATCGCGCATGTCGATCGAGGAGATGGCCGAGTTCATTCGCGTCGATTCGCTCGGCTTCCTCACCATTGACGGGCTCTACCGCGCGGTCGGCGAGGCCAACCGCGACAACGACCAGCCGCAATTCTGCGACGCCTGCTTCACCGGCCAGTATCCGACCCGCCTGCTCGACTTCGAAGGCCACGACAATGTGCGAACGCTGTCGCTGCTGGCGACGAGCGGGACGTAGGCCGGACCGTCATCAGCGTTAGTCAAATTCCCGGAATCCATCGCATGACCCTCGACCTTTCCGGCCGCGTTGCGGTCGTCACCGGCGCCTCGCGCGGTATCGGCTATTTCATTGCCAAGGAATTGGCTGCCGCCGGCGCGCATGTCATTGCGGTGGCGCGCACTGTCGGAGGACTGGAAGAGCTCGACGACCAGATCAAGGCGGCCGGCGGCCAGGCGACACTGGTGCCGCTCGACCTCGCCGACATGGCCGGTATCGACCGCCTGGGCGGCGCCATCCACGAACGCTGGGGCAAGCTCGACATTCTCGTCGCCAATGCCGGCGTGCTCGGCGTCATTTCGCCGATCGGTCATGTCGAAGCAAAAACCTTCGAGAAGGTGATGACCATCAACGTCACCTCGACCTGGCGGCTGATCCGCTCGGTCGACCCCCTGCTGCGGCTCTCCGATGCTGGACGAGCGATCATCCTGTCTTCCAACGCAGCGCACTCGGCGCGTGCCTTCTGGGCGCCCTACGCGGCCTCCAAGGCCGCGGTGGAGACGATGATGCGCTCCTGGGCGCATGAGACGCAGAGCCTGCCGCTCCGGGTCAACGCCGCCGACCCCGGCGCCACCCGCACCGCCATGCGTGCCCAGGCAGTGCCGGGCGAAGATCCCGAGACGTTGCCGCACCCCGCCGAGATCGCCAAACGCATCGTACCGCTGGCCAGGCCGGAGCTGAAAGAGACCGGATTGATCTTCCAGGCCAAGCACAATCGCTTCGTCGCCTATCGCCAGCCGGAATAAAACTTGACTGCGAGATGGATTAAATAGGCCTCCGGCAACGTTTCCTCTGACGTAACCATTCGAACTGGAGGATCGACATGCGCAGACTTGTTCTCGTTGCCACCACGGCCATCGCGGCCGCCCTCGCCGCCACAGTCGGCGCAGCCCTCTCGCAAGATGGCAAGATGAGCTTCTTCGTCACCAGTGTCGGTTCCGGCAAGGGTGCCGACCTCGGCGGCCTCAAGGGCGCCGACGCGCATTGCGCGTCGCTGGCGGAAGCCGCCGGCGTCACCGGCAAAAGTTGGGCCGCCTATCTGTCGACCAGCGACACCGACGCCCGCGACCGCATCGGCAAGGGGCCATGGGTGAACGCAAAGGGCGTCAAGATCGCCGACCATGTCGCCTCGTTGCACAGCGATGCCAACGGCATCACCAAGCAGACAGCGCTCAACGAGAAAGGCGAAGCGGTCAACGGCCGCGGCGACACGCCCAACCGCCACGACGTGCTGACCGGCTCCAAGCCCGACGGCACCAGGATCGCCGACCAGACCTGCGGCGACTGGACGATGAGCGGGGCGGAAGGCGCCGCTATGATGGGCCATCATGACCGCACGGGCCTCGACGATTCGGCAGCCGCCAAATCCTGGAATTCCTCGCATGCCTCGCGCGGCGGCTGCAGTCAGGAGGCGCTGAAGGGCACCGGTGGCGACGGCCTGTTCTATTGTTTTGCCACCAACTGAGCCGATTGGGCTTCGAAATTTGGGCTGGAACCCATCGTCCCATCACGCGGCTGTGATGTGACGATGGAAGGCTGCGCCGCCGTCATGCTTTCGTCATTTCCGTGGAGTTGGTAAGGATCACAGCGACTCCCACAACAAGCGCCCACTGGCAGAATGAGGAAATCCCCATGGCTACGACCGCAGCAGCGTTGGTCTGGTATCTGGTAATCGCCGGCCCGCAAGGCGGCATGGTCGTGCTGCCCAGCACCTTCGACAAGCGCGAACAGTGCACCGCCGCCATCACCGAGTATCAGAAACAGCCGACACCGGCCGGCTGGTCTGTACAATGCGTGCCGAGCGCCTCGCCATTCACTGACGAGGGCGACGCCGAAGAACCGTCAGCGCAGTAAGCATCAGCGGCGTGCGCTGACCGTCAGCTCCGGCTTCTGGCTGATGGTCTGGAATACCACGCAATAACGCTCGGTCAGCTTCAGCAGCGAGTCTATCCGCTCCTGCGGCTCA
The DNA here is from genome assembly GCF_040321815.1 of Mesorhizobium sp. M0239. Taxonomy (NCBI): domain Bacteria; kingdom Pseudomonadati; phylum Pseudomonadota; class Alphaproteobacteria; order Hyphomicrobiales; family Phyllobacteriaceae; genus Mesorhizobium; species Mesorhizobium sp. M0239. The sequence goes on from NZ_JAMYSG010000003.1 coordinate 56,918, forward strand.
GCGGTGTCGAGGGTGAAATTGAGCCGGATGGCGCGAAAGCCGACCGGTGCATCCTTGGCAACGCCGAGCGTGCCGCGAAAATCGAGATCGCCTTCGGCTTCCACCGTGGCGGCGCCGAGCTTGAACTCGAGCGCCGTCGCCACCGCCTTCAGCGTCACCCCGGCGCAGGCGACCAACGCTTCCAGCAGCATGTCGCCCGAGCAGAGTTCAAGCCCTGAGCCGCCTGTTGCCGGATGCAGGCCGGCGATGGCGAGCGCCCTGCCCGTCTCCACCTTGCAGGCAACCGACTGGTCATCGATCGAGCCCCTGGCGCGAAGCGTGATCAGAGCCTGCGAAGCATCGTCACGATAGGCCTGCTTCAGCGGCGCCTGCATGGCCTTCAGTTCGGTCGCATCCATCCGCTTTCCCCTTTCGTCGACTGCTTGCGTCACCGGCATACGCCGTCCGGTCGAGATTTGCGCCGATCACCGTGGGAAGGCAATGCCGTTCCGCAACAGGAGACAGCCGCCAACACCGATATCCCAAATGGGACATTGACGGACAAGGTCCCAAAAACGTCTGATCCGGGCAAGTCATCACTCCATTTCCCGGCGGTCCCAAGATGCCCCGTACCCTTTCGACAAGGCCGAAACAGGATGGGTTTCGCGCGCCCGGCGAATTCGAACTCAAATCAGGCTGCTGGATGATCTGGCCGGAGCGACCGGACACCTGGCGCCTCGGCGCCAAGCCCGCGCAAAAGCTGTTCGTGGATGTCGCCGCGGCGATCGCGCAAAGCGAGCCGGTGACGGTGGTGGCCTCTGCTCGCCAGTGGCAGAATGCCCGAGCGCGATTGCCCGGTCATGTGCGGGTCGTGGAGATGTCCACCAACGATTCCTGGCTGCGCGACAGCGGTCCCAATTTCGTCGTCAACGATCAAGGCGACGTGCGTGGCGTCGATTGGATCTTCAACGCCTATGGCGGTTTCGACGGTGGCCTCTATTCGCCATGGGACCTGGATGACCTGGCGGCGCAAAAAGTGCTCGAAATCGAGAACATGGATCGCTACCGCGCACCTCTGATCGCCGAGGGTGGCGGGTTGCAATGTGATGGCCAAGGTACGCTCATCACGACGGAGCAATGCCTGCTCAACCGAAATCGCAACGCCCACCTCGGCAAGACCGAGGTGGAACGCCAGCTCGGCGACTATCTCGGTGTCGACACCGTCATCTGGCTGCCACGCGGCCTCGCCTTCGACGAGACCGACGGCCATGTCGACGACGTCTGCTGTTTCGTGCGCCCCGGGGTCGTCGTGCTGAGCTGGACCGACAATCGGGAGGATCCGCAATATGAGATCGTACGGGAAGCCGAAGAGGTGTTGCGTTCGGCCCGCGACGCGCGCGACCGCCCGCTGGAAGTTCACCGGCTGCCCCACCCCTTGCCGATCGAGATGACGCCGGAAGAAAGCGACAGCGTGGACCGGCTGGATTCGACCTGGGCGCGACCGGCCGGAAACCGGATCGCGGCGAGCTACATCAACTACTATCCGGGCAACAGCGTCGTGGTGGTACCGCAGTTCGGCTGCGATCTCGATGTGAAAGCCAAGCAGACGCTGGCCGAGCTGTTTCCCGACCACAAGATAGTCGGCATCGAAAACTCACGCGAGATCCTGCTGGGTGGCGGCAATGTCGCCTGCATCACCTTGCCGGTCTATGCCCCGCAACGGCGTTGAGGGACGGGGCATGCCCAAAACAGATAGCGAAAACGGAGGACATTTATGCGCGCTCTGATCTTCTCAACCCTGCTTGCCTGCGGCATCTGCGCAAATGCGGCTTCGGCTGACGAGGAAAAGATCGTCAACGTCTACAACTGGTCCGACTACATCGCGCAGGACACGGCCGAGAAATTCGAGAAGGAGACGGGCATCAAGGTTCGCTACGATGTCTATGACGGCAACGAGGTGCTTGAAACCAAGCTGCTCACCGGCGGCTCGGGATATGACGTGGTCTACCCCTCAGCCTATCCGTTCCTGAAGAACCAGGTGAAGGCGGGGGCGTTCCTGGAACTCGACAAATCGAAGCTTGCCAACCATTCGAAGATCGATCCGCAGGCCCTGGCGCTGATCGCGGGCGCCGACCCGCAGAACCTGCATGCCGTGCCCTATATGGCCGTCACCGACGGCATTGGCTACAACGTCGCCGCGGTGAAGCAGAGGCTGCCGGACGCGCCGACGGATTCCTTCGCCATGGTCTTCGACGTGGACGTGGTCAAAAAACTCTCCGATTGCGGCGTGGCCATGATCGATGCGCCGGCGGAAGTCATCCCGATGGCGATGAACTATCTTCACATCGACCCCAAATCGACCAGTCCCGACGACCTCGCCAAGGTCGAGGACCTGATGGGCAAGGTGCGGCCCTACATCCGCTATTTCCATTCGTCCAAATACATCAACGACCTCGCCAACGGCGACATCTGCGTGGTGCTGGGCTGGTCGGGGGACATCCTCCAGGCAAGGACCCGTGCGGCGGAATCCGTGAAGAAGCTGGAGATCGCCTATTTCATTCCCAGGGAAGGCACGCTCATCAACTTCGATACGATGGCGGTGCCGAAAGATGCGCCGCATCCCGACAACGCCCAGGCCTGGATCGACTTCAATCTGCGGCCCGATATCGCCGCGGCCAATTCCAGCTATGTCTCCTACGCCAATGCGATACCGGAATCCCTGCCGCTGATGGACAAGGCGATAGCCAGCGATCCCGGGGTCTTTCCGCCTGATGCCGTGAAGGCCAAGCTGTTTGTGGTGGACAACAACGACCCAAAGCTGCTGCGATCACAAAACCGCATGTGGACGCGCATCGTGACGGGGCAATAGAGCAATTCCGGGAAAAGTGCGCAGCGGTTTTTCCGGGAAAGCGCGGAGCGCTTTTAGCGCCGCTCGGAAGCCGTCAATCCCGAGCGACGTCGCGGAGGGTCGCCAGCAGCTCGACCTGGGAGTGCACGCCGAGCTTGCGGTAGATCTGTTTGATGTGGTTGCGGACGGTGCCGGGCGAGACGGCGAGACTTCGCGAAATGCTCTTGGCATTGCCGCCATCGACCAGATGCCGCGCAATCTCGGCCTCGCGCCTGCTCAGCCGCGAGCGAGCGTCACCGATTGCGGCGCCCTTGTGCCGGAAGCGGCACAGATGAAGCAATCTTTCCAAAATGAGCCTTGTCGCGCTGCTTGCCGCGCAAGCCGTTGCCAAATCCTGCTCGCCAAACGGTTCTGCCCCGTTTCGCCTGAGAAAAGTGACATAGCCAGCGGTCAGCCCGTCGAGATTGAAGACGCCGGTAATCTCGTCGAAACTGTCGGAAGGGCCGAAGAATTCGCGATAGTAGGGGGTGCGCTGGAAGTCGCCATTGCGGAGTGCCGACAGCGGCAACAGGAAATCCTGCCTTGTGCTGGCGAACCTCTGGAAGAAGGGATCCTGGCGATACAGTCGTGCATCGTAGTCGCGGTTCCAGCGATCGGGGCCGGCATCGTCGATGGTCAGGGACGTGATATCGCGACGGTAAAAGCCGACATAGGCGCGGTCGGAGCCAAGCAACTCGCTCGCCGCTGCCGTGAAGCGAGCCGACAATTCTTCGGGAGTCGCGGCAACGGCCGCAGCGGCCACACCGCCGCTCCAGCGTCCAAACTGATCGAGGGAAACGTTCGACTGCATTCCGGCTCACAGTAGCGCAAGCCGTTAGAAGTTCAAAACAGCCATTTCCTTTGACTTCGAACCTCTCGGCCATACCTATGCGGGAGTCGTTGTCGCGGAGCCATCATGCCGGTCAAGCTGAAACTGATCTGCCTTATCCTGCCGATGCTTGCCGTCCTGGCGCAGCCCGTCCTGGCTGAAACAGCGGAGCGGCCGGCGCCCTCGGGCGGCGTTCTGTCCCTGCTGCCGCCGCCGCAGACAACCAACCATTCGATCACGCTGGCCGGAAGAAAGCTGGATTACCAGGCAAAAGCCGCCACCCTGTCGCTGCTTTCCGGCAAGGGCGACGTCACGGCGGAGATCTTCTATGTCGCCTACACGCTGGAGCCGCCGGCAAGCGGGGCCAAAGACCCGCAGCGGCCGATCACCTTCGTGTTCAACGGCGGCCCTGGAGCAGCGTCCGCCTATCTGCACATCGGCGCGCTCGGCCCGCGTATAATCGCAATGGGAGCCGACGGCGAATTCCTGCCGTCACCGCAAAGACTGATCGACAATCCCGACAGCTGGCTCGACATGACCGATCTCGTCTTCGTCGATCCGGTGGGAACCGGCTATAGCCGCGAGGCACCGGGGCAGGACACGCGCGATTTCTGGGGCGTCAACCAGGATGCCAGCTCGATTGGCGCCTTCATCCGGCTCTATCTCGCGCAGAACGGCCGCACCGGGTCGCCGCTGTTCCTTGCCGGTGAAAGCTATGGCGGGTTCCGCGCGGCGCTGCTCGCCAGGACATTGCAGGAAGATATCGGCATCAGTCCGAACGGCATCGTGCTGATCTCCCCGGCGCTGGAGTTCACGCTGGTGCAGCCCGACGAATTCGAGCCGCTGCATTGGGCGCTCGAACTGCCTTCACTGGCGGCGGTGCGCCTGCGCGCCGAAGGCGTCAGCGGCGATGCATTGCGGGAGAAGCTGGCAGACGTCGAACATTATGCGATGGGCGATTACCTTACGGCGCTCACCAGCGGACTGGAGCAAGGCAGGCGGCTGGCCAGTCAACGCGTGGCTGACATCACCGGCCTGCCGCTCGACCTGGTGCAGCGGAACTCCGCCCGCATTCCCACCGGCCTGTTCGCAAGGGAGTTCGCCCGCGCCAGCGGCAAGGTGCTCAGCCCCTATGACGCCACGATCGGCACGGCCGACATCGCGCCCGAGAGCGCTCGCATCGCCGGCCCGGATCCGGTGCTCGACCGCAGCGTGCCGGCGCTGACGTCGGCGTTCGTCGGCTATATCAGCGACGAACTGCATTTCCGCACCGATGTCAGCTATCGGCTGCTCAATGGCGAAATCAGCCATAATTGGGACTACGGGACCAGCGCGTCACGGCAAGGCTATGCCGGGGTAATGGACGATCTGCAGCGAGCACGCTCGCTGAACCCCTCGCTCGGCGTCGTGATCGTCAACGGCTACACCGACCTGGTCACGCCTTACCTCGCCTCGCGCTACCTGGTGAACCAGATCCCGTCGCTCGCCAATGCCAAGCCTATCCGTCTCGATGTCGTCGAGGGCGGGCACATGATGTATTTCCGATCCGATGGTCGGCGCGCCCTGAAAGAGGCCGCTTCGGAGCTTTACCAGGCGACGCAATAGGCTTGGCGACAGTGCAACTCGCCATGGACCCCTGCCCCAACATAAGCACCGGGCTGGCGTAGCGCCGCAGCGGTTTTCGCCCGTATAGCTTGGCGCCAAGGGAGCTGAATTCACAGTTCCCTTGTGTCGCTCCTCACAGCATTTCTGCCGCTCCGGCAATTTTGGTCCCACGCGCCTTATGGCCGATATCGCCATTCTCGAAACACGCGAGCGGGTTCTTGCAGGCATCCTGCTGACCGGTGCGGCCTATCTGCTGTTTTCGACACAGGATGCTTCGATCAAGCTGTTGGTCGTCGGCATGAGCGTCTGGCAGATCATGTTCTTCCGCAGCATCACCATTCTGGGTGCGTGCGCGGCGATCGGCGGACGACAGTTGTTTGCTGACACGATGCGCTCGCCGATCGTGCGGCCGATGCTGGTGCGCAGTGCCTTCACGCTTGCTGCGTGGCTCTGCTACTACAACGCGGCGCGCAGCCTGCAGCTGGCCGAACTGACCACCGTCTATTACGCGGCCCCAATCATTGTCACCGTGCTTTCGGTGTTCCTGCTCGGCGAAAAGGTGCCGATGCTGCGCTGGCTGGCGGTGCTGATCGGCTTTGCCGGCGTGTTCATCGCTTGCGATCCGACTCATCTCGGCCTGTCCGTGCCGGTGCTGCTGGTGCTGGCGGCCGCCTTCTTGTGGGGCATCGCCATCGTACTCTTGCGCAAAACCGCCCTTGCCGAGCGCTCGATGATCCAACTCCTGCTCAACAATTTCTATTTCCTGCTGTTTTCGGCGGTACCGGCGTTGTTGTGGTGGCGGACACCGGACGGGGCTCAGTTGCTGCTCCTTGCCAGCGTCGGCGCACTCGGCGGCCTGGCACAATACCTTCTCTTCGAAGGCATGAAGCGCACACCGGCTTCGGTCCTCGCTCCGCTGGAATACACCTCGCTGTTGTGGGCATTCGCACTCGGCTTTGCGATCTGGGGCGACGTGCCGCGTCGCGAAGTGTTCCTGGGCGCTGCCCTGATCGTCGCCGCCGGCCTGTTGATCGTCGGCACCGAGCATTTCCGCAAACGCCTATGATGTGGATCGCCATCACTGCTGACACTACGATGTCAGGACTGAACGGCGTAGGCTTGCCGTATGACTGATATTGCAGCCACCGCCGACACCACCGCGGAGCGCACGCTGGGCATCATCCTGGTGTCATCCTCGGCGGCCGTCTTCGGCCTCACTGGCGTTCTGACAAAATCGATCCATGCCGACCCGCTGACCATCATCTGCTGGCGCGGCTTCGTCGGCTCGATCCTGGTCAGCCTCTATGTGCTGTGGCGGCGCCACCGCTCCGGCGGGCGTGATAGCCTGCGGCTTGGCTGGCGCGGCTGGCTGCTGGCGGTGGAAGGGGCTCTCGCCAGCATCGCTTTCATATCGGCATTCAAGTTCACCTTCGTTGCCAATGTCGCCGTCATCTATGCCACAGCACCTTTCGTTACCGCGCTGCTGGCCTGGGTTCTGACGCGCGAACCCTTCCGGTTGCAGACGATGGTCGCCGCCGCCGTGTCACTGTGCGGCGTGGCGATCATGGTCTGGTCCGGCTTCGGCACCGGCAATCTGTTCGGCGACGGACTGGCACTGCTGATGACCATCGGCAGCGGCCTCTACATGATCATGGTGCGCGCCTTCCGCGACACGCCCGTGGTGTGGGCCGGTGCGGTTTCGGCTTTCCTGTTGTTCGTGCTCGGCTGGTTCGTCGCCGATCCGCTGGCGGTTTCGCCAAGGGACGCCGTTCTGCTCGCCACTTTCGGCGCGTCCTTCGCACTCTCCTCGATCCTGTGGACGGAGGGCGCGCGGCTCATCCCGCCGGCCGAATCCGGGCTGCTCGGCTCGGCCGAAGTGCCGTTCGCGATCCTGTTTGCCTTCCTGTTCCTGGGCGAGATTGCCCCAGCCGCCAGCATGATCGGCGGCGTCATCGTGTTGTGTGCGGTGTTTGCCCATGCGGGGCGGGATTGGCTGATGGCCCGCTCGCAACGCTTAGCATCAAATATTTCTTAAAAAAGTGACGCGGTCACGGAACCATCATCCGGGTCAGGCATTATTGCTGCGACGGGCCATCCCCAAGTCCCCCCAAACCCCTCGGCCCGTCCTACTCCAAGCCGACCGTAAGGTCGGCTTTTTCTTTGCCCCCAAGCCGACCGTAAGGTCGGCTTTTTCTTCATTCAACCGCCCGACAGGGCAAGGTTACCGCCGAGCAGGGCCGCCAGATCGCCCGCCGGACCATCGGCGCCAGCGCGCAGCCGGATGGCGAACTCAGCCATTGGAACCTGTGGCAGGCCAAGCTCGCGCGGTGCCTCGACAATGCCGGAATGGGCAAAGCGGGCCGTTCGCAGCGTCAGCGCGACACCGGCGTTCACCGCCGTGCGCAGGCCGGCCAGGCTGGCGCTGCCGGCAGCAATATGATAGCGGCGGCCGGCAGCATCGAGTGCGGCAAGTGCTGCTTCGCGAAAACCGCAATATGGGTCGAGCAGCGCCAGCGGCAGTTCCTCCTGCCGCGTGGCCAGCCCCTTTTGTGAGCATAGCCATATCATCGGCTCGCGCAGCACACCGACTTCGTCCGGCGCTGCCGCCTGGCGCATGACGATCGCCAGATCGAGGCCGCCAGACTGCAGCGCCTGCGCCAGTTCGGCGGAGCGGCCGACCCGCAGTTCGATCCTGACGCGCCGATGGCTGCCGGCGAAGGCACGCAGCAGATCCGGCAGGCCGCTGTCGGCGAAATCCTGTGTCGTGCCGATGGCGACGCGTCCGGCAGCGCGGGCGCCCTTAAGCGCCAGCCATGCCTCGCGATGGGCGGCAAGGATCCGCCTAGCATGGCCGACGAGGTCTTCGCCTGCAGGGGTCAAGCCGCGTCCTCGCCCTTGCGGCGCCAGCAGCGGCTCACCGACGATTTCCTCCAGCCGCTGCATCTGGGCGGTCACCGCCGAGGGCGAGCGGCCAACGCTTGCAGCCGCCTGGGCCAGCGAGCCGCTGTCGACGAAAGCAAGGAAGGTTCGGAGCAGATCGGGATCCAGTGTTTCCATACTTCGATCTTATCGAATCTTCAGTTAAAAACAATTCGATTTTTTTGACCTAAAGATGATGGCATGGTTGTTTCAACGGCGATCGGACGCCGCTCAAGCCAAGGAGAAGAAAAATGCCCATCATCAACGTCAGCGTCACCGGCAAGCCTGACGCGGCGCTTTCCGCTCGCATCGCAAAGGAGGCCACGGAAATCACCGCGACGCAGCTGCGCAAGGACCCGACGATCACGGCAGTTGCCGTGTCCTATGTCGATCCGCAGCACTGGTTCGCCGGCGGCAAGTCGCTGGCCGAGCACGGCACCAACACGTTCTGGCTTGATATCAAGGTGGTCGACGGCACCAACACCAAGCTCGAGCTGGAAGCCTATCTGAAGGCGATCTTCGCAGCCTTCGGCCGTCTGCTGGGCGCAGTGCACGAGGAGAGCTACGCCTTCGTGCATGAAGTGCCGGCAGCCGCTTACGGCTATGGCGGCAAGACGCAGGAATTTCGTTTCATCAGTGGACGGCTGCAGGCGGCGTGAGAAGCAGCTTCCCGCACCAAGGGAAGCAAAAGCTCCGCATTGACCTTGCTCCCACATCGTCTAGGTTCTGGCCGACACGGCCGCAAAGAGCCGAGATGCTAAAAACGTTGGGAGAGACGCGGCATGATCCTGACACTGGCGCTGCTTGCGGGTCTTGTTCTGGCCTGGCTGCTGATCGGCGTGGCGGAAAAATTCCGCCTCGGCCTGCGCTTCACCCAGGCGCTGCTCTATGTGCCGTTCAAGCTCGCCTACCGGATCGGAGATAGCCGCATCAGGATCGCCCGCAAGGCGCAGGCCCCAGTCATCTACGTCATCTCGCATCAATCGCGCTTCGAGCCGGCGCTGATGCTGTCGCTGCTGCCGGAAGACACGCTGCATATTCTCGATGAGGTCTCGGCGCGCTCGCCGTGGCTCGAACCTTGGCGCGAGCTTGGCCGCACCATCGCCTTCAACGCCGAACATGTCTTCGTCAGCCGCCGGTTGGTGCGGGTGCTGAAGGGCAAGGGCCGGCTCGCTGTCTATTTGCCGGATGCGGTCGAGCCCGACGTCAAGACGTTTCGGCTGTTTCGTGCCGTCACCCGCATCGCCATGCAGGCCGATGCCAAGATCGTGCCGATCTTCGTCGGCGGCGCGCGCAGCCTGCCGGTGTCGCTGACGCCCGCGGACAAGGCACCACGACACTGGTTTCCGCAGCTGTCGATCAGCGTGCTGGAGCCGATGACCATCGCCGAACTGGTGGCGCGCAATCCCGAGCAGGCCTCGAACACCAACGCGCTGTTCGACCGTGTCGCCGAGGCGCGGCTCTTCGGCACCAACCTCGATCGTGGCCTGTTCCTGGCCATGCGCGATGCCGCCGACCGCGTCGGCGCTTCGCACACGATCATAGAAGACGTCATCTTGGGTGCGTTGAGCTACCGCAAGATGTTCATCGGCGCCCGCGTCCTGGGCAGGCGCTTCGAGGCCGTCACGGCGCCGGGCGAAGCGGTCGGTGTGATGCTGCCCAACGCCAATGGCGTCGTGCTGTCGCTCACCGGCCTTCTGTCGGCCGGCCGGGTGGCGGCGATGATCAACTATACGGCCGGGCCGGCGAGCGTCACCGCGGCCGTGCGCACGGCGGTGATAAGGACCGTGATTTCGTCCCGCGCGTTCGTCGAGAAGGCCGACCTTGCCGATATCGTCGCGGCGGTCGAAAAGGGCGGCGCCAGGCTGCTTTGGCTGGAGGATGTGCGGGAAAGCGTAACCACATTGGACAACCTTGCCGCCGCCTTGCTGTGGCGCTGGCCGCTGCAGCGGCAGGATGCGGCCAAGCCGGCGGTGATCCTGTTCACCTCCGGTTCGGAAGGCACGCCGAAAGCGGTCGTGCTGTCGCACAAGAACCTTTACGCCAACGCCATGCAGGCCGAGGCGCGGATCACCATCTCGCCCGCCGACATCCTGCTCAACGTGCTGCCGGTGTTCCATTCGTTCGGCCTGACGGGCGGCACCATCCTGCCGCTGGTCACCGGGGTAAAGCTGTTCCTCTACCCCTCGCCGCTGCACTACAAGATCATTCCCGAGGTTGCGCGCAAGGTAAAACCGACCATCATGTTCGGCACCGACACATTCCTCGCCAACTATGCGCGCACCGCCAAGGACGGTGATTTTTCCAGCCTGCGCTTCGTCGTCGCCGGCGCCGAGGCGGTGAAGCCGGAAACCCGCCGCGTCTACCGCGAACGCTTCCAAGCCGAAATCATCGAAGGGTTCGGGCTGACGGAGGCGGCACCCGTGGTTGCCGTCAACACCGCAATCCATGGCCGCGACGGCACGGTGGGTCGGCTGCTGCCGGCCATGCGCATGAAGCTCGAGCCGGTCGACGGCATCTCCGACGCCGGCCAATTGTGGCTCGACGGACCGAACCTGATGATGGGCTACATGACCGCGGACCGCCCCGGTGAATTGCAGCCGCTGACCGGCTGGCACGACACCGGCGACATCGTTGCCGTCGACCGCGAAGGCTTCATCACCATTCGCGGACGCGCCAAGCGCTTCGCCAAGATCGCCGGCGAGATGGTGTCGCTGGGTGCGGTGGAGATGCTGGTGCAGTCGCTGTGGCCGGAAGAGCACCACGCGGCTGTGGCCGTGCCCGACAAGAGGCGCGGCGAGCGCATCGTGCTGGTCACCACCGCCGACGACGCCAATCCCGACGAATTGCGCAAATTCGGCAAACAGGCGGGTGCTGCCGAACTGATGGTGCCGAACGACATCGTTAAGGTCGAGGAAATCCCGGTGCTGGGATCCGGCAAGACCGACTATGTGTCGACGAGAAAGCTGGCGATCGACAGGCTGGGGCTCGGCGTCGCGGCGTAAATACCTCGCGGTCGTCATCCTAGGGCGAAGCAAGGAGCGAAGCGACGCGGCGCAGACCCTAGGATCCATTCCGTGACATTCACGTCACGCGCGGCCATTCAGAAGGCGACCGGCGCCAAGCGATTGCCAGTTCTCGTCCGTTGCGCTTTTTGGCTGAGGTCACGGCATGGATCCCAGGGTCTTCGCAACGTCGCTTCGCTCCTGCTTCGCCCTAGGATGACGAAAGCGTAGGTTCTAACCTATATCCGAAGGCGGCACCTTCTCGCCCTCCAGCTTGGCGCGCTTCGAATAGGCGCGCACGCTGAACGGCAGGAAGATCAGGTAGCCGGCGACCGAAGCGGTCAGCGTGTACCAGGGATAGGTCATCAACAGGAGCACGTAGAGGACGACACCCAGGATGATCGGCAACACCTTGTCGCCCGGGATTCTCAGGCTCTTGCCGGAATAGACAGGCAGCCGGCTGACCAGCAGGAAAGCGACCAGGATGGTGAAGCCGGTGGCGACGAAGGCTGCTGGACGACTGGGCTCCAGACCTGTGCGCAGGAAATAGAGATAAAGCGGCAGCATCACCAGCACGGCGCCAGCCGGCGCCGGCACGCCGACGAAATATTCGGACTGCCATATGGGGCGATCGGCCTTCTCGTCATCGAGCACGTTGAAACGGGCGAGGCGCAGCCCGCAGGCGATGGCGAACAGCAGTGCCGCGATCCAGCCCGGCGAACCGGCGCGGTCGAGCAGGAAGGCATAGAGCACCAGAGCCGGCGCCACGCCGAAATTGACGATGTCGGCCAGCGAATCCATCTGAGCGCCGAATTTGGATGTCGCCTTCAGCATCCGCGCCAAGCGGCCGTCAATGCCGTCGAGGAAGGCTGCAAGCAGCACCATCACCACCGCCGGCTCGAAGCGGCCTTCGAAGCCGAAGCGGATGCCGGACAGGCCGGCGCAAATGGCGAGCACGGTGACCAGATTGGGCAGCACCATGCGCATCGGGATTTCGCGGATGCGCGGACCGCCGCTGGCATGGGCCTCGAACTTTTTGTATTGCGTGCCCACCGGTCAGGAAACCCGAACAAGAGGCGTGCCGGCAACACCGCCGAATTCGGCCAGCACGGTTTCGCCGCCAACCGCCGTCTGGCCGACTGCAACGCGCGGCGTCGCGGTCAGGGGCAGGAACACATCGACACGCGAGCCGAAGCGGATCAGGCCAAAACGCTCGCCAGTGCCGATCGAGCCGCCGGCCTCGGCCCAGCAGACGATGCGGCGCGCCACCAGGCCGGCGATCTGGACGGCCGCGACCGTGCCATTGGGGCTCTCGATGACCAGGCCGTTGCGCTCGTTCTCGGTGCTGGCCTTGTCCAGTTCGGCATTGAGGAATTTGCCCGGCCGATGTTCGATTTTCGCAATACGGCCGCGCACCGGGGCGCGGTTCACGTGGCAGGAGAAGACGTTCATGAACACCGAGATGCGGGTCATCTCGACATTGCCGAGGCCGAGTTCGCGCGGCGGCACGGCGGGTCCGACCGCCGAGATGATGCCGTCGGCGGGGCTGACCACCAGGCGGTCATCTACCGGCGTGACGCGCTCGGGATCGCGAAAGAAATAGACGCACCAGGCCGTCAGTATCAGACCGATCCAGAACAGGATCGAGGAGAAATAACCGAGGAAAAGCGTCGCCGCGCCAAAGGCTGCGATGAAGGGATAGCCCTCGCGATGGATCGGTACGAACGCGTTCTTGACCGTATCGACAAGGCTCATCGGTAATAAACAGGCTCCGTTTCAAGTCCGGCCTCAATAGCCGAAAGCCCCCCTCGCCGCAACGCAACAATAGGGAAGGCCGTATTGGGTGCGCCGGCAGGGGTCGCGATCCGCTTGCTAGGTCGGTGTCGTTGTCGGCAGAATTCGGGACACCGACGGTTCAAGGCGCCGGAAAAGGTTGCCCGTCCATGATCCCAAATCCGAAGGCTTCTGAAGCCCGCACCGGCCAGGTGCTCAGCGTCGAAGCGCCGGCACCTGGCATCGGCTGGCGGTAGCAGCCTTGCTACAGCCCGGGAACCCTCTGATAGTTGGCGATGTCGGCGCGAACGCCGAGCCGGGCGATCGTCTCCTGCGGGTTGAAGGCGATGCGCTCGTGCGCGGCTTTGACGATCGGCACGACGTTGTCGACGGCCGCCTGGCTCTCCCATTCGACGATGGTGACGAGGTTGAATTCGCCTGGGCCTGAGAATTGCTCGAGCAGGAAATCCTGCACAAAGCCTTGTTGCAGACGCAGCAATTCATGCGTCGTCCGGACCTTGGCGAGTATCTCCTTGCGAGCGGCGGCCGGGACGACGAATTTGTCCACCCTGAACACGCTGCCCCCGTCAACAGTCTGATTTGTCTCGCTCATTCGATTGCTCCGTTTTTTAAACACGCTAGTTGGCGGGCTCCAAGAACGGCCTACGATCTCAACTTAAGTTGAGGTCAAGCGGAAATTTTCTCTTTTCCCCTCGTTGGAGAAGGAAACGGTGTCAATTCACCTCCGACGTTCGTCGACGAACGACAACGCCAAGCTCGTCGCCCTCGCGGGCGATGCGTAGGCGCTCCTCGGCCTCGGTCGCCTCGCGCTGGCGGTCCCACATCGAGGCGTAGAGGCCATGCTTGCGCATCAGCTCGGCATGGGTGCCGCGCTCGGCGATCTGGCCGTCCTGCAGCACGATGATCTCATCAGCGGTAATCACCGTCGACAGGCGGTGGGCGATGACGATGGTGGTGCGGCCACGGCTGACCAGATCGAGCGCGGCCTGGATTTCCTGTTCGGTGTGGCTGTCGAGCGCCGAGGTCGCTTCGTCGAGCATCAGGATCGGCGGCGCCTTCAGGATGGTGCGGGCGATCGCCACGCGCTGCTTCTCGCCGCCCGAAAGTTTTAGCCCGCGTTCGCCGACCATCGACTTGTAACCGTCAGGCAATCGCTCGATGAACGGGCCGATCTGGGCGAGTTCGGCGGCCTTCTGCATATCCTCCTCGCTGGCGCCGATGCGGCCATAGCGGATGTTGTAGGCGATGGTGTCGTTGAACAGTACGGTGTCCTGCGGCACCATGCCGATCGCTCCGCGCAGGCTCTCCTGCGTCACGTCCCTGATATCCTGGCCGTCGATCAGCACCTGGCCGGACTGGACGTCGTAGAAGCGGAACAGAAGCCGCGAGATGGTCGACTTGCCGGCGCCCGAGGGCCCGACAATGGCCACGGTCTTGCCGGCCGGCACCTCGAAGCTGATGCCCTTCAGGATCTTGCGGTTGGGGTCATAGGAAAAATGCACGTCGCGGAACTCGACCTTGCCGGCGCTGACAGTAAGTGGCTTCGCGTCCGGCTTGTCGACGATCTCCTGCGGCACATCCAGAAGGTCGAACATCTGCTCGATGTCGGTCAGCCCCTGGCGGATTTCGCGGTAGATGAAGCCGATGAAATTGAGCGGCACCGACAGCTGCATCAGCATGGCATTGATGAAGACGAAGTCGCCGACCGTCTGCGTGCCGGCCTGCACTTCCAGCGCCGACATGCACATGACGATGACGGTGCCGAGGCCAAAGATGATGCCTTGGCCGAAGTTCAGCCAGCCGAGCGAGGTCCAGATCCGGGTCGCTGCGACCTCGTAGCGTGCCATCGAGCGGTCGAAGCGCTCGGCTTCCATGCCCTCATTGTTGAAATATTTCACCGTCTCGTAATTGAGCAACGAGTCGATTGCCTTGGTGTTGGCATCGGTGTCGCTGTCGTTCATGTCGCGGCGGATCGAGATGCGCCAGTCGCTGGCGCGGACCGTGAACCAGACATAGACCCAGACGGTGACCGCGACGACGACTACGTATTTCCAGCCATAGGTGTAGGCGAAGATGCCGGTGGTCAGCGCGAATTCGAGGATGGTCGGCGCCGTGTTGAGCATGATGAAGCGCACGATCGTCTCGATACCCTTGGTGCCGCGCTCGATGATGCGCGACAGGCCGCCGGTGCGGCGCTCGAGATGGAAGCGCAGCGACAGTTGGTGCATGTGGACGAAGGTGCGGAAGGCGAGCTGGCGCACCGCGTATTGGCCGACACGGGCAAACAAGGCGTCGCGCAATTGATTGAAGCCAAGTTGCACCAGGCGCACGACATTGTAGGCAACGACCAGCATGACCGGCGCCAGCAGAAAACTCGGCAGCGGCGGCACCGATTTGGCGTCGCCGGCCAGCGCGTCGGTCGCCCATTTGAAAAAATAGGGACCGGCGACCAGCGTCAGCTTGGCGACGACCAACAGAAGCGTCGCCCATGTGACCCGGGCTCTCAGATCGGCGCGATCCGCCGGCCACATATAGGGCCACAAATTGAGCAGCGTCTTGAAGGTCGAGGAGTCGGAGACGGTTTTTTCGGCCATTTCTTGTGCCTTCTTCTTATGTCTTTTTGACCATGATCTCGTCCGAGAACCGGGCTCCACTTTTCGGGATCATGGTCTAGCGGCCGGAGCAGCAGGAATTGACGAGCGCGGCCACCGACGCGGAAACATCGGCAAGTGCGGCACGATCGACCTCGTAGCGCGAGCGCTGACGGTCGGGTTCGAACCGGACCAGCCCGGCTTCGACCAGTATCTTCAAATGTTGTGACACAGTGGACTGCGCCAGATCGAAACGGTCGACAACCTCGCGGCAGCAGCAGGAGTTGCTTGCGGACAGGTATTTCAGGATTTCGATCCGAGCCGGGTGCGAAAGTGCTGCCAGCCGGGTGGCAACGGCTCGGCTGTCCGGGGCGCAGCCAGGCATACCTATTTCAGCTAGGGATTCGCTCATCGTCCATCGGCGATAAACGATGGTCGACGCTGCTGCAAGCTACTCTTCTGGGCAGAGCAGATAGCGGCTAACGCTTTGGACTGGACTTCTCGATCCCCGGGATGCCGGCAATCCGCTCAGCCAGGAAGTCGACCATCAGGCGGACCCTTGCAACGCCCGCGCGCTCCGGGACGATCAGCATGTTCAAAGGGGCGGACGGCAGTGAATAATCATCCAGTATCGTCTCGAGCAGGCCCGCCGCCAAAAGATCGTCGACAAGCCATCGGTGAGCCGGTGCGACCCCTCGACCCGCGAGCAAAGCCTCGCGCGCGGCAAGCCCATGGTCGACACGCAGGCGCCCCGCGAAAGGCACCATATGGCGCTCGCCTCCGGCGCCCTGCAAGGCAAGAGTTTCACTCCCCGCCACGTTCGACATCCGGATACCCTCATGTCCAGACAGATCCGACGGGATAGCCGGTCTGCCTCGCTGCGCCAGATAATCCGGCGATGCCACGAGCAGGCGCCGTGACAGGCCGAGGGCCCGCAGCCTCAATGAGCTGTCGGTGAGCGGCCCCAACCGAAGCGCGATGTCGACACCTTCCCTGACGAGGTCGACACGCTCATCGCTGAGGCTGAGGTCAACGCCGATGTCGGGATATCGGTCCTGAAAGTCGAAGATGAGTCGGCTGGTGTGCAAGACCCCGAAAGCGGCAGTACAGGATATCCGGACGGTGCCGGCCGGCGCGCCACGTGCGCCCCGCGCTTCGTCGCCGGCCTGCTCGACAAGGCGCAGGATCTGGACGCTGTTGGCATAGTAGCGGCTGCCCTCGTCGGTCAGCGTGACCCGCCGGGTGGTCCTGCTGAGCAAAGGCGCACCCACTGCCTCTTCGAGTTCCTGCAGATGCCGCGTGACCGTCGATTGTCCGATACCCAGTTCACCGGCAACCAAGGACAGATTGCCCCGTTCCGCGACGCGAACGAAGGTGCGCATGCGTTCGAGGGTGATGTCCGATTTATCCACTATTCGGCACAATCTTATGCATTACGAATATATAGCGGATTGCGTCGATATTGCCTAGCTAAGGGACCAGTTTTTCAATCCCCGGAGTCCCCCGCATGAAAATCCTACTTGTCTTCGCACATCCCGAATCCCGCTCGCTCAACGGCGCGCTCCGCGACGTCGCCATCAGAGAACTCGAGGCACAAGGCCACGAAGTGCGGGTGACGGACCTCTACGCCCAGGGTTGGAAATCAGCGGTTGATCGGGCCGACTTTCCGGTTTTGGCGCCGGGCGCGCGGCTGATGCCTGCCGCAGCGTCAAAAAAGTCTTTCGAGGCCGACGCGCTGACAGAGGACGTCAAGGCCGAGATCGCAAAGCTGCTATGGGCGGATGCCCTGATTCTCCAGTTTCCGCTCTGGTGGTTTGCCATGCCGGCGATCCTCAAGGGCTGGGTCGACAGGGTCTTTGCCTACGGCTTCGCTTACGGCGTGGGCGAACATAGCGACAAACGATGGGGCGACCGCTACGGCGAGGGAACCTTGATGGGCAAGCGCGCAATGTTGATCGTGACCGCCGGCGGCTGGGAGGAGCACTATGCCCCTCGCGGCGTCAACGGACCAATTGATGATCTGCTGTTCCCGATCAACCACGGGATCCTCTACTACCCGGGCTACGACGTCCTTCCGCCATTCGTCGTCTACAGCGTCGACCGCTTCGGTGAAGCCGACTTCGAACCCACCGCCGAGCGCCTGCGCGAGAGGATGAGAACGCTCGCGACCACGCAACCCATCCCCTATCGCCGGCAGAATGGCGGCGACTATTTGATTCCGAGCATGAAACTACGCCCCGACCTGGGGGATCCGAACATGATCGGATTCAAACTGCACCTGAGCGGCTCAGCACACCAGTAGATTTCGACCTGGACGGCCTTGGATCTAGTTGGTCTTGGCCGGCGCTGTCGTTGCCTGCTCGCCCATCGTCTTGAGGTCGGCTGCCTCGCCTTCCTTCGACTTTTCCGGGACCTTGAACACCTGCCCCGGCCAGATGCGGTCGGGATCACTGATCTGGTCCTGGTTGGCGAGGTAGATGGTCGAGAAGCGTACGCCATGGCCGTAGACGCGCCGCGAGATCCGCCACAGCGTATCGTTGCGGCGGATGATGACGGCGCCGTCGGCGTGTTCGAGCTTGGGCGCCACGGTCTCGGGCACATCGCTTGGCGGCGTCGCCTCCGCCACAACGGCCGGAGCCTCGGTGGCGGGAGCAGGCGTCGTGGCCGGGGCCGTCCCGGCCGCGGCCGGCGCCTCGGCGGCGGCAGGTGCGGCCGGCTTGGGCTGAACGGGCTTCGGCGCCGAGGGTGCCACGGCGGCGACCGCTTCGCCGGGCTCGCGCTCGAACGGCACGGCTGCGCGGGCCACAACTGTCACACCGTCGGTATCGAGGCCGTCGACACGAATTGTGTAGCTGCCGACCGGAATGTCGCGCGTCGCCTCGACCAGGAAATGACCGTCCGTCGAAGTTTGCGCATCACCGAGCAGGATATCGTTGGCATAGGCGCGCACCTTGCGGCCGGCATCGGCGAGACCGGCGACAAAGATCTTGCTGCCGTCGATCTCGACCGCCTCGACGACGATCTTGGGCTCGGTCACGCCTGCAGCGGGCGGCGTCGCCGGCGCTGCAGGAGCCGGTGCTGCTTCTACCACGGCAGGAGCCGGTGCTGCTTCTACGACGGCAGGTGCCGGGGCGGCTGGTGCCGGAGCAGTTGCGGGCGCTTCGGCTGCGGGAGCAGCCGGCGCGGCGGCCGGAGCAGCCGGCTTTGTTTCGGGCGCCGGAACGGTGAGCAGTTCGGCCGGTTTGCCCGGCTCCTCGACCATTGCCAGCACCTGGCCGGCGGCATCCTTGGGAACCGAAACGACAGCGGTCTGCACCGAAGGGGTGACGACATCGCCCGTGGTCGCGCGCAGTGCGATTGTATAGTCGCCGGGCTTCAGCGGATCGTCCAGCACGATGACAAATGCGCCATCGGGACCGGCAACCGTCGAGCCAAGCACGGTCGTGCCGTTGAGGATCTCGACCTTTGCGTTGGGCGCTGCATTGCCGGCAACGACGATCGAGCCATTGCCCTCGACGCGCACGACGTCAAAGGACGGTGCGACGGGACCGGCCGCAGCCGGCGCCGCCGCGGCCGGTGCCGTTGCCTGGGGCACCGCGGCGGGAGCCGCGGGGACCTCCGCGGCGGGCAGCCGCGCTTCGGTGCCGGGATCGGCCGATTTTGGCGCTGCGGGCGACGTCTGCGCCGCCACTTGCGCCGGCGGCGTGGGATTGAGATACGGGTCGAGTGCGCCCGATACATAGGCGGTTCCCGCGGCAGCAACGGTCCCACCCGCCGCGAACAGGAACGCCTTCAGTGGATTAATTGCCATATTTCCCTACCCCTTAGCCACCTAACGCCGGTCTAGCTTGTTTTGCCAATGCCGACAAGAAAAACGGGCCGACAAGAAAAAGCCCGGGCTTGTTGACCCTTGGGGCTTGACCACGCTTTCAGACCCAATCACCAATCATCGGCATGAACACGATTCGATCCGTCTGCGTCTATTGCGGCTCGTCTCCGGGCCGTGATGAAATCTATATCAAGGCCGGAAACCTGCTCGGACGCTCGATTGCCAAAGCAGGAATGCGGCTGGTCTATGGCGGCGGCACCAAAGGCATCATGGGCGCTGTCGCCGAAGGCGCTTTGCGCGCCGGCGGCAAGGTGACGGGCATCATTCCGCGCTTCCTGATCAACAGGGAGGCAACCGAAACCGCGCTTGACCGGCTCGACGAGTTGCTGATCACCGACAACATGCACGAGCGCAAACACAAGATGTTCGAGAAATCCGACGCCTTTGTGGCGCTGCCGGGGGGCATCGGCACGGTCGAGGAGATCGTCGAGGTGATGACCTGGGCGCAGCTTGGCCATCATCGCAAACCGATCGTCTTCGGCAATGTCGGAGGATTCTGGGATCCG
This sequence comes from Mesorhizobium sp. M0239, assembly GCF_040321815.1. Classification (NCBI taxonomy): domain Bacteria; kingdom Pseudomonadati; phylum Pseudomonadota; class Alphaproteobacteria; order Hyphomicrobiales; family Phyllobacteriaceae; genus Mesorhizobium; species Mesorhizobium sp. M0239. The sequence continues at coordinate 76,922 of NZ_JAMYSG010000003.1, forward strand.
ATGCTGACGCTGCTCGATCACATGGCCGCTGAGGGCTTCATCCACACCGCGCAACGGGTCAAGCCGCTGGTTGTCGACGACCCCGAAGCGATCGTCGCCGCCATCATGGTGGCTGGATCCTCCGTAGACGCCCCGACCGAGGGCGTGCAGTCGGTGATAGACAAGATGTAGGGGAATACGGGAGTAAGGCAGTAGGGGAATATGTGAAGTGCCTGGGAACGGCGCCCCCTATTCCCCTATTCCCCTATTCCCCTATTCCCCTATTCCCCTATTCCCCTATTCCTCTATTCCTCAGCTGCCTGCCGCAAATCGGCAATCACCGCCCGTCGGTCATGACGCCGCCAGGCGAGATAGATGGAGACCGTGCGGTCGAACCACGGCAGGTCGCGAAATACGATCCGCGGCGGCGCAGCGACACGCAGGCTGGCTTGCACCGTCGCAAGGCCGAGACCGGCGCTGACAAGGCCGAGCGAGGTCAGCGGGTCCGCCGTCTCATAGGCGATGTCGGGCAGAAAGCCGGCCTTGGCGCAGGCGGCAAGGAACTGGCCGCGATTGGTGTCGTCCGGCTGGCGCACGACGGTGATCCAGGTGCGACCGTCAAGGTGGTCGGGCCCAATCTCTGGCACTTCAGCAAGCGGATCATCTTCGGGGATCGCCAGCACCAGCGGCTCATGCCGCAGCGCTATCGCGGCGACATCCGGGTCATCATCGGCTGGCGGCGAGTAGACAAAGCCCAGATCCAGCGACCGCTGCCGTAGCCCTTCCAACTGCGCCGCCGAACGCAGGCTTCTCAGCTGCAGGTGGAAATCCGGCCGGTCGCGACGGAACTGGCGCAGCATCCCAGCGACAAGCCCGGCATGAACGGCGCCTTCGACATAGCCGATGGCGAGCCGGCCGACGGCGCCGCTGGCCAGGTTGCGGCCGAACTGCTCCAAACGTCGCGCATTGGACAGCAGCGCGCGGGCTTCGACGAGGAAGGCGCGGCCCTCGGCGTTGAGGTGGACCCGCTGCTTTGCCCGTTCGAACAAAGCGACGCCGAGTTGCTCCTCGAGCTGGATGATCTGCCGGCTGAGTGGCGACTGAGAAATATGCAGCATTTCGGCGGCGCGCCCGACATTGCCGGTTTCGGCGACGGTGACGAAATAGCGGAGCTGACGCAGATCGAACATTTTTCTCCGGGCTCCAGTCCCCCCAGGTCTCAACTTTAGCCTAACCAGTCTTGGACAGTCTGACCGGCGGGAGCGATAATTCGGCCATTCCAACCAAAGGAGACCGCCATGCAGTTCTTTGCCCTTCTCACCCGCAACACCGAAAAATTTGCCGATGCCGATTTCGCTCCGCTTCTACCCGGCGAAGCCGAACAGCGGCGCACGCTCTATGCCGAAGGCGCGGTACGCCAGATGTGGAACCGAGGCGACATCCCGGGCAGCGGCATGATGTTCGAGGCAGCCGATGATGCAGAGGTTCGCGCCCACCTCGCCACCTTGCCGTTGGTCAAGGCCGGCATGATGGACATTGCCGCAATCGTATCCCTAAAGCCCTACCCCGGCTTCGGCCCGAAGCACTGACAGGGACACAATCCGGGGGTGGCGAAGGCCGTCACCACCGGATTGACGTAGGTGATCGACAGACCGTGATCGGCTGTCAAGAAACCGTCACACGGAACCGGGTTCGCTCGTGCTAGAAATCAAGGCCAGGCAGCCGCCGTGCGGTGCCATCTTCGGAACATGCATCTGGCACCGCCCCCATGGATATCACTGTCGCCCCGGAAGGCACCGACCTGTCGCCCTACCTGCCCGACGAGCACGGATTGTTCTTCATCTATCACTTCACCGCTGAGGGCGTGCGAACCAGGGACGCCGCCGCCGCGCACTGGACATGGCGCAGCTACCAGCTTTCCGACATGCGCGCTCGCCATGAGATCGGCACCGATCAGGCTTTGCCGGCACCGGTGCGTGAAGCTTTCCTGTCCGCCAGCCATGGCTGCCACATCGACCTCGAGGACGACTGGCTCTATGGCGACCTGCCGGATGTGCGCCATGACTATTCGGCGGAAGCGGGCGGACTTGGCCATTTCCGCTTCGCCCTCAACGACACCATGCTGGTCGGCGCCCGCAAGCAGCCGCTGCAGTCTGTCGATAACATCCGCAAGGCGATCGAGAACGGATCGCGCAAATTCCGCTCGCCGGCCGCGCTGATCGAGGCGGTCGTCGGCCAGTCGTTCGACGGCATGGTGGCCGAACTTGCGGCACTTGGCGACAGTCTCGACGGCATCGAGGATCGCATCGTCTGCGACGCATGGCACAATGAGCGGCAGGCGCTGGTCGACGCGCGCCGGCACCTGGTGGTGATCCACCGGCAGATGGCGACGCTGACCAATCTGTTTCGCCATCTCGACCATTCGCACCGCAACGACCTGCCGGATTCCATCAACGACATGGCGGCGCGGCTGTCGCATCGTGCGCAGACGCTGCACTATGACGGCGAGCAGTTGCAGGCCCGCGCCCGGCTTTTGCAAGACGAGCTGATGGCCAAGCTGACAACGCAGTCGAACCGGCTGCTGTACGTACTGTCGGTGATGACGGCGGTGCTGTTGCCGATGACCATCATCTCCGGCCTGTTCGGCATGAATGTCGGCGGCCTGCCGCTGGTCGACACGCCAATGGGCTTCTGGGTGGTGACGGCGGTAGCGATGGTAATCGCGGGAGCGACCTATCTCTTTGTCAGGCGGCTCGGACAGATGTAGCACCCGCCGGCGGCTATCACGCCGTGGCGCGAAGATCCTCGATGACTGTGCCGGCGGCGGCCACTTCCGCTTCGTGATCGGACTCGCGCCAGATTTCGGCAAGGCCAGCCGCATACCATTCGCGCATCGCCGGTAGAGCAAGCAATTGCGCCGGATAAGCCGCAGCCGCACCCTCGAAGGGGAGCCCATAGGACTGGGCGCGGAACGCCACCGGAGCAAAGAAAGCGTCGACGGCGGTGAAATGAGCGCCGGCCAGAAACGGCCCGCCGAAACGGGCAAGACCATCATTCCAGAGGTCACCGAGGCGGAAAAGGTCCTGCTTCAGCCCATCGGACATCGGGAACGGCTTTACCCGCACGCCGCAACTCATCGGGCATGCCCCGCGCAATGCGGTGAAGCTCGAATGCATCTCGGCGGCGGCCGAGCGTGCCCAGGCGCGCGCCTTGGCTTCGACGGGCCACACGCCATGGTGGCGTTCGGCCAGATATTCGACGATGGCCAGCGAATCCCAGACCGCCCAGCCGTCCTCGATCAGGCACGGCACCCGGCCGCTGGGCGAAAACGACCGGTAGAGTTCCCAGCTCGATGCGGTCGGGAATGGCGTCAGCCGCTCCTCGAATGGGATATCCAGCGCGCGCATCAACACCCAGGGCCGCAGCGACCATGAGGAATAGTTCTTGTTGGCGATATGCAGCAGGTACATCGAAACTCCTTACCGTGCGGGCTGCGGCGCGGCGCGGCGCGCTGTCGTCAACATCGACCAGGAATAGACCGCCAAGGCCGCCCAGATCAGCGCGAACGCAATCGCCTGGGTGGTGCCGAAAGGCTCGTCGAAGATCAGAACGGCGATCAGGAACACCATGGTCGGCGCGATATATTGCATGATGCCGATGGTTGACAGGCGCAGCAGCTTGGCGCCGAAGGCGAACAGCAGCAGCGGTATCGACGTGACTGGACCGCAGCCGATCAGCAGCGCCCTATCGGCACCGCTGCTGGATACGATGTGGTCCTGCCCGGTCGCGATGAGATAAACGATGTAGCCAAGTGCCGGCACCGACAGCAGAAGCACTTCGAGCAAAAATCCCTGGCTCGGTCCGATCGGCAGCGTCTTGCGGAAGAAGCCGTAGGCGGCGAAGGAAAAAGCCAACGCCAGCGACACCCAGGGCAGCTTGCCGCCCTCGATGGTCAGCACCGCGACCGCGACGGCCGCCAGCACCACCGCCGCGATCTGCAGCCGGTCGAGGCGCTCGGCAAGCAGCAGCGCGCCGACAACGACGCTGACCAGTGGATTGATGTAGTAGCCGAGCGCGGTCTCGACAGTGCGGTCGACGGCAATCGCCCAGACATAGATGCCCCAGTTGACCGAAATCAGCGCAGCCGTCAGCGCGGCCATGGCGATGGTGCGCGGCGAACGCTGTGCCGCCTTGAAATCCGCCGTGCGGCCGGCCCAGATCAGGACGGCGGCGGCGATCGGCACCGACCAGACGATGCGATGGGCAATGACTTCGGCGAGCGGCAGATGAGCGACCGCCTTCATGTAAAAAGGCAGCAGCCCCCATAGCAGATAGGCCCCCAGTGCCAGCAGGAAGCCGCGACGGGCCTTGGAATCCGCATCCAGGGTGATTGTTTCAGTGGCCATGGGCCAACGCTATGGCCCAGCCACCTTGGCAAGACCATCGCAAAGTTCTGATGGATCAATGGACTTTCGCTGATGGTTCAACCCTATTCGGCGGCCACCAGTCCGGCCATCTCGCGGTTCTTCATCAGCTTGTAGACGATGGAATCCATCAGCGCTTGGAACGAGGCGTCGATGATGTTTTCGGAAACGCCGACCGTCCACCAGCGCGCGCCGGTGCCGTCATGCGATTCGATCAGAACGCGGGTGATCGCCTCGGTGCCGCCATTGAGGATACGCACCTTGAAGTCGGCCAGTTCCATGTCGGCGATCTCGCTCTGGAACTTGCCAAGGTCCTTGCGCAGCGCGATGTCGAGTGCGTTGACCGGGCCATGCCCCTCGGCCACCGACATCTTCTCCTCGCCGTCGACCACCACCTTGACGATCGCTTCGGAGACCGTCTTCAGCTGGCCGTTGGCGTCGAAGCGGCGCTCGACCATGCAGCGGAACGAGGTGACGTTGAAGAACTCCGGTAGGCCGTGCAGCATCTTGCGTGCCAGGAGCTCGAAGCTGGCATCGGCGCCCTCATAGGCGTAGCCCTCGGCCTCGCGCTCCTTGACCACTGATATCAGCGCGTCGAGCCGGTGATCATCTTTCGGCACGTCGATGCCGCGCCGCTTCAACTCGGCGAGGAAATTGGCCTTGCCGCCCTGGTCCGAAACCATGACGCGGCGGCGGTTGCCGACCGTTTCCGGGGGCACATGCTCATAGGTCGCCGGCTCCTTGGCCAGCGCGGAGGCATGGATGCCCGCCTTGGTGGCGAAAGCAGAGGCCCCGACATAGGGCGCTTGCGCTTCCGGGGCGCGGTTCAGGAGTTCGTCGAAGGCGCGGGACAGGCGCGAAATGCCGGTCAGCGCCTCAGCCGAAATGCCCGTCTCGAAACGATCGGCGAAGGCCGGTTTCAACGCCAGCGTTGGTACGATCGAGATCAAATTGGCGTTGCCGCAGCGCTCGCCGATGCCGTTGAGCGTGCCCTGGATCTGGCGCACGCCGGCCTCGACAGCGGCGAGGGAATTCGCCACTGCCTGGCCGGTGTCGTCATGAGCATGGATGCCGAGATAATCGCCTGAAATACCTGATGAAATAACCTTCTCGACGATGGCGCGGACTTCCGAGGGTTGCGTGCCACCATTGGTGTCGCACAGCACCACCCAGCGCGCGCCGGCATCACAGGCGGTCCTGGCGCAGGCCAGCGCATAATCGGGATTGGCCTTGAAGCCGTCGAAAAAATGCTCGCAATCGACCAACGCCTCCTTGCCGGCGGCGATCGCCGCCTCGACGGAGGCCTTGATGGCGTCGAGGTTCTCCTCATTGGTGCAGCCGAGCGCGACACGGACATGGTAGTCCCAACTCTTGGCGACGAAGCAGATGGCATCCGACTTGGATTGCACGAGTGACGCAAGGCCGGGATCGTTGGAAGCTGACACCCCAGCCCGTTTGGTCATGCCGAAGGCGACGAATTTGGCGCGCGACGTACGTTTCTCCTGGAAGAAGGCTGTGTCGGTCGGGTTGGCGCCGGGATAGCCACCTTCGACATAATCGAGGCCGAAAGCGTCGAGCAGTTTCGCGATAGCGATCTTGTCCTCGACGGAAAAGTCTATGCCCGGCGTCTGCTGGCCATCGCGCAAGGTGGTGTCGAAGAGGAACAGTCTTTCCTTTTTCATGACAGCAAGGTGCTTGAGCACCCCCCTGTGGCCTGCCGGCCATCTCCCCCGCAAGGGGGGAGATCGGCAGCTTTGACGATAGCGCTGGTCCTGCATCGTCGGCGATTGGCGAAAGCGAAGGCGACATCCAATCTCCCCCCTTGCGGGGGAGATGTCCGGTAGGACAGAGGGGGGTGTGAAGGATCGCCGTGCATCGACTATATCTTCCCTGCAAACCGATCCGTCGCCCGGATCAGTTGATCCAGAATCCCCGGCTCCGAATAAGCATGACCGGCGCCCTCGATCAGATGGAAATCCGCCTTCGGCCAGGCCTTGTGCAGCGCCCAGGCATAGCGCGCCGGGCACGGCATGTCGTAGCGGCCATGGACGATGGTGCCGGGAATGTCGCTCAGCTTGTGCGCGTCGCGCAGCAGCTGCCCTTCCTCAAGCCAGCCGGCATGGACGAAATAGTGGTTTTCGATGCGGGCGAAGGCAATGGCATAGTCGTCCTCACCAAACGGTCCACTGGTCTCCGGTTCCGGCAACAGCGTGATCGTTTCGCCCTCCCACAGGCTCCAGGCGCGGGCGGCTTCGATCTGCGCCTTGCGATCCGTGCCGACCAGCCGCTTGCGGTAGGCAGCCATCATGTCGCCGCGCTCGGCCTCCGGGACCGGCGCCAGAAAGCGCTCCCATTTGTCCGGGAACATTTCCGAGACGCCGAACTGATAGTACCATTCGAGTTCCGCACGTGTCAGCGTGTAGATGCCGCGTACCACCAACTCACTGACGCGTTCGGGGTGCGTTTCGGCATAGGCGAGCGCCAGCGTCGACCCCCAGGAGCCGCCGAACACCAGCCATTTGTCGAAGCCGGCCATTTCGCGCAGGCGTTCGATGTCGGCGACCAGGTGCCAGGTCGTGTTGGCTTCGAGCGAGGCATTGGGCGTCGATTTTCCGCAGCCGCGTTGATCGAACAGGATGACATCGTAGAGCTTCGGGTCGAACAGCCGCCGGTGCTTTGGCGAGATGGTGCCGCCCGGCCCGCCATGCAGAAACACCGCCGGTTTGGCGCCTTTGGTGCCGGAACGTTCCCAGTAGACCTGATGGCCGTCGCCGACATCGAGCATGCCGGACTCGAAGGCCTCGATCTCGGGATAGAGGGTACGCAATTGACTGCTCATAGTTGCAAACCTTTGGTCGGCCAGTCCGCTGTTTCATGGTCGGGGTGCTGGAAGGAGATGATGGATTCCTGCCTGTTATAGTAGTCGGGATCCTGGTGGACGGGCTGATCGAAGATCGTCTCCACCCAGGGCAGCCGCGCGGCGTAGTTGACCTGGATCTGCGGGGCGAGATCTGAGCGGTCGTCGAAGGCACCGATAGCGATCTCAAGTCCACCGGGCTGCCGGTAGGTCAGCGGCGTCCCGCAGCGGGCGCAGAAACCACGATCGATGTTGACCGACGACTGGAAATAGCTTGGCTCTTCATGGGTCCATTTGACGCCATCCCTGGGCACCGTGACCAGCGCACCGAAGAACGAGCCGAACTGCTTCTGGCACATCCGGCAATGGCAGATCGAGGGACGGCCGAGCGCCCCATGAATGCGGAAACGCACGGCGCCGCATTGGCAGCCGCCAGTTCTTACTGTCTCGGTCATGGTCTTTCCTTCGGCGGCCATTGTTCGGTGTCGTGGTCCGGATGCTGGTAGGAGACGAGATCGGCCAGATAAGAGGCCGACGACACGTCGGCCATCGTCTCCTCGCCCGGCAATTGCGGGATCGTATCGACATAAGGCAGCTTTGCCTCGACACCCCATTGGATCAGCGGCACGATCTCCGCCGGATTGTCGAACGCGCCGATGGCGAGGCCAACGCCGTCCGGCGCGGTGAAGGTCAGCGGCGTGCCGCAATCGGCGCAAAAACCGCGATCGACATGGTTGGAGGAGCGGAAGTATTTCGGCTCGCCGCGCGTCCAGTCGAGCCGGGCGCCACGCACCGAAACCAGCGGCGCATAGAACGAGCCGAACGCCTTCTGGCACATGCGGCAATGGCAGACCGAAGCGTCGCCGAGCGCGCCTTCAACGCGAAAGCGCACCGCGCCGCACTGGCAGCCGCCGGTGTAGATCGGCCGGTTGTCGAGGCTCATCTCGGCTCACTCCGGCGCATGGCAGACGGCTTCGACATTGTTGCCGTCGGGATCGAAGACGAAGGCGCCATAGTAGTTCGGGTGATAATGCCGGCGCAGGCCCGGCCCGCCATTGTCCTTGCCACCGGCAGCAAGTGCCGCTGCGTGGAAGGCATCGACCTCGGCGCGGCTGCGCGCGGTGAAGGCGACGTGCTGGTGATCCCTGGGCTTGTCCTTGGCCGAACTCAGCCAGAACACCGGCCGGTCACGGCCATAGCCGCCGACCTTGGCGCCGCCGGTGTATTCCAGCGGCACCATGTAGAGGAGCGCTGCACCAAGCGGCGCCATCGCCTTGTCATAGAAAGCCTTCGAAGCATCGAAATCGGCAACGGTGATGCCAAGATGGTCTATCATGAAATTGCCTCCCTAGCTGGTTCGATCGCCAGCACTTCGGCAGCGGCCAGGCCGGCCTCGATGACGATGTGCTGGCAGACATTGTCGATATCGCGAATGACGTCGTCGTTCCAGAAGCGCAGGATGGTCCAGCCACTGCTCTTAAAATATGCGCTGCGTGTCTCGTCTTGTTGTAGATTTTCGCTATCCGCATGCTGGCTGCCGTCTACCTCGACGATGAGACGATAGGCCGAGCAAGCAAAGTCAACGATATAAGGTCCGATCGGCACCTGCCGTCGAAAGCTCATCCCCATAAGCTGGTGAGCACGCAACTCATTCCAAAGTTTCAACTCCGCATCGGTCATGACGCGACGCATGGATTTTGCATTCCGGCGGTGTCGTTGCGGAACGAGATCGTGTCCCATCAAACACCCCTTCGCCGGTGATTAGCGAAATCGGCGACGAGGGCTGATCTCCCCCCTTGCGGGGGAGATGCCCGGCAGGGCAGAGGGGGGTGCTGTCCCGCCCGCTTATCAATTGGAGACCGCTGCCTTCTCAGGAAACGGTCGAAACGAGGGTAGGCAAACAGAAACGATGGCGTTCCTTCACACCCCCCTCTGTCCTGCCGGACATCTCCCCCGCAAGGGGGGAGATCGGCTGTCACCAGGGTCTCCGCCAACCTTTCAAAAGTGTTTCGCGCCAACCTCACCGCTTGACCTCCCACGTCGTCACTCGCTCGCCAGTGACCAGATCCTTACCGTCCTTCAACTGTACACCTTGCGCCAGCAGTTCGTCGCGGATGCGGTCGGCCTCGGCCCAGTTCTTCGACGCTATGAGGGCAAGTCGGGTTTCAATTGCCTCAACAATGGCATGTTCGGCAACTTTTGCTTCCGCAAAGTCAAAACCAAGAAATAACAAAGCTGCCTTTACCTCAGCAGCGGCATTCAACTTAAATTCGACGTCTATTGGATCGCCATCAATTTCAACAAAGGGCGTTTCTGAGCCCTCCGACCCCAGACCTTTGCTCGCGTCTGAAACGAGCTCCGCCAATATGTAAAAGGCCTGAGGTGTCGAAAGGTCGTCCGAAAGTGCCTTAACAAAGCTGCTAGGGGGGCCCGTTTCATAACGCGCTCCATCAGCTACTCGCTTCCATTTGCGCAGCGTGTTCTCGGCCTCTTCCAGCTTGCGCACGGAAAAGTCGATTGGTTCGCGGTAGTGCGTCATCAGCATCGCCAGCCGCAGCACCTCGCCCGGCCATTTGCGGCCGCCAAAGGTCTCGGTCTCCAGCAGTTCGTTGATCGAATAGAAATTGCCGACGCTTTTCGACATTTTCTGGCCTTCGACCTGCAGGAAGCCGTTGTGCATCCAGATGTTGGCCATCACGTCCGTGCCATGGGCGCAGCGCGACTGGGCGATCTCGTTCTCATGGTGCGGGAAGATCAGGTCGAGGCCGCCGCCATGGATGTCGAACACCTCGCCAAGATAGGCGGCCGACATTGCCGAGCATTCGATGTGCCAGCCCGGCCGACCCCTGCCCCATGGCGAATTCCAGCCGGGCTCCTCCGGCGACGACAACTTCCACAGGACAAAATCGCCGGGATTTTTCTTGTGCGCGTCGACGGCGACGCGAGCACCAGCCTGCTGCTCGTCGAGATTGCGCTTCGACAGCTGGCCGTAGTCCGGCATCGACGCCGTATCGAACAGGACTTCGCCCGCGGCAACATAGGCATGGCCGCGTTCGATCAGGCTTTGAATCAAGGTGATCATGTCGACTTTGCCGTCGGCGCGGGGCTCGACGAATTCGGTGGCGCGCGGCTCGACCGTCGGCTCCAGGCAGCCGAGAACCGCCACATCGCTGTGGAACTGGTCGGCGGTCTTTTCGGTGACCCGCCTGATCGCCTCGTTGAGCGAAAGTGTTCCGGAAGCGATCTCGCCGCCGAAGTCGCGCAGAGCGCGCGCGTTGATCTTGTCGTCGACGTCGGTGATGTTGCGCACATAGGTGACGTGCGCCTCGCCATAGACTTGGCGCAGCAGGCGGAACAGCACGTCGAAGACGATCACCGGTCTGGCATTGCCGATATGGGCAAAGTCGTAGACGGTCGGACCGCAGACATACATGCGCACGTTCAGCGGATCGATCGGGACGAAATCCTCTTTCGTCCGCGTCAGCGTGTTGTAGAGGCGCAGGCCCTGCGATGCGTCAGACATTCGTGCCTTCCCGTTTCAGATCTTTCATCTGGATGGAGCCAGCCCGCGCCAAGACGCAAATCAGGCTCCAGCCTGCTGGCCGGGGCGTTTGTCCAATCTGGGGAAAGATGAGGCGAAAACGTCCGGACCAGCGCGAGGCTAGCCAATAATGCAAATGCCACAAATGGCGAAAGACGTTTTCATGGGCGGCTTTATCGCCTTGGCGAGTGTTGCCGTCAAGTCGCTAGTTTCGGCAAAAACGTCGCTGGATCACAGGTAATGAGCCACTGAAACATTTTATTAAACATGTCGGCACAGTCATGAAACATTCGCCGGCTAGATCAGCAGGCGTCACGATTTGGTCAGAATCGGCCATCAAACGCAGACACGAAAATGTTACCTGGGAAGAGAGACATGCTCCGAAGCAAGCAGGAATCCAATCGCGCCAAGCAACCGGCGCTGGCCAACCACTATCGCGCCATAGGCCCGGCCGCGATCGTCGCCGCACTTCTCCACACCGCGAAGAAGAAGAAGCCGGCGCAGAAGATCGTATCGCCCCGCGCTGCCTGAAGCAGTGTGTGGCTGGCGCCAAAGGTGCCAGGCATGAGGGCGCTGACATGCGGCCCTGAAGAACAGCTCAGCTAAAACAACGTCAGCTGACTGTCGTCCGCGCCGGGCTTCTGGCGCTTGACTTTTTCGGGCTCCGGCCCGATCTCGCCCCGCTCCTGGATCTCCGGTCCGGTGTTGACGACCTTGTTGACGAGGTCGGAGACGGGAATTGCCTCGAAGAAATCAGGCTGTGCCGGCCGCAACAGGTCGGCGACATCGCGCGGCTCGAGCGTGCGGCAATCCAGCCAGCGGGCGAAATCCCTGGGATCGATCACCACCGGCATGCGGTCGTGAATATGGGCGATGTCGGCATTGGCGTTGACGGTCAAGATAGCGCCGGTGTCCATTTCCGAACCGCCCGGCTCGGCATAGGTCTCGATCAAGCCGGCAAAGGCGACCAGCCCGCCATGCCTTGGGCGTATCCAGTAAGGCTGGCCTTTCTTGCCGCCGGTTTGCCGCCATTCATAAAAGCCGGACGCCGGCACCAAGGCGCGGCGATGGCGCATGGCGGCCTTGAACGACGCCTTTTCGGCAGCCCCTTCGGAGCGCGCGTTGAACAGCAGCGGAAACTCGCGTGTGTCCTTCACCCAGGTCGGGATCAGCCCCCAGCGCACCAGCATTGGCTGCCGGTCCGGCTGATTGGAGCCCGGCGCCCGCGGGGGGCCGGCGACCGCCATCAGGATCGGCTGGGTCGGGGCGATGTTGTAGCGCGCCGGGAAATCCTCCAGTTCCGCCAAGCCTAGCAACGCGGCAGTCTGGTCCGGCGTCGCGGTCAAGGCAAAACGTCCGCACATGGTCGATTGGCGTCCTTCGAATGGTTCAGCTTGAAAGTGGCGATGCAACCGGCGTTGCGCAACCGCTAAAGCTTGCCCATACTGGGCGATCCACAACAGACCTGCCTACACGCCTGATCGGGAACCCGTGAACGAAGCGCGCAAGATAGTTCCGGCAGTTTCGGTCGCCGTCATACGCGCGGATGCCGTGCTTCTGGTCAAGCGCGCCCGGCAACCATCGCAAGGGCTCTATGCCTTTCCGGGTGGCAAGGTCGAAGCCGGTGAGACGCTGGAACAGGCCGCGGTCCGCGAACTGTTGGAAGAGACCGGCTTGCGGGCCACCGATTACCGCCCGCTGCGGGAAATCCACATCGACGGCAGGGATGACAGCCACCCGGTCGATTATCTCCTCACGGTCTTCGGCGCCGCCTATGCCGGCGGCGAGGCCGTAGCCAGCGACGATGCAGAGACGGCGGCCTTCTATATGCTCAGTGAGATGGCGGCATTGCCGCTCGCCGGCTCGGTGTTCGCCGTGGCCGAGGACTTGTTGGACCCGGACGGAGACGACGGGCCGAAGCCCTGAAAACCGCCTTGCAGGCGACAAATTGTTTCGCCACAAAGACTTATCCTGTTTGGCAGAGCCACGCCGTTGGGTAGAGAAGGCTTATGAACCGTCCGTCCATGCTCCTCGCCGTGTGTCTTGCGGTCGGTGCGACCGTTTCGATACGGCCCGCGCTCAGCGCCGAATCGCCGTTCGAGCCTGGGTTGATGCGGCTGGCGGAGGTTCTGGGCTCGCTGCATTTCCTGCGCAATCTGTGCGGCGAGAAGGGCGACCAGTGGCGTGTCGAGATGACAAAACTGCTCGATTCGGAAAATCCGGACGCCGAGCGGCGCGCCCGCTTCATCGCCAGCTTCAATCGCGGCTACCGCTCCTTCGGCGGCACCTATACGAGGTGCACGCCCTCGGCGACCGAAGCCATCAGCCGCTACATGAAGGAAGGCGAGACGCTGTCTCGCGATATCGCCTCGCGTTACGGCAACTAGGCATTCGCTCATCAACAACTATCCGGATCATTGCTGGGCACAGCCGATATATCGGCTTGTGCCAGGCGATATCTTGGTGCAATCCTCATGTTGCACTTCTGCAACAGTATTAACGAAACCTTACCGCGCGAAAGCGGAATTAACTCAAACTGAAGGTTTTCGCCCCGCAGGCCGCCCCAATCGGCTAAGTTTGACTCGAGCTGAACGCAGCTTCGCACAAGGCAATCGGGCTTTGTAAAAGACGATCAAAAAAATGTCGTATTTACAAATACTTAATTGCCCCTGCGTGTGAAATGAACAGATCAGGCCTGATCCACATCGATGGATCGCAGCTTGAAAGGGTGGACATTCGCTTATGGAACATGGTGTCAACGACATCGACGCGCTGGTCAGGGAAGAAAAACGCCTGACCGCCGTGGAAAGCCACAGCGAGGCCTGGGCGGAAGGTCTCTCCGCCGGGATAGAGCCCGAGATCATCGCCGAAGCAGCGCTCGAAACAGCCTTCGGCGAGATGTTGCGTGCCAATGGCGAGACCTCGGCCCTTGCCCTGCTCGACCGTATGCGTGAAAAGGTGATTGCTGGCGCCTTCGAACCTGAACGGCTGCGGCACTGAACCGACGTCCGGTTCTTTGACGGGAACATGCCGCTCGGGCGTCATGCCCGGAAGCAGGGAGAAACGGGCAGTGAGTTTTTCGATGTCAGGCAAGCCGTGTGGCTTGATCCTTCGCATCTCCTTCGCCGCTTGCTGTGCCGCGATTCCCCTGCTTGTGTGTCTCGCGAGCAGCCCCGTGTATGCGCTGAGCGAAATCAAGCGCGAAGAGCTCCCCCCGACAGTCACGCCGCCGGCCGACGACGACATGTCGCCCCCCGGAAGCGCCGTGCCAATGCCCAACCCGGTCGGAACACCGCCGCCGGCCAGCCAGCCGACTGCTCCTGCCGAAGCCGAGCCGGACAGCCCGGCGGATGGCGGCGTGACCAGACCGCGCGTCGATCCGGAAACGCCGGTGCCTGAGGTCGTCTACGATCTCGGCAAGCTGCCGGAACCGGTGCGGCGCATGCACGATCTGATCGTCGAAGCCTGCAAGGGCGGCGATATCGAAAAGCTGCGGCCGTTGATCGGCACGGGCGAGAGCATGACACAGATATCGCTGACCGACATAGACGGCGACGCCATCGCCTTCCTCAAGGGCCTCTCCGGAGACCCAGACGGCCAGGAGATTCTGGCCATCCTGGAGGAGGTGCTTAATGCCGGCTACGTCCACCTCGATGCCGGCACGCCACAAGAACTCTATGTGTGGCCGTATTTCTTCGCCCTGCCGCTGGACAAGCTGGACGCCAAGCAGCGGGTCGAGCTCTTCAAGATCGTCACCGCCGGCGATTTCAATGATATGAAGCAGTTCGGCGCCTATATCTTCTACCGTGTCGGCATCACGCCTGCCGGACAGTGGTCGTTCTTCGTCGCCGGGGATTGAGCTTTCTGCCTCTGCCCTTGCAGAGATCCGGGAGCCTAGACGGGCAATGCCTCGGAAAACTCCACCGCTTTGCCTTGGCCTGGCGTGACGATTTCGCCCTCCCACATGACACGTCGGCCTCGAATGACGGTGCCGACCGGCCAACCCGTCACTTCCCTGCCATCATAAGGCGTCCAGCCGGCTTTCGAGCCGGCCTGCGCATTGGTGATCATCTCGCGCCGCATCATGTCTACGATGGTGAAGTCGGCATCATAGCCGGCGGCGATGCGGCCTTTCCTGGCCATGCCGAAGATCCGCTGCGGGCCATGACTGGACAGGTCGACAAAGCGCTGCAAGGTCAGCCGGCCGGCATTGACGTGGTCGAGCATGATCGGCACCAGCGTCTGCACGCCGGTCATTCCCGACGGTGAGGCCGGATACGGCTTGGCCTTCTCGGCCAGCGTGTGCGGCGCATGGTCGGAGCCGAGCACGTCGACGACGCCTTGGGCAATGCCGTGCCAGACGCCGTCGCGATGGCGGGCGGCGCGTACCGGCGGGTTCATCTGGATCAGCGTGCCAAGGCGTGCGTAGTCGTCGGCGCTTAGCGTCAAATGATGCGGCGTTGCCTCGCAGGTCGCGACATCCTTGTGTTGTTCGAGAAACACAATCTCCTCGGCCGTCGAGATGTGCAGGACATGAATGCGGGCGCGAACGCTGCGCGCGATGCGTACAAGCCGTTCGGTACAGCGTAAGGCGGCGATCTCGTCGCGCCAGACAGGGTGCGATGCCGGGTCGCCCTCGATGCGCTCGTCAAGACGCTCGCGCAGCCGGAATTCGTCTTCCGAATGAAAGGCGGCGCGCCGGCGCGTGTTTCTCAGGATCGACGCCACGCCCTCGTCATCCTCGACCAGCAGGTCGCCAGTGGACGAGCCCATGAAAACCTTGATCCCGGCAGCGCCCGGCAGCCGCTCAAGCTCGCCGACATCCCCGGCGTTTTCGCGGGTACCGCCGACCCAGAAGGCGAAATCGCAATGCATGCGATCCGTGCCGCGCCGGACCTTGTCGGCAAGCGCTGCCTCGCTGGTGGTCAAAGGATTGGTGTTGGGCATCTCGAACACGGCGGTGACGCCGCCAAGCACGGCCGCGCGCGACCCCGTTTCCAAATCTTCCTTGTGCTCCAGTCCCGGCTCGCGAAAGTGCACCTGGCTGTCGATGACACCCGGCAGGATATGCAGGCCGCGGCAGTCGATCGTCTCGCCGGCCGAGGCCTGGCGGAGACCGCCGATGGCAGCGATGCGCCCGTCCTTCACGCCGATGTCGCGAGCCCCTTCGCCGTCATGGTTGACCACTGTGCCGCCTGTCAGGATGAGGTCGTAGATCATGGCCATGCTCTCTTGCGGGGGGAGTGCCAGCGGCTTACGTAAAGGCCGACCATTTTGCAAGATCAGGTTGCTTTTCCGCCCATGCCCTTTGCCCAGCTCAAAGACCGCGCCCTCATTTCCGTATCAGGTCCGGATGCCGAGCATTTTTTGCAAAACATCGTGACCACCGATCTCGACATTCTGGCTCCCGGCGAAGCCAAGCCCGGTGCGCTGCTGACGCCGCAAGGCAAGATCCTGTTCGATTTCCTGATCTCGCGCACCGGCGAGAATGCATTCCGGCTCGAATGCCGTGCCGACATAGCGGACGATTTCATACGCCGGCTGACGCTCTACAAACTGCGCGCTAAGGTCGAGATTGCAAAATCCGATAAGGCATTTGTCACCGTCGCATGGGGACATGAATCAACACCCTCACAATCTGATTCAACGGCAGCCGCCGACACACGCTTTCCGAAGGGTGCCGTCACGCGTTCCTATGGCGAAACAGATGAGCGCAGCGATCTTGCCGCGTGGCAAGCCTTCCGCATTGCCGGCGGCATTGCCGAAAGCGGCAGCGACTACCAACTCGGAGACGCCTTCCCCCACGACGTGCTGCTGGACGAAACCGGTGGCGTCGGCTTCAAGAAGGGCTGCTATGTCGGCCAGGAGGTCGTCTCTCGCATGCAGCATCGCGGCACCGCCAGGCGGCGCGTGCTGATTGTATCGGCCGACGGACCCCTGCCCGCGCCGGGCGCCGAGCTAACCGTTGCAGGCCGGCCGGTTGGCACGCTCGGCTCGACCACCGGCACGACCGGTCTGGCCATTGCCCGCATCGACCGGGTCAAGGCGGCGCTCGACGCCGGCCAGCCGATCATGGCCGGGGACGCCACCGTTTCACTCGCCATTCCCGGTTGGGCAAAATTCACCTTCCCGCAGGAAGCCGTCAGCGCGGAGGGGGTCTGATGGCCGCCGACCGCGTTGGCGCGCCGGCACGCGCCTGGCAGCGCATGCTGTCGGGCCGCCGGCTCGACCTGCTCGACCCCTCGCCGCTCGACATCGAGATTTCAGACATTGCGCATGGGCTCGCCCGCGTTGCCCGCTGGAACGGCCAGACCAGCGGTGAGCATGCCTTTTCGGTCGCCCAGCACTCGCTGCTGGTCGAAGCGCTGTTCCGCGACCTGGTACCCGAGGCTTCGGCCGACGCCCGGCTGGCGGCCCTCCTGCACGACGCCCCCGAATATGTCATCGGCGACATGATCTCACCGTTCAAATCGGTAATGGGCGGCAGCTACAAGGATTGTGAGTTGCGGCTGCAGCGCGCCATCCATCTGCGCTTCTCGCTGCCGGAACCGGGTGCTGCGCTGCGCAAGGAGATCAAGCGCGCCGACCAGATCGCCGCCTATTTCGAGGCAACGCTGCTCGCCGGCTTTTCGACCGCGGAGGCGACCGAGTTCTTCGGCCGTCCGCGCGGCTTCAATGCCGACCGCTTCGATTTCACGCCACGCTCGGTGACCTGGGCGCAAAATGCGTTCCTGAAGCGGTTTTCCGCGATCGAGACATCGCGACACCAGGTTTCGGCGACCGCAATCGACTAAAAACGCTAAATTAACCGGCGGCGGCCACAATAGCGCGTTCGATCACGGTCCGCAGGCGCGCTCATGCCCGTCGCTGATGCCAAGGATGGTTCGACCAACCCGAAACGGGAGGCCGAAGGCATGGACCGCTCCCGCCACATGGAAGACGAACTGCGCGAGCAGAACCAACGCTTTTCGGCTGCGGTCGAGAACATGTCGCACGGCCTGTGCATGTTCGACGCCGACGAGCGGATGATCATCTGCAACGGCAACTACCTAAACATCTTTTGCCTCGACACCAGGGTGATAAGGCCCGGCATCCGGTTCCTCGACATTCTGCGCCACAGCGTCGATATCGGCATCGCCTCGCAAACCGCCGACGAACTCTACGCCATCCGCAAACCCTATATCGATCAGGCAAAGCCCTCGACCTACGAAGAAACACTGTCGGACGGCCGCATCGTCAGCATCTCGCACCGCCCTCTGGCTCTGGGCGGCTGGGTCTCGATCTATGAGGACATCACTGAGCAGCGCCGCGCGCAAGAGGACCTCAAAGAGCAGCACCGCCGCTTCGACGCAGCGCTCGCCAATATGTCGCAAGGCCTGCTGATGTATGACGCCGACGGCAAGATGATCGTGCGCAACGGGCGTTTCCTAGAACTCTACAACGTCACCGCGGCGGACTTCCCGCTTGGAACGACGCACCGCGACGCGCTCGAACGATTGCTGGAACTCGGCATCTATACGAAGATCGATGTCGACAGCGAAGTCGCCAAGACCGAGGCCTGCCTGGTGGCGAAAAAAATGCATTCGGCCTATCGGCATCTTACAGACGGCAGGACGGTTCTGGTCACCCGCCAGCCGATGAACGGCGGCGGTTGGGTGGCGACCTTTGACGATGTTACGGAGCGCCGCCGTACCGAAGAGCGCATGACCCATCTTGCGCATCACGACATGCTGACCGGACTGCCCAACCGCTCGATGTTTCGCGAACGGCTCGACCTTGCGCTGGAGGACACGGCGGCCACGCCGCTGGCGATCTTCTCGCTCGATCTCGATCGCTTCAAGGCGGTCAACGACACTTGGGGACATCCGGCCGGCGACTGGCTGCTGAAGAGCGTGGCCGAGCGGCTGCAGCGCTGCCTTCATAATGAAAACGACGTCGTTGCCCGCTTCGGCGGTGACGAATTCGTCATCATCCAGTTCAATTTCAAGGGCATTGCCAATGCTGAAAAACTCGCGAAGCGCATCATCGAGACAATAGGAAAACCGTTCCGCGACAAGAGCCGCGAGATGCATATCGGCATCAGCCTGGGCATAGCGGTTTTCCCCGACGACGGTGGAGATGCCGACACGCTGCTGAGGAACGCCGATACAGCGCTTTACCGGGCGAAGAGCGAAGGGCGCAATCAGTATCGGTTCTTCGAACCCGGAATGGACGCTATGGTACAGGCACGGCGTGCGCTGGAGATCGACCTCGAGACCGCGCTGCCGCGCCAGGAATTCGACCTCGACTTCCAGCCCATCATGAACATCGCATCCGGGGAGATCGTCGGCGCGGAAGCCTTGATGCGCTGGCATTCGCCGACACGCGGCACGGTGGCGCCGGACAGCTTCATTCCGGTCGCCGAAGACACTGGATTGATCGTGCCGCTTGGCGAATGGGCGCTGAGGAAAGCTTGCACGGCGGCGGCCGACTGGCCCGCCGGCCTGCGCGTCGCGGTCAATGTCTCGGCCGTGCAACTTAAAAGCGGCAGCTTCGCCCGCAGCGTCATCTCGGCGCTGGCTTTCTCCGGCGTGCCAGCCGATCGGTTGGAACTGGAGATAACCGAAACCGTGCTGATGGACGAAAGCGAGGCGGTGCTAAGGACGCTGCGGCAGTTGCGCGAACTCGGCGTCCGCATCGCGCTGGACGATTTCGGCACCGGCTATTCCTCGCTCGGCTACCTCAGGCGTTTTCCCGTCGACAAGATCAAGATCGATCGTTCGTTCATCCACGACCTGGGCAATCGTGACGCCGCGGCGATCGTTCGCACCGTCATCGGGCTGGGCGCCGAGCTTGGCATCACTGTCACCGCCGAGGGGGTCGAGACCGAGGTGCAACTCGACATCCTGCGCGGCAATGGCTGTACCGAGGCGCAGGGCTATCTGATCGGCGTGCCGTCAACGGCCGCCGAGATCCAGCGTCTGTTGAAATCCCGAGCGCTCCACAGCCAGACCGGCTGAGGCCGGCCATCGTCAACGCAGCGTGTCGATGTATTTGCCGTGGAAGCTGACATAGCCGGGCTCGACCACCTTGAGATGCCGCCCGATCAGTGCATGAAACTGCGGCAGTTGATGAAACGGCACGCCGGGATAGGCATGATGCTCGGCATGGAACGGCATGTTCCACGCCAGCTTGCGGACCAGCCAGTTGGTCAGCGTGGTCCGGGTGTTCTCCAGCATGTTGGCGACGAACGGACAACGGCCGTGCTCGGCCAAGAGATAGAGGCGCAGAAACGGCTGTCCCAACAGCGCGGGCAGGATCCAGACATAGAGAAGCACCGAGAGCTGGAAATAGACGGCCAGCAGAATGACCACGGCATAGAAGGCAATCATGGCACGCGCCTCGATGCGCACCTTGTCATAGCCCTTGGGTGGAACGTAGCTTTCCCGGCCGCGGTCCATCGCGTTGGCATAAAGCGTCTTGAGGTGGCCCCACCACAATGGAATGCCGGATATGTGGACAAGATATTGCCGCCATGTCTCCGGTTTGGGAAAGGCCAGTTCCGGGTCGTTCTGCGGGTCCTGCGTGTATCGATGGTGGGCGAAATGGAAATAGCGAAACCAGTCCGCCGGCAGCGCGATCGCCAGGCTGCACACCCGCGCCACGGCATCGTTCAGCCATTGCGACTCAAAGGCCGTGCGATGGACCGTTTCGTGCAGCAGCGTGAACAGGAACACGATGAGGATGCCTTGCGGCAGCATCAGCAGCGGCCAGAAGGGCACCTTGGCGGCGATCAGCGATCCGATGATCACGATCGCACCCCAATGAGCGCCGAGTTGGACGAGACCCGCGACATCCGACTTGGCGGTCAGGCGGTTGCGCTCTTCCTGCGTCAACGATGAAATTACGTCGCGATGATCCATAGGCTTCGATCCGGGCTGGATTTGATGGCACCGACTGTAGTCAAAGAAAAAACTTTCCAAAAACGACGATTTCTGCAATTTTGATAAGCTGAGCTTATCTATCTGATGATCATGGTCACATTTCCATCTCTCAAAGGACTTCAGGCCTTCGAGGCCGCGGCGCGTGCGGGCAGCTTTGCCGCGGCGGCGGAAGAGCTTTCGGTATCGGCCGCCGCCGTCAGCCAGCTCATCCGCACGGTCGAGGAGCAGATGGGCCGCAAGCTGTTCCACCGCGTCAACCGGCGCGTCGTCCTCACCGAGGCCGGCGTCGAGATGCTGCCCAGGCTGACCATGGCCTTCCAGGAGATCGGCAGCGTCGCGCGCCAGCTGGGCGGCGATACGTTCCGCCCACGCCTTGTGGTGTCGGTGCCGCCATCCATGGCCATGGGTTGGCTTTCGCAGCGTCTCGCTGGTTTTGCCTCAAGCCATGGCGTCGTCGACATATCGCTCAGAGGCGACGACGACCCGGTGCCGTTCGACCGTGAACTGATCGACATCAGGCTCTCCTATGGGCCGCATTATCGCGAGCACCCGACCGAGGACATCGTCCAGGACGCAGTCTATCCCGTGTGTGCCCCCGGGCTGGCGGACACAATCAAACCCGAGGGCCTGGCCAGCCTGCCGCTTATCCACACGGGCTGGGGACCGACTGGTGCGTCCTTTCCGTCCTGGCACAACTGGTTCGAGGCGGCCGGCATCGAGCCCGGCCGGGCAGCGCAGCGCGGCCTCTCGGCCAACTCATCGCGCGCGGCACTCGACCTTGCCATTTCGGGATTGGGCGTGGCGCTGGCGCAAGGGATCTACTGTGCCGCGGCGCTGGCAGACGGCCGACTTGTCAGGCCCCTCGCCCAGGCACTGGAGCTGCGCCAGCCCTATTGCCTGACGATCCCGGAGCGCAGCGCCAGGCGCGATGTCGTGGCGGCGTTTCGCCTGTGGCTGATCGACGAGTGTCGGCGCGCAGTCGGCTCGCCGGCACTGCGTTGACGTAGTGTGCGGCGATGATCAGAGGTGCCCGCTCAATGCCTCAGCCATGTCCTTGTTTGTCGCCACGGGGATGATCTCGAACTCCACCAGATCCGCCCATTCGATGACCCAACGCTGCAGCAGTGTGACGTCATCGGTCTCCACCAGCAGGAAGCAGCGGCTCATGTCCGCCGCGATCCAACTGTGGTGCACGAGAAGCTCGTCAGGTTTCAGGCGGCCGCGGTCGCGAAAGCGGCGGTAGATCTCCTTGCGATCGCAGCCGGTGAAATCCTCGATGACGATGAACTGCATGTTCTACCCCCGATCAAATTACCGCCCCGGCCGGTCCAGCCGCTCCAGGAACCACTGCGTCAGCCGCACCCAGACCTCGTCCTTCTCGCCGGAATCCTCCCAGCCATGGTCGAGGTTGGGATTGTCGTTGACCTCTATGACGAAGACGCCGTCCTTGGTCTCCTTGAGATCGACTCCATAGAGCCCGTCACCGATGCAGCGCGCCGCCTTCACTGCCGTCTCGACGACAAGCGCCGGCGTTTCCTTTAGCGTGAAGGTCTTGATGCCGCCCTGGTCGGGCTTGCCGTTGGCCTTGTGGTTGACGATCTGCCAGTGCTTCTTGGCCATCAGATAGTGCACGGCAAACAATGGCTGGCCGCCGAGCACGCCGACGCGCCAGTCATACTCGGTCGGAATGAATTTCTGCGCGATCAGAAGGTCGGAATCCTCCAGCCATTCGGTGGCCAGCGTCTTCAGTTCCTCGAAATTGGCGCATTTCTTGACGCCGCGCGAGAACGACGAATCCGGGATCTTCAGCACCAGCGGAAAGCCCAGGGTCTGCGCCGCCAGTTCGAGATCCGAGGTGCCGGCGATCATCACCGTCGGCGGCACCGGTACCTTGTTGTAGGCCATCAGCTCGTTGAGATAGACCTTGTTGGTGCAGCGGATCATCGACAGCGGATCGTCGATCACCGGCATTCCTTCCTGCTGGGCGCGGCGGGCGAAACGATAGGTGTGGTTGGAGATCGAGGTGGTCTCGCGGATGAACAGCGCGTCGTAATTGGCGAGCTTGGCGAGGTCCCGTTTGGTGATCGGCTCGATTTCGACGCCCATCTTCTCGGCGATCTTGGCCCAATAGCGCAGCGACGATATCTCCGAGGGCGGCAATTCCTCATGCGGGTCGACCAGCGTGGCGAAGGTGTAGCGCGCCGGCGTGCGGCCCTTGGTGTCGCGCCATTCGCGGTTGGTGTAGGTCTCCAGGCACTGGATGAAGCTTTTTTCCTCGTCCTCGGTCATCCGCGCCAGCGGATGGAAACCGATCTTGCGGATCGAGGCCCATTCGGCGCTGTCCTTGATGTGGACTTCGAGCGCCGGCGCGCGGAACCAGTCGAACAGAAGTTTGGCGAAGCGGTCCCAGATTTTCGACGGGCCGATGCCGAAGAAGATGCAGACCTTTTGCGGAAAAACGTCGCCGAGGTCCTTGCGGCATTTGTTGAGCGCCAGTTCCAGTTCCGGCAAAGCGTGTTCATAGAGCTTGCGCTCCGACAGGTCGATCATCGTCTCGACGGTCGGGATCACCTTGTGGCCGCGCGAGCTTGCCAGCAGCGACGCATAGTAGCCGCGGCTCTGGTAGGCGTAGTTGTTCGACAGGTTGATGACCTTCGGCCGCTGGCCGCGAAACAGCGACGGATGCGCAAGATAGTCGCGATTGGTGATGATCTTGTGTGGTGTCGCCACCTGGTCGAGATCGCTCTGCCTGCCGGTAAGGATGACCCAGGTCATTATCTGTCACGCTTTCCCAGAGTGATGGCGGCACGCAGTCCATCGCGACCGAACTGCGCCATGTTCATGAAGATGCCGTAAGGCACGGGAATGTTGGCTGCATCAAGGATGGTCTCCTGCCTTTCATCCTCGACCCAAGGGTCGTGGATCAGGATATGGTCGCCGTCATCGCCGATCGCCAGCACCCAGTGCGGCACCTTCTTGCCGAACATCAGGAAGCCGCTGATCAGCACCAGCACCAGCTTTCCCCCAGCGATCGCAGCGCGGATATCGTCGATTGTGAATGCACGGTAATTCACCGGGATACCGTAAAGTTCCGCGCGTCGGCGAAAGTCGACCTGGGCCAGTTCCATCACCCTGCGCTTGTCCTCACTGCGCACCGATTGCAGGAACAGCGCGCCATAGAAGGAAACGTAGATCTCCACCGCGAGCCCGCTTTCGTAGCCCGAGACAGCAAGGCCGAATGGCTCGCAACCACCGGGACCCGACATCATGAAGACGGTCGTCGCTTCACGCCACAGGCGGATTTCCATGACCGGATCCGGCACGAAGCCGCGATCGAAATTGGCCATCGCCATCATCAGGCAGCACGGGCCGCAGGTGAATTCGCAGGTCTGCGGGTAGAACGGAACCTTGGTGGCGATCGGAATGTCGCCACGCAAGGTCTTTTCGTAGCGAAGTGCCGTTTCGCCATCCTCATAGTAGCCGGGCTCACGGCCGATCTTGCGATAACCGGCCCGTTCGTAGATGCGGATCGCGCGGCTGTTGTCCTCGCGAACTTCGAGGCGCAGCATCATGCGGTCGTGCTCGAAGGCGGCATCTTCGGCGGATCCGAGCAGCATGCGGCCGACACCCAGTCCGCCGAAAAACGGACTGGTCGCAATCGAGTAGAGGCGCGCCACGCCGCTGCCCTTGCGAAACAGCACGATCGCATAGCCGGCCACGCGGCCGTCGACTTCGGCGACCAGCGTCTCGGCGGTTTCACGCTCGATGAACAGGCGGAAGGAGCGGCGGGAAATACGGTCGCTTGAGAAAACAGCTTTCTCAATGGCGGCGAGATCATCGACGTCAGACGCGCGGGCCGTGCGGATCTCGGCAGGCATGCGGCTTCAGAAAACCTCGATTGGTGGTGGAAATGGCCCTACTCGAACACGTCCTTGACGCCAACCAGGGCGTTGGGAAAACCGGCGTCCACCTGGGCGCACGAAGTCCGCTCCACCACCTTGAATCTTCGCCTCGGGTTACCAAAAACCGTTTCCGATTTTCGGGGCGATGCGACGGCATTCATCAAGCGCTATCGCACCTCGATTAGGGCCGAATTGTGACAAATCCGACGCCGGCCCGACGGGCGCAAAAGGTCCTTCGGCCGGATCAGCATTCCTGGATCGACGGCACCGGCAAAAGCGATGCCGTTCAGCTTGCCAGCCCGTTTACAAGTTGCGTGTAGGCGCTCCTCGCGACCTCGGCCAACCGCTCGCGCGGCAAGGAGCCGACCACGGCACAACCATAGCCCTTGTCCAGCCAGTAGACGGCCTCGGGTCCGTCTTGCGCGGCGGCGTAGGTGCCCTTGGCATTCTCGGTCGATTCGGTGGTGACGAACAGCGAGATACGCTGCCCATTGCCGTCCTCGTAAAGCAGCATGGCGGCCTTGCTCTCGCCTGCCGGCAACAGCCGGCCGCCCACCAGCTGGAATCCGTCGGCGGTCAGGTCCGGCGCCACCAGCTTCAGCCCTACCCGGTTGGACAGCCAAGTCTGCAGATGGTCCTTGTCGCTGGCCGGCACCTCGACGGCATGCCGCTTTTCGGCGGCATAGATGACATGGGCCGCGATTGCCTGCTCGGCCAGCCGATCTTCCGCCGGGTCCTCCTGGCCGATGCCATCGATGCCGGCAAAGTAGCCACCAAGTCCGCCAGTGACCAGAAGCACGGCGGCAGCAGCGGCAAGCCACCAGCGTGAGCGTGGCACAGATGCCTTGACCGGCACCTCGCCAAGCACGACCTTGCGCAACCGCGCAGGCACGGCTTCGTCCAGCACGTCGGCGAAGGCGGCACGCAGCGCCGCTCGGTCGGCGGTGAAACGGGCGCTCTTGGCCTTCATTTCGGGATTGGCGTCGAGCCAGGCATCGTAGGCCGAGCGCTCATCGCCGGGCAGCTCGCCATCGAGCGCCATGTGGATGTCACGTTCGGAAAAGTCGCGGCGGATCATTTCTCGACGATCCTTATCGCCCGGCGGCGCGCCGTGTCGTCCAGCAACCCGCGCAATTCCTCACGCCCGCGCGCAATGCGCGACATCAGCGTGCCCGCAGGCACGCCCAGAATGTTGGCGGCTTCGGCATAGGAAAAACCTTCGATGGCAACCATGACAAGGGCTGCGCGACGGTCGGGGCTGATCGCCTGCAATGCGTCGATGATCTCGCGCGAGGCAATGCTCTCCATCTGCTCGGCCGGCTGGGCAACGGCCTCGCCCGCCTCCAGCGGCAGCATCGCCGCCTCGCCGCGGCGGTTCACCTTGCGCATCTGATCGATGAACAAATGATGCATGATCGTAAACAGCCACCTCCTGGGGCTTTCTCCTGTCTGCCAATTGTCGAGCCGCACAAGCGCCCGCTCGAGGCAATCCTGAACAAGGTCGTCGGCTGCGTCGCGGTCGCGCAAAAGCGAGCGTGCGTATCGGCGCAGGCGCGGTATTTCGCCAAGGATTGCTGCCTTCTTTTCGTCCATGACCGCTGGTTTTCGAGGTCGCCCTTGTTGATCCGATTGAACGCGCCTTCCGGGCGCGGCGCAAGCGGCCAGCGCGAAGCGGTCCGCCGCTCCGGTCACCCAAGCAATGAGATAACGCTGGCTGGTGCCGATTTATTCCCGACCGGAAGGCAGCGGCAAATCGATTGCTTAGATACGTAAAATATGCACAATAGGTGAAATACATATGAGGACCACCCGATGAAGCAGTTCACCTTTTCAGACATGAACCGGGCGTCCGGCGAAATTCTCGAAACGGCAATGATCGAGCCTGTCGCTCTCACGAAACGTGGCAAGGAGAAGCTGATCATCCTGTCAGCCACCCAATACCGGCAGCTCGTCAGTTCGCCTCATGCCGTAGCCTACACGCTTGAGGACGCGCCGGACGAGATCCACGATGAACTCATGTCCGGATTGGAGGCCATCACAACCGGCGACAAGCCGGATGCTTAAGCCCGGCGATTTGCTTCGATACTACTATCTATGGGCGCGGCAGGCTGATGTCGGCGAGGAGTCCGGCCGCAAGGCGCGGCCCGTCTGCATTGTGGTTAGAACGCCGGCAACGCCTGCCGCACTCTTCTTGTTCCCGCTCACTTCGCAAAAGCCCGACCAGTCCCACACGCATGTTGCCGTGAGCGAAATCGAGTGCCGCAGAGGTGGGCTCGATTTTCCGTCGTGGCTGATTCTAGACGAGTACAACCGCGTACAAGTCGACGAAGCTTATGATCTGGTCACGACGAAGCCAATAGGTTCCTTCAGCCCGGCGTTTGTCCGCAAGATCGCGGGCCTCATCAAAGAGGCAGTCGTACAACGCCGCGTGCGTGGCACCATCCGAAAATAGCGAATAGGCGGTCCATGAACCGGTAAGAACTGTTCACGGAAGCAAGCGTGTCATCCCTCCTTCGCCGCCCGCGTCAGCAGCCGCTGATAAAACAGTCCGATGCCGATCAGCACCGCGCCGAGGCCGATGAAGGACAGCGCCCTGAGCACTCCCTCCAACTCCGACATGTCGAAGATGAAGACTTTCAGCACGGCGATCGCGATCAGCGCGGCCGAGGCAATTCGCAGCACCTGCGACTTCAGCCAGACGCCGGCGGTGAGCAGCGCCACACCGATGACCAGCCAAAGCGCCGAGTAGGTGTAGGTTTCCAGCTGGCCGAGGCCGCTCCACAAGCCGATGAACTCGCCCTTGAACAGACGCCTCACCGAGAGCGTGGCATAGGCGAAGGCAAGCGCGGCAGCCACCACAGCCAACATCTGCGCATACCATTTCGGCCGCTTGTCCCTGGTGTAGAGCGCCAGCGCGCCAACGGCGACCGCTGGCAAGAGATAGGCGAGGAACAACAGGTTGAACACCGGGATGCGGCCGGTCGATTCGTCGGTGAACAATGGGTTCAGCAAGACGAAATGCCTGACAACGATGAAGGCGACCGAGGCCACACCGGCGGCCATCGAACCATAGCGCAGCACCGAGCTTGGCGAGCGCATGTCGATGGCGACCAGGATGGCGCCGGCGCCAATGGCGATCAGCGTGTAGATCGACTGTTCGGCGAGCGTCATAGCACCCGTGTCGATGACGCCGCCGTGCATGGCGTGGCGCACCAGCATGGCGAGCGTGAGCAGCGCAAACAGCGCCGCAGCCGCCTCCATGGCAAGGCGCGGCCGGCCATTCGTGGTGCGGGCGAGCTGCCAGGCGGCGAAGCCGAAGGCCAGCGCCGGCACGCCGTAGCCGGGCAACAGCCAGTTGAAGACCGGTGTCCTCGACAGGAACCCGGCGCCGACAATGGTCGGGTCGAAAGCGACGCGGCCAAGCACCGCGATCACAGCGCCGACCGAAATCCAGCCGAGCACCGGATAGGCGCGCCGGCGCGTGGCCAGCGCCGGCACGATGGCCGCCGCACCGAGCAGGATGGTGGTCCAGCCGGAATCGAAAGCCATATGCATGAGCAGGAGCCCGGCGATGGCCGCGCCGCCCAAGGCAAACGACACCGCGACACCGCCCTTGAGCGGCGGCTCCTCGGCCCGCGCGATCCACTCGCCACCGGCGGCGAAAATGACGACCAGCAGTGCCGCCGCGGCAGCGTAGACAAAGTCACGGTCGAGATTGCCGAAAGTGAACCAGAGCGCCAGCAGGACGACCAGCGGGACGATGACGCCCCACGCTGCCCATGAGGCCGCGCGGATCTGCGTGCCGGCGGCGAACCGGCGTGCGGCCCAGAAGCCGGCGCCGATGAAAACCAGGCCAAGTACGATGCCGATGCGCAAGGTCAGCGCGTTGGACGTGGCCACCGGCAGTCCGTCGACGCCCAGGGCACCGCCCGAAAAATCGGAAGCGATCGAGGTTGGCGGGATGATGCCGAGATAGATCAGCACCATGACCAGTCCCGCGGCATAGAGGAGCGGCAGCGCCAGCGGACGATAAAGCGCGACAGCCACCATTGCGGCGATCACCACCGCGCCCGGCAAGGCATCGCCGGCGGCTGCAAAGACCGGGTCGACCGACAGGCCAAGCGCCGAGAATGCGATGAACAAGCCAGGCACGATAGACGGCCAGTCGAAAACCCTGGCCTGCCCGGTTTCATCGCCACGGCGAGCGAGCCAGACAAGGGCCAGCACAGCCAGCGTGACGGCGTCGATGAACAGGATGGCGGAGAGGTTCGCCCCCCGCGCATCGGTCATGTAAAGGATGGTCCAGACACAGGTGCCGAAAAAGGCCGCCGCCATCAGCGACGTCCAGGCGCGCATGCGGGCGATGACGCCGGTGGCGGCGAGCACGATCGCGAGATAGCCGAACAGCGCCCAGGGATTGGGCGCCTGCGAGGCGACCAGCACCGGCGTCACCATGGCACCGACGAGACCGATGCCGGCCAGCGCCTGGCCATGGACGAGGGCTGCCGCGATCGTCGCCACGCCGATGACGCCGAGCAGCGTGAAAGCGAGTGCCGGGCCTATGAAGCCGTAAATGCCATGCGCGGCATAGACGGTGCCGAACAGGATGAAGGCACCGGCAGCAGTCAGGATTGCTGGAATATAAGCGCCGGCGGCCCCTTGCACCGGCACCTTGAAGCCGGTGCGGCGGATGAACTCGCCGCCGGCGACCAGCACCAGGCCGAGCACGCCGGCCATGGCCAGCCGCACGCCGGGACCGAAAATGCCGGCTTCAATGGTGTAGCGGATCAGGAACAGGCCGCCCAGCGCCAGTGCGATGCCGCCAACCCAGACCGCCCAGCGGGTTCCGAGCGCGGTTTCGACATCGGATTGGCGGGCGGCTTTCGCCGCTCCGGGAAGCTCCGCGGGATCCACCGCCTTCGGTGCCGGTTCTGGAGCGGTCCACGGCCCGGAGACGATCTCGCCGGTCGAGTCTTCCGTGTCCGTGGCTGGCGCCGGGGCGGTGACTGATGCGCTTACCTCCGGCGGAACGATATCGGTCGCAGCCGCTGCGTCCGGAGCCATGTCGGCGGGCGCGTTGTCGTCCACCTGTTCGGACGACTGGGCCGCAGGCGGCACGGCACCGGAAAGGACCAGGCTGCGCAGCGCGCCAAGCTCGCGCTCGACAAGGCCGATGCGGCTCTGCTGGCGCGAAATGATGACGAACAAAGCGATGATGGCGACAAGGCCGATCAGGCTTTCAAACATGGCGGTTCCCCCAAACCAGGCCAGTTTTCACTGACATCCGTCGTACTGACATTCAAATGCGGCGGCCAAGCGGCCAGAAAATCCAAGCTCGGAAAACTCAATGCGCCGCCAGTCAACGCGCCGCCAGATTGGCGGCCGGAAAGATCGAGCATGTTTCGGTGCCGAAAGCCAGCAGCTTGCCGCCGGCATCCTTCAACGTCGCTTCCGACACCGCCAACGTGCGGCCCTTGTGAACAACCCTGCCCTCGCACACCACCTCGCCGGTCCTCGGCGTGATGGGACGCGTCAAATTCACCTTGAACTCCGCCGTCGTATAGGCCTCGCCCTTTTCGAGCAGCGTCTGCACGGCACAGGCCAGTGCCGAATCGAGCAGCGTCGCCGCCCAGCCGCCATGTACGCTGCCCAGCGGATTGAGATGGCGCTCGCTCGGCATGCCACGAAAGACAGCGCGCCCTTCCGAGACTTCGGTGAGAGTGAAATTCAGCTGAAAGGAAATCGGCGGCGCCGGATACTTGCCGTCGACGATGCGCTGCAGCAATTCCAAACCGGTGTATTTCAGGATGTCGGCGTGCGGAATGGTGCCGAGGCCGAGCGGTGAGACCCGGCCAGGATAAAGTTCGACCTCGCTCATGTGATGATTTCTCTGGCTGCGTCCTCGCCAGCTATGGCCTTGCCGCGCGCGTGATGTTTGCGCAAGGCGGCGAGGAAGCCGGTACGAGCGTCTGGCGGCTCGAAGCCGCGCGGCTCATAGACATGGCGGTTGAAGAAGAAGCCGGTGAGCCGGAAGGCGTCCTCGACCGCTGCCGCATCGGCGCGCAGGCCGGAGCCGCGCTGCAGGAAAGCCGGCAGAGCCAGCATCTTGTCGCGCCAAGGCAAACCGGCTTCGCGCGATACCGCGCGTCCCGACTTCGGCGAGACATAGGCCAGGTCCTGTCGCGTGCCGGTGGCGGCACATTGACTGAGATCGAGGCCGAAGCCGAGTTCGTCCAGCACCAGAAGCTCGAAGCGCGCCACCAGTTCGCCGGCAATTTCGGCATCGTCGAGATGGACGATCATTACGGCAAGCGTTTCGTAAAGACCTTCGTGCGCATCGCGCTCGGGCAGCAGGCGCAGATGCGCGGCCATGGTCTGCAAGCCGTAGACGGCGACGGCGCTGTCCATCAGCCGGGCCGCGTTCATCTCGATCGCTTCGGCCTGGAACGTGCCGAGGTGCTCGTCAAGGCGCGCTCGCCACAACAGGTCGACACGGTTGCCGGGCTGGAGAACAGGCTGCTGCTTGCGCGAACGGCCGCCGCGAACAAGGCCGAGATGACGGCCATGCGCTCGCGTCAACACCTCGAGAATGGCGCTGGTTTCGCCATGCTTGCGGGTGCCGAGAATGATTCCATCGTCGCGCCATTCCATTTCAGGAGCTTTTCACCGATCGGGTGGCGAAATCAAGGTATCGGCTTGGCCCTGGGTAACTCTCATGCCAATGGCATAAAAAACCGCCCGCAGCGATGTGCTGCGGGCGGGCTGGTGAGGTCAGTCGATCTGTTAGAAATTGCGCTGGAAGCGAACGATGCCGCCGACGCTGCTCTTCTTGTCGGCCTTGGTCCAGTTGTTGAAATCGAAGTCGTCGAATTTTCCTGCATTGAGGTAATCGACTTCGGCCGTGATCGTGTAACCGGGGACGATGGTGTAGGCAACGTTGGCCGCGACGCCGAGGTTCTTCCAGTCGTCATAGGAGACCTGGGCGTTGAACGAGGTCTTGTCGTTGAACTTGTAGGTGCCGCCGCCCCAGATCGCCCAGTTTCCGCCCCATGGCTTGTATTGGGTACGGCCTGTGCCGAAGTCGTTGATGTTGTCGTTGGTGCCGTAGCCGCCCATGACGAACAGCGTCAGTTCCTTGCTGACGTTGACGTCCAGACGGACCTTGCCGGACACTTCCTCATAGTTGCTGTCATAGGCCACGACGCCGGTGATCGCACCCCAGTCGCCCTTGTACTTCAAACCGCCGACAACATGCGGAACGTAGCTGTCGATCGTGTTGACGGCGGTGCCTTCTTCGAGCGAGACCACGCCCGTGAAGCCGCTGCCTGCGTCGAAGTAGTAGCTGATGAGGTTGGTATCCTTGACACCATACGGGATGAGCGTGTCCTGGATGACATTGCCGGCATAGCCGATGAACTGGTCGTATACCGTTTCATCCTTGCCGACCCGCAGGCCACCGAGCTGGATCCAGGCGAAATTCAGCGAAGTCTTGCTGGTTCCATCTGCCTTGTTATTGCCGGCTTGCCAGCCAGTGCTTGAGCTTCCGTCATAGTCGCCAGAGGAGTTGCCGAACTGGAACCGGGTCTCGGTGAAGGTCTTCAACGTGCCGAGCTCGGTTTCCTGGCCGGTATAAGTCCTCAGCGTGAAGCGCATGTTCTTGTAATAAGTGTCGTGCCTATCGCCGTCCATGTGATCGGCAACGTTGTTGACACCATCGAACGTGCCGGAATCGCCGACGCCCATGTCGTAGCGGAGATAGCCGCCGATGCGCAGGCAGGTCTCGGTGCCCGGGATGTAGAAGTAGCCGGCGCCATAGACGTCGCAAATCTTGACGTATTCGGCAGGTTCCGGCTCGGCAACGACGACAGCGTCGGCGGCCCGCGCGCCGCTGACCGCGATGAGGGCCGCGGCTGAGCCGAGAAGGAGGCTCTTGATGTTCATTTTCTGACCTCTCCAGTCATAGTTATAAATGGCTTCGGATTTGTGGCTGGCGGCAATGTTTTCCCGCCTCACCCCCACAGCGAAAAAGGCTCGCATCGCTCGCCCTTTTCAGCGGCGAACATACCCATCGATCATCTGTCTTCAATGACGATTTCTCGAATAATGCCAATTCCTTGAACAGATTAATACTG
The DNA here is from genome assembly GCF_040321815.1 of Mesorhizobium sp. M0239. Taxonomy (NCBI): domain Bacteria; kingdom Pseudomonadati; phylum Pseudomonadota; class Alphaproteobacteria; order Hyphomicrobiales; family Phyllobacteriaceae; genus Mesorhizobium; species Mesorhizobium sp. M0239. Next base: position 109,680 of record NZ_JAMYSG010000003.1, read on the forward strand.
TGTTGCACAAATAACACTTGCGAATCCGACGAGTGGCACAACTGGCACAATGTCATTTATTAAATATATATACCGATACTTTCGCGGCTAAATACAATTGTGACGTGCTATATTTCCAAAATGACCGTATAATGCGGAATATCTACCTGATTTACGCCGAAATCGCCTGAATCTTGCCGCCCCCTTTATCGTCAGATGCCGCCGATCCGCCAAACCCACTTTGATACCGAGGCGAAAAGCGGGATGACGCCTCCAAGCCTGTCTGCCTCTTCCAAAGCGATCGAAACCCCCTGGAGCGCTGTCGCGTCGCTGATTGTGACAGCAGTCAACCGTTGAAGGCGATTCCTTCGCGACGCCTCTCAGTCGACCTTGGCGACGCAGGCGACGTGGTCGCCCGCCTCGATCAGGCGGATCGGCACTCCATAAGTCCGGGAAAGCGTCGTTTCGGTCAGAATGTCCCTGGTCGCGCCATGCGAGGATGGTTCGGCCACAGGATCAGGATCTGGTGGGCGAGAGCGGCTTGAACGTTTGGCGCCTCACGCCCCGTGCGCGTGATCGGCAAGCACTTCATCGATCACATGACGGGATCTTTCAACCTCGACAGGGTTGACGTCGATCTGCCCGGCAACCGTGATCAGCGCCTTCCAAAGCGTCCAGCCACGACCGCGCGCCCACATCGCCCCGTCGGCCGGAAGGCCGGCACGAAACGCCTCCCGGCTTTTGCCTTCCAACAGCGTCCACGCAATCGCCAGATCGCAGGCGGGATCGCCGACGCCGGAGGTTCCGAAGTCGATCACCGCGCTCAACCGGCCTTGCCTGACCAGCAGGTTTCCCCAACTGACGTCACCGTGGAACCAGACCGGTGCACCGTGCCATTGTGCGGCAAGTGCTGCCTCCCACACCGCACTGGCGGCGTCCGTATCGATCTTGCCGTCGAGGGCGGCAATCGCTTGCCGGGCCTCGCCATCGTAGACGCTGAGTGCTCCGCCGCGAAAGAAATTGTGCTGTCCCGGCGCCGGTCCGCCGGTGGCATCGATACGCTGAAGGGTGACCAGGAACGCGGCCAGATCGGTCGCAAATTGCGGCAGGCTGGCAATCCGCTCGCGCTCTGCCGTCTCGCCTTCGATCCAGCGGTAGACGGACCAGTGCCACGGGTAGTCTTCGGCCGCAACTCCCATCGCCAGCGGCACCGGAATCGGCAGCGGCAACAGAGGCGCCAGTCTCGGCAGCCAACGATGCTCCTTTTCCACCTGCAGGGAATAGGCCCCGGCACTCGGCAGCCGCACGGTCATCTCGTCACCGAGATGAAAGTTCCTGTTGTCCCAGCCGCCTGATGCAACCGGCCTGATCGCAAGATCCTTCCACTTGGGAAATTGCGCGGCGATCAATCGGCTGACAAGTGCTATGTCGATATTCGGCTTGTTGACCATCGAGCCTAGCGCGGAAACTCGAGCCCCATCTCGCGATAGCGCTCGGGGTCGTCGCCCCAGTTCTCGCGCACCTTGACGAACAGGAACAGATGCACCTTCTGTTCGAGAATGCCTGCTATCTCCATCCGCGCCGCCTGGCCGATGGCGCGGATGGTCTCGCCCTTGTGGCCGAGAACGATCTTCTTCTGGCTGTCCCGCTCGACATAGATGGTCTGGTCGATGCGCACCGAGCCGTCCGGCTTCTCTTCCCATTTCTCGGTCTCGATATGCGAGGAATAGGGCAGTTCCTGATGCAGCCTGAGATAAAGTTTTTCGCGGGTGATCTCGGCCGCGAGCTGGCGCATCGGCAGGTCCGAGATCTGGTCTTCCGGATAGTACCAGGGACCGACCGGCAGAGCCTCGGCTAGGTAATCGAGCACGTCCTTGCAGCCGGAACCAGTCAGCGCCGAAACCATGAAGGTGCGCTTGAACGGCACCCTTTCGTTCGCTGCCGCCGACAGAGCCAGCAGCGCTTCGTGCTTGACGCGGTCGACCTTGTTGAGGATCAGCACCATCGGCTGGCGCACATCCTTCAGCCGTTCGAGGATGGCGTCGGCGTCGCCCCTGATGCCGCGCTCGGCGTCGATCAAAAGCAGCACGATATCGGCGTCCTTGGCCCCGCCCCAGGCGGTGGTCACCATCGCCGTGTCGAGCCTCCGCTTCGGCTTGAAGATGCCGGGCGTGTCGACGAAAACGATCTGCGCATTGTCATGCGTGGCGATGCCGCGCACGATGGCGCGGGTCGTCTGCACCTTGTGGGTGACGATCGACACCTTGGCGCCGACCAATTGGTTGACCAGCGTCGACTTGCCCGCATTGGGCGCGCCGATCAGGGCAACGAAACCGGAATGCGTGGGGGCAGCTTCCGTTGCCGGTTCTTCGGTGGCGGTCATGCCGCACTCCCTTCACTTGAGCGCGCGCGCTCCGATTTTTGGGCCGATGTGGTGGTCCAGACGCCTTCGCGCAAAAGAAATGCCGAAGCCGCCGCTTCTTCGGCCACCCTGCGGGAGCCGCCAGTACCGCTTATCGGCGCAAAGCCACGGACCTGCAAGGACACGGTGAAGACGGGCTGGTGGTCCGGGCCTTCGCGTTTTTCGATCACATATTCGGGGCGCGCATCGCTGGTCTTGGCAATCCATTCCTGCAGATCGGATTTCGGATTGAGCGGTTTTGCGATCACCGTATGAGAGCGCGGTTCCCAGTAGCGCAGGACGAACCGCCGCGCGGCCTCGATGCCACCGTCGACGTAAACCGCCGCGATCAGAGCTTCGACCGCATCCGCGAGGTAGTTTCCGCCTGAGCCACGCGACCGCATCTTCAAGGCAGCATCGGCCCGGACCAGATCTTCGAGCTGCATTTCGATGCCGATTTCCGAGCATGTCCGCGCATCGACCAACGCATTGAAGCGCGGGGCGATTTCACCTTCCGGCGCATTAGGAAATTTCTCGAAAAGCATATCGGCGACGACAAGCCCGAGCACGCGGTCGCCAAGAAATTCAAGACGTTGGTTGTTGGTGGCCGCCTTGACGGCGCTGGAATGGGTCAGGGCGGTCTCGAGCAAACGGACATCCTTGAAGACGTGGCCGGTCTTGGCCTTCACCAAACCGGCCAGAGTTTCGCCTGTCGGACGCTTCAAAGCCATCAATTGACGAAGTGGAACAGGCGCGAAGCACGCATCAGCGACGGCCATTTCCAGATTTCGAGAGGGCTCGCCTTGCCGGCGATCGAGAAGAAAACAAGATTGGCGCGGCCAACCAGATTTTCCGCGGGAACGTAGCCGACGGTGAAACGGCTGTCCGCGGAATTGTCCCGGTTGTCGCCCATCATGAAATAGTGGCCGGGCGGCACGTCGAATTCGCGGGTGTTGTCGCCGATCGAGTTCGAATTCAGGTCGAGCGTGTCGTAGCTGACGCCGTTGGGCAAGGTCTCACGATACACATCGATCGGGCGCGATTCCTCGGTGATGTCGGGATTGTCGATCTGGCCTGTTTTCACGCGCGGCACGCCGACGCCGTTGATGAAAAGCTGGCCGTCCTTGACCTGGATCTTGTCACCCGGCAGGCCGACAACGCGCTTGATGTAGTCGACGGACGGATCAGGCGGGAACTTGAAAACCGCTACGTCGCCGCGCTTCGGCTCGGAGCCCCAGATGCGGCCTGAAAAAATATCGGGTCCGAAAGGCAGCGAGTAGCGCGAATAGCCGTAGGACCATTTGGTGACGAACAGATAGTCGCCTTCCAAAAGCGTCGGCCGCATCGATCCCGACGGGATCGAAAAAGGCTGGAACAGCAGCGTGCGGATGACCAGGGCGAGCAAAAGCGCCTGGACGATGACGCTGACGGTCTCGCCAAGCCCGCCGGATTTCTTCTCGGATTTTTCAGCCACGCTCATGTCGTCCTCGATTGTGCGTTGGATGGTATAGAGTCTCGGCGCGCGCTGGGCAACGTCAATGCCGGTCGTCAGAGGCAATCAATGTGGCGCTTCTTCGACGGGCAGCGCCTCGATGATCACAAAGGCTTGAGCGAGCGGGAAATCATCCGTGATGGTGAGGTGGATCGCCGCCCGGTGGCCCTTTGGCAGGATTTTGTCCAGCCTGGCCTGCGCTCCTCCCGTCAGCGCCATGGTCGGCGCGCCACTGGGCAGGTTGACGACACCCATGTCGCGCCAGAACACGCCCTGCGCCAGACCGGTGCCCAGCGCCTTGGCGCAGGCCTCCTTGGCAGCGAACCGCTTGGCATAGGAGGCAGCACGCGCCCGCCGGTTTTCGGAGCGGGCCTGTTCGATCTCGGTGTAGATTCTCTGGATGAAGCGCTGGCCGTGACGCTCCAGCGACTTTTCGATGCGTCTGATGTCGATCAGGTCGCTGCCGATGCCGATGATCATCGCGCGGTGGAACCGATGCTTGCGCCGGGATGGGACGATTGCGCATGCCGGCTTGCACGCTCGGCCAGACGCTTGCGCCGCTGTTCGCGGAAAGCGTTCATGCCCCAGCGCGTGATGGCGTAGAACAGCAGCCCGAAGGCGAGCCCGAGCGGAACCGCGCCGATCAGCATCGGTTCGAGGACCGGTTTCCACAATTGCGCGAAGGAGAGATTATGCAGCATCTCGCCCAGATGTGCCGGCGGCCCATGCGTCGGCAGGCGGTCATGCAGGATGAGCTTGCCCGTTTCCCACGACGCGCCCCATAGCAACGGGAAGGTCAGCGGGTTGCCGAAAAAAACCGCGCCGAGAGCGGCCGCCACCAGATTGCCGGCGATCACCCAGCACAGGAGGGCAGCGATGATGAAATGGAAACCGACGGGAAAGAATGAAGCGAAGACACCGGCCGCAACACCGGCCGCAACCGCATGCGGTGTGGCCTTCAGCCGCAGGATGCGCTTGGAAAAATACTGAAGCGAGCGCGAAAACGAGCGGCGCGGCCAAAGGTAGGTACGCACCCGCTCATAAAGGCCATCAGGCTTGCGGCGTCGAAAAAGCACTCTGTTCCCGTTCCACAGCGCCCGCAACGGCACCTTCAGCCGGGCGTGGCAGCCACATCTTGCGCTTGACGATCACCCTATGGCAATCGCCACCTTATATAACGACGCGCTGGCGCAAGAACAACCAAACACCTTCTGTGCGCCGCGCTTGTCGCCGCCCTTCGGGGCGGCAGGTCTTGCTTCGAACATCGGATAATCGCGGCGAATTTAGGGAACCGGCAGTCGCATCGCCGAAAGGCGCATCGTCGCCGGCGGCTACGGCAGGTATTCGCTGACCTCGACCAGATTGCCGTCTGGGTCACGGAAATAAACCGACATCATCGGACCTCGGGCCCCGATACGTTCAACCGGGCCGAGTTCCACCACCACACCATTGGCCGCGAGCCGGGCACGGACCTCATCCAGTGGCCGGTCGGTGATCAGGCAGAAATCACCTGATCCTGATGTCGGCGACTTCGCCTTGGGCTCGAAAGTGCGGCCGACCTCATGCACATTGATCTTATGGGTCCCGAAAGCCAGCGCCGTCGGCCGATCCGCCGCGTCGATGCGCTCAAAACCCAGCACGCGCTGGTAAAACTCACAGGTCACTTCCAGCGAAGCGACCGTCAGCACGAAATGATCGATGCCGGCGATCATTTCCAATCTGTCTCACGCATGTCGCTTTCCCCAAAACCGCCGCGCACTGTTGGGCGAAAAAAATGCCCCGTCAGATGTTGCGGCTGCCGGGCTTGATCGCCGGGATGGCGGCAAGCTCCGGCGGCAGCCGGTCGGCCGGATAGGCCGGGACCTCATACTCGGCAAGCGCGATGAGCGGCACACCGACATCGGTCTTGCCAGCCGAACGATCAATGATGCAGGCTGCGGCTACCACCTCGGCGCCAAGATCGCGCAGGCACTCGATGGTCTCACGGATCGACAGGCCAGTGGTGACGATGTCCTCGACGATGACGACACGCGAGCCCCTGGCGATCTCGAAGCGGCGCAGGCGGAACTCGCCCCCTTCCCGCTCGACCCAGATCGCCGGCACGCGGAGATGACGCGAGGTCTCATAGGCCGGGATCAGCCCTCCGATCGCCGGGCCGACGACATAATCGATCTTGCCTGGCACGCCAGCGCGGATCTTCTCGGCCAACGCCTTGCACAGAAGCTCGGTCTTGTCGGCATGCATGAACACGCGCGCCTTCTGCAGGAAGACCGGACTGCGCAGGCCCGAGGTCAAAATGAAATGCCCTTCCAGAACAGCACCCGCCTCGCGGAAAATGCCCAGCACTTCATCGGTGTTCATGTCTGCCTCTTTTTGATTGACCATGACTTTGTCCGAAACCGGAGCATGGTCTAGCCATTGACGCGTCTTGCGTCGCTGACGCTCGAATTGTCCTTGAGCTGCGACAGCAGCCGGTTGAGGTGCTTGAGATCCCAGACTTCGAGATCGATCAGCATTTCGGTGAAGTCGGGAGCAGTGCGCACCATCGACAGCGTATGGATGTTGGCGTCGTTCGAGGCAACCACCTGCGCTATATCGGCGAGTGACCCCGGCGCGTTGATGGCGGTGACCGATACGCGCGCCGGAAAGCGTTCCTTGGTGCGCTCGTCGATGTCCCAGCGCACGTCGATCCAGCGTTCGGGCTGATCGTCGAACGCCTGCAGCGCCGGCGACTGGATCGGATAGATGGTGATGCCGGTGCCCGGCTGGACGATGCCGACGATGCGATCGCCAGGCACTGCCCCTTCCGGCGCGAAGCGCACCGGCAGATCGCCGCGTACGCCGCGGATCGGCACGGCGCCATCGCGTGGCTGGTCCTTGTCCTTGCGCGCGGCGCGACCCGGAATCTGGAACAGCATGCCGGCGGCATTGCGGATCTTCGACCAGCCCTCCTCGCGCGGCTTGGGGACGGCCGTGGTGACGCGCTCATCCTTGTAGTCGGGGAATACCGCCTTCATGACGTCGGTGGAGGCGAGCTCGCCGCGCCCGACGGAGGCCAGCACATCCTCGATGTCCTTGCGCGCCAGCCTGTGCAGCACCTGCTTCAGGCTCTCCTTGGTGAAGGTCTTGCCGGCACGCTCGAAGGCGCGTTCCAGGATGCGGATGCCGAGACCCGAATATTGCTTGCGGATGGCGTTCTTGGTGGCACGGCGGATGGCCGAGCGCGCCTTGCCGGTGACGACGACCGATTCCCACGCCGCCGGCGGAACCTGCGCCTTGGAGCGGATGATCTCGACCTCATCGCCGTTCTTCAGTTCCGTCATCAGCGGCATGATGCGGCCGTTGACCTTGGCACCGACGCAGGTGTCACCGACATCGGTGTGCACCGCGTAGGCGAAGTCGATCGGTGTCGCGCCGCGCGGCAGCGCAATCAGCATGCCTTTCGGGGTGAAGCAGAACACCTGGTCCTGAAACAGTTCCAGCTTGGTATTTTCGAGGAAATCCTCGGGATTGTCGCCTTCGGCAAGCTGCTCGATGGTGCGCCGCAGCCAGGCATAGGCGTTGGTTTCCTTCGAAATCGCGTGGGCGGCGCCATTCGTCTTGCCGCCGGTGTCCTTGTAGATCGAATGCGCGGCGACGCCGTATTCGGCGATCTTGTTCATCTCTCGGGTGCGGATCTGCAGCTCGACACGCTGGCGCGACGGGCCGACGATGGTGGTGTGGATCGACCGATAATCGTTCTGCTTCGGCGTCGAGATGTAGTCCTTGAAGCGGCCCGGCACCATCGACCACGCGGTGTGGATGGCGCCAAGCGCCCGGTAACAGTCCTCGACCGTGTCGACGACGACGCGGAAGCCGAAAATGTCGGACAACTGCTCGAAGGACAGCGCCTTGGCCTCCATCTTGCGGAACACCGACCACGGCTTCTTCTGCCGGCTCTTCACGCCGGCGTTGATCGCATGCTTCTCGAACAGCGTGGACAGAGCCTTTTCAATGTCCGTCAGCACGCCTTTGTTGCGCTCGAAGATTTCGGCAAGCCGTGCGGTGACGGCGCGATAGGCTTCCGGATTGATGAAGCGGAAGGCGATCTCCTCCAGTTCCTCGCGCATGCCTTGCATGCCCATGCGCCCGGCCAGCGGCGCGTAGATATCCATCGTCTCCTCGGCGATGCGCAGGCGCTTGGCCTCCGGCATATGGTCGAGGGTGCGCATATTGTGCAAACGGTCGGCGAGCTTGACCAGCAGCACGCGGACATCTTCCGAAATCGCCAGCAGAAGCTTTCTCAGGTTTTCCGCCTGCTCGGCCTTCTTCGAGACGAGATCGAGCTTCTTCAGCTTGGTCAGGCCCTCGACCAGCTTGCCCATTTCGGGGCCGAACAGATCGTCGATCTCGGCCCGTGTGGCGGTCGTGTCCTCGATCGTGTCGTGCAGCAGGGCGACCGCGATCGTCGCCTCGTCCATATGCATCTCGGTGAGGATGGCGGCGACTTCGAGCGGGTGCGAGAAATACGGGTCGCCGGAAGCGCGCTTCTGGTGGCCATGCTTCTGCATGGCATAGACATAGGCCTTGTTGAGCAACGCCTCGTTGACGTCAGGCTTGTAGCGCTGGACGCGCTCGACAAGCTCATACTGACGCATCATGGGCGGGATCTCGCAGCGGTGAAATGAATCATGCGCCGCACGGCTGTACGGCGCATGTCATAGATAGCCACGAAACTGCCGATGCGGAAGTGCGGAAGATTGTTCCAGCGACCTTCGCAACCGTGGCTGGCTTAGTAGTCGTCGCTCTTTTCCGGCGGCACCAGGCCCTCGATGCCGGCCAGGAGGTCTTCCTCGGTCATCCGGTCGAAGGTGACGTTCTCCTCGGTGTCATCGGCGTCGGTGGCCGCAACGGCGGCGCCGGTCTGATCGGCAATCGCCTCGCCGTCGGCTTCGGGCTCGTCGACCTCGACATGCTTCTGCAGCGAATGGATCAGATCTTCCTTGAGGTCGTCGGGCGAAAGCGTCTCATCGGCGATCTCGCGCAGCGCCACGACCGGGTTCTTGTCGTTGTCACGCGGCACGGTGATCGGCGCGCCCTGGCTGATCTGGCGGGCGCGGTGGCCGGCCAAGAGCACCAGCTCGAAGCGGTTGTCGACCTTGTCGATGCAATCTTCAACGGTTACGCGGGCCATGGATTGCCCCTTTCATGCGATGGATTTGATGGAAAACAGGCGCGGTCCATAACCCGAACGCCGCCAAAATACAAGCATCATGGCAATGGCCGGGCTGCATGGCGCCCAAACCTTGGTTCAAACACCCGATTTGGCAAAACCTGTCTGTGGTTATGTGTTCGGTGTCCCGATCACAATTGCTTGCAGTACCGCACGCACCCTTGGATTGCCGCGAAACTGGCGCTATCTCGGATGGCATGGAGGTCAGCCGGTTTATTATGAGCCTGACCGAACGCTATCGCATTTCGTTTAGACGGCCGTTTATTTCGAGAAGGAATATTTTCCATGTTCGACCCTCGTGAAAAAATCGCCCTATTCATCGACGGCGCCAATCTTTACGCAACGTCACGTGCACTCGGCTTCGACATCGACTATCGCAAGCTCCTGTCGAGCTTTCAGAAGCGCGGCTATCTGTTGCGCGCCTATTATTACACGGCGCTGGTCGAGGATCAGGAATACTCCTCGATCCGTCCGTTGATCGACTGGCTCGACTATAATGGCTTCAAGGTGGTCACCAAGCCGGCCAAGGAGTTCACCGACTCGACCGGTCGCCGCAAGATCAAGGGCAATATGGACATCGAGCTTGCGGTCGATGCGCTGCAGCTCGCCGATGTCGTCGACCACTACGTCATCTTTTCCGGCGACGGCGACTTCCGCACGCTGGTCGAGGCGTTGCAGCGGCGCGGTCGCAAGGTGTCGATCGTCTCGACCATGGCCTCGCAGCCGCCGATGATCTCCGACGACCTGCGCCGCCAGGCCGACCATTTCATCGACCTGATGACATTGAAGAACGAGGTCGGCCGTGATCCCTCCGAGCGGTCGGTGCGGCGGCCCGAGCCGGCCGAAGTCGACGAGGACGATTACTGAGGCCAGTCGCCTTGACCGCCCTTTCCGCCTCCGAACCCGGCCGCGATTGCCCGCTCTGCCCGCGGCTGCATGACTTCATCGCCGAATGGCGGCAGCGCGAGCCGTCCTGGTTCAATGCGCCGGTGCCGACTTTTTTGCCGCCGGAGGGCGACGCCGGGGTTCAATTGCTGATCGTCGGGCTGGCGCCTGGCCTTCGCGGTGCCAATCGAACGGGCCGCCCGTTCACCGGCGACTATGCCGGCGACCTGCTCTACTCGACGATGATTTCGCACGGTTTTGCGCGCGGAGAGTTCAAGGCCCGGCCAGACGACGGATTGGAGTTGGTCGGCACCGCGATCACCAACGCGGTGCGCTGCGTGCCGCCGGAGAACAAGCCGGTGGGCGCCGAGATTGCCACCTGCCGGACATTCCTGGTGCCGACGATCGCGCGGTTCCCCAATTTGCGCGCCGTGCTGGCACTGGGATCGATCGCGCACCAGTCGACCGTGCGGGCACTGGGTGGGCGCGTCGCCGCCTACCCGTTCAAGCATGGCGGGCAGCTGCCGGCCGGTGGCGTCACGCTGTTTTCGAGCTATCACTGCTCACGCTACAACACCAATACCGGCGTGCTGACCGAGGCAATGTTCGTCAGCGTTTTCAGCCAGATAGCGGCGTTCTTGGGCAAGTAGGCACGATAAGCAATCAGCTTCTCCCCTTGACAATAGTCAACCATGGTTTACAGTTACCATGATGCAGGTTTCGAAACCGATACATTCAAACGCTGGCTCGAAGACCTCCGCGACGCGCAAGCAAAAGCCCGCATTGTTCGGCGCATCGACCGACTGACTGTAGGCAATCCGGGAGACGTCAAGCCCGTTGGCGAGGGCATAAGCGAAATGCGGATCGACGATGGTCCTGGCTATCGCATCATTTCCTCCAAGCAGGCAACTTGTGCGTGCTGCTCCTTTGCGGTGGCGACAAAGGAACGCAAAGCAGAGACATCGCAGCCGCAAAAAAACTCGCCAAGGAATGGAAGGACAAGGCAATATGGCAATGAAAGTCACAGCCTTTGACGGGGCCGAATATCTCGACACTCCAGAGGCAATCGAAGCATATCTGGCAGCGACGTGCGAAGATGGCACCGCAGCGGAGATTGCTCATGCGCTTGGCGTCATTGCGCGTGCGCAGAACATGACGAGACTTGCCGAGAAAGCCGGTATGACGCGACAGGCTCTCTACAAGGCCCTGAGCGGCGAAGGGAATCCCGAATTCGCAACGATCATGAAAGTGGCCGAGGCGCTTGGTCTGAAACTGACCTTCGTGAGCGCGCAGGCAGGACGGAACGCTGCGTAACACGAATCAGCGCGCCGACATTTGGTTCTCCATCTCGCCAGCGGAATTCGTCTGATCAAGGTGCAGCGAACAGCTCGGCCAATTTCTCCGGCCCACCCTGCAGCACATTCAGGTCGACATCGCCGTTGATGCCGTCGACGCGACCCCTGTTGTGGTACTGCCAGTAGACCCAGTCGTCGCGATCCGGCTCCAGGAGCAATGAGCGGAGCCAGAGCGGACGGGCAGCAATGCGCCCTGCATACGCTTCCGCTGCGTCGTCGGTCAGATAGACCACCGCCGGCTTGCCGAACGCCGCCTCGACTGGAGCGAGGAACGCGGCCAGTTCGGCGTTCAATTGTTCGGGCGTCGGCCGCTGCGGGCAGTTGCCGCCGAATTCGATATCGACCACGGGCGGCAGCAGGGGCTGATCGTGCGGCACCACCGAGATGAAATTCTTCGCCTGGTCCGCACCCGGCCGGCAAAAGGTGAAAAAGTGATAGGCGCCGACGGCGAGACCGGCGGCCCGGGCCTCTTCCAAATTCCGTGCGAAAGCATCATCGAGATGATCGCCGCCTTCGGTCGCCTTGATGACGGCAAAGGCGACATCGTCGGCGGCTACGCGCCGCCAATCGATCTGGCCCTGATGATGGGAGACGTCGATGCCCCTCACCGGATATTTATCGCGATCCGGCGAGAATGTGCGGAAGTAGAGATAGCCGCCTGCCGTGATGAGGCACACCGAGACCAGGCTCGCTAGACCGAAAAGAACAATCCGGTTCGTCAAGCGAATGGCCCCAGCCTACCCACGCTCTTTTAGGAGCCGGCCCTTCTCGCGCGACCAGTCGCGCTGCTTCTCGGATTCGCGCTTGTCGTGCAGTTTCTTGCCGCGGCCGACGGCGAGCAACAGCTTGGCGCGACCCTGGTCGTTGAAATAGATTTTCAGCGGCACCAGCGTCATGCCTTCGCGGTCGACACTCTGCGACAGTTTCGCCATCTCGCGCTTGTTGAGCAGCAGCTTGCGGCGCCGGCGCGGCTCATGGTTGAAGCGGTTGGCCTGCAGATATTCCGGCAGATAAGAGTTGATCAGCCAGATCTCGCCGCCTTCGACCGAGGCATAGCTGTCCTGGATGTTGGCTTGGCCCTGGCGCAGCGACTTGACCTCGGTGCCGGTCAGCACCAGACCGGCCTCGACCGTGTCGAGCACCTCATAGGAAAACCGCGCCTTGCGGTTTTCCGAAACGGTCTTGTTGTTGGGATCGGCTTTTCTGACTTGATTCATGATGCGGAGAGGTGGCGCCTCATCCCTAATTAATCAAGCCGGCGTGCTTCATCGCCGCATCGATCTTGTCGGCGGTCGACTGTTCGACCGTCATTAGCGGCGAACGCAGCACATTTTCGACCTTGCCCAGCTTCGACAGCGCATATTTCGCCCCGGAGACGCCAGGTTCGATAAAGATCGCCTTGTGCAGCGGCAGCAGACGATCTTGCAATTCCAGTGCCTTGGCGCTGTCGCCGGACAGCGTCGCCTCCTGAAATTCCGCGCACAGCCGCGGCGCGACATTTGAGGTCACCGAGATGCAGCCGACGCCGCCATGCGCGTTGAAACCAAGCGCCGAAGCATCCTCGCCCGAAAGCTGAATAAAATCCATGCCGCACGTGGCGCGCTGCTCGGAGACCCGTTCGACCTTGCCGGTGGCATCCTTGACGCCGACAATGTTCTTGAAGTCGTGCGCGAGCCGCCCCATCGTCTCCGGCATCATGTCGATGACGGAGCGCGGCGGGATGTTGTAGATGATGATCGGCAGCTTGGTCGCCCTGGCGACCGCCGCGAAGTGCTCGTACAGGCCGCGTTGTGTCGGCCTGTTGTAATAGGGCGTGACAACGAGTGCAGCGTCCGCACCGGCCTTCTCGGCATACTGCACGAGGCCGACCGCTTCCTCGGTGTTGTTGGAGCCGGCGCCGGCGACGACCGGAACGCGGCCCTTGGCCACCTCGATACACACCTTGACGACCTGGCGGTGCTCGTCATGCGACAGCGTCGGCGACTCGCCGGTGGTGCCGACCGGCACCAGGCCCGTCGTGCCCTCCGCGAGTTGCCATTCGACGAACGCGCGAAAGGCTTTCTCGTCGAAACGCCCGCTCTTTTCGAACGGTGTCACGAGCGCAGTAAGCGAGCCTCTCAGCATATCGTCCAACTCCTTGGGACTTGTTTGTTCATGCATGCCGTTGCCCCAAAACCGGTGTCCACTTTTGGGCGACATGCATCTTTAGTTCTATGTCGTCGTCCCAAAACCGGTATCCACTTTTGGGCGACATGCATCGGTGTTTTATCGTGCGCGCCTTCTAGCCGAAAGCGAAGCGGCGCACCATAGTCTCGACATGGTTGCGCGGCAAGCATTGCCATGGTGCCAGCAAACGCAATTCGAACGGCCTCGCTAACTCTTTGTTTACGAGCTCTTCACGACCTAAGTTTAGGCTTCGAGGCATCTTCGCCTGCTTGTGGAATGCCAGGACAAGGAAAGACTTAAGGATCATGCCGGGCGGTCGGCCTCACATTCTCGCGCTGCTTGGCGCCACGCTCGCGCTGATGCCGGGCATGGCGATCAGTGGTAGCGTGGACGTACGGGTCACCTCAGCCATTCCGATGCCAGGCGCGGCAATTGCGCTGCCTGACCTGCAGGGCAGGACCCCACAGCCGCCCTTGCCCGACGTCGCCCCCTTGAAAAGCGGGCTGGATGCGTTGGCGGCGGGCGATAGTCCCCGCGCTCGTGGTGTACGCGATGGCCTTCCCGCTCAGTCACTCGACCAGCATATCCTTGCCTGGGCGATTGCGCTTTATGGCGGCGACAAGATTCCGAGCGGCGATATCACTGCTGCGGCCAAGATGCTGCCCAATTGGCCGGGCACCGTCGTCCTGCGCAAAAACAGCGAACGCGCACTCTATCGTGAAAATCCCGCCCCCGACATCGTTATCAGGGCGTTCGATGGTAGCCAGCCGCAGACGTTCGAAGGCGTGATGGTTCTTGCCCGCGCCTATGTGGCGTCAGGCAATATCAAGGCGGCACGTTCGGTGCTGTCGCCCTTCTGGCGCACCGCGATCCTGGAGGCTAGGGACGAGGCGGCGCTGATCAAGGAATTCGGCAGCTTGATCCCGGCCACCGACCACCGCTTTCGTATGGAGCGCATGTTCTATGCCGACCGCGCGAATTCCGCCTTGCGCGTCGCCGGCCTGGCCGGTGCCCAGCAGCTCGCCGGGGCCTGGGCGGCGGCCGACAAAGGCGACAAGAACGCCGCCAAACTGCTGAAGGCCGTGCCGGCGGCACAGCGTTCGGCCGGCTACTTCTTCGCGCAGGCCGAGTATCTGCGCAAGCAGGAGGATTTTGCCGGCGCCGCGGCCATTGTGATGCAGGCACCGGCCGATCGCGACGCTCTCGTCGATCCGGACGCCTGGTGGGTCGAGCGCCGGGTGCTGTCGCGCGAACTGGTCGACCAGGGCGATATGAAGACAGCCTACCGGATCGTCGCGACGCACGCCGCCGAAAGTGCCGCCAATGCGGCAGACGCCGAATTCCACGCCGGCTGGTATGCGCTGCGCGGCCTGAACGACCCAAAAGCCGCGGCGACGCATTTCGCCCGCATCGCCGACCTTGCCCAAGGGCCGATGACGCTGTCGCGCGCCTATTACTGGCTTGGCCGTGCCGCGGAAGTCGGCGGTCCGGGCAATGCCAAGGACTATTTTGCACGCGCCACTGCCTATGGCACGACATTCTACGGCCAGCTTGCCGCCGAACGCGTGGGCCGGCAGGCGCTGAACATCGTCTATCCCTCGCCAAGTGCAGCCGACCGGCAGAATTTTGCCGGCCGCGAGGCCGTCAGCGCCATCAAGCGGCTGCAGGAGGCGGGCTACGACCGCTATGCCGAGACGCTCTATCGCGACCTTGCCGGGCAGTTGACGAGTCCGGGAGAACTGGCGCTGCTGGCTGTCCTTGCGGAAAAGCAGGGCAACCATTTCATGGCGCTGAAAGTAGGCAAGATCGCCGGGGCGCGCGGCATCGATGTCGGAGCGCTGTCGCATCCGCTCGGCGTCATTCCCGATTCGGCCGACATTTCCGGCTCGGGCAAGGCGCTGGCCTATGCGATCGCCCGCCAGGAAAGCGAATTCAACATCGGCGCCGTGTCGAGCGCCGGCGCGCGCGGGCTGCTGCAGCTGATGCCGGGAACCGCAAGGCAACTGGCGAAGAAGGCCGGGCTGCAGTTTTCACAAACACGGCTGACCACTGATGCCGGCTATAACGCGACGCTTGGTTCGGCCTTCCTCGGCGAACAGCTCGACCGCTTCAACGGCTCCTACGTGCTGACCTTCGCCGGCTACAATGCCGGCCCCAACCGGGCCAGCCAGTGGGTGGCCAGGTATGGCGACCCACGCGGCAAGGACATCGACGCGGTCGTCGACTGGATCGAGCGAATTCCCTACACGGAAACCAGAAGTTACGTTCAGCGCGTGATGGAGAATTACGAGGTCTACAAGATGCGTATTTCGGGCAAATACGACATTGTCGGGGATCTGGTGAACGGGCGGGGTTGACGGCTCAAGAGGCGACTTCGTCGAAGCTGGAGATCTCCCCCTTGCGGGGGAGATGCCTGGCAAGGCAGAGGGGGGGTGCTGTCCCTCGGCCTATCAGTTCAATGGCTCATTCCCAGTAATGGGCCAAGGTTGGCAATCCTTCACACCCCCCTCTGGCCTGCCGGCCATCTCCCCCGCAAGGGGGGAGATCGGCAGCTTCAGCGCCCCGCCCTCTATTTGACCATCCCCGCGCTCGCCTGTAGCAGTCGGCTGAGGCATGGCGGGAGAGAATCCAGATGTCGAGCACCAAAGGCTTTTCCGACTTCTTCTTCAGCGCACCCGATGAGCTGAAGCTTCATGCGCGCATCTATGGTGAGGCCAATACCGGATCCTGGCCGGTTGTCTGCCTGCCTGGCCTGACCCGCAACGCCAAGGATTTTCACGAGCTGGCGCTCTATCTGTCGACGGATGCGGCAACTCCGCGAAAGGTCATCGCCTTCGACTACCGTGGGCGCGGGCAGTCAGCCTATGATCCCGACGTCAAAAATTACAATGTCGGCGTGGAGGCTGGCGACATCCTGGCCGGGCTGACGGCGCTGAACATCGGAGAAGCGGCCTTCATCGGCACCTCGCGCGGCGGGCTGATCATCCATGTGCTCGGGATGATGCGGCCATCCATCCTGAAAGTCATTGTTTTCAACGACATCGGACCGGTGATCGAGACGGCCGGGCTTGCCCATATCCAGTCTTATCTCGAGCGCGACCCGGGACCGAAAACCCGCACGCAGGCGGCGGCCGCCCAGCGCAGCGTGCATGGCGAAGACTTCCCCGCCCTTGCCGGCGCCGATTGGGATCGCATGGTATGGGCTCTCTACCGCGAAACGGATGGTGGGCTGGTGCCGGATTTCGATCCGAAGTTGGTGGATACCGTGGCGAGCCTCGATCTGACGCAGAAGCTGCCTGATCTATGGCCTCAATTCGAGGCGTTGGCCGCCATCCCGTTGCTCGCCATACGTGGTGCCAATTCGAGATTGCTGTCCATAGACACGCTCAACCAGATGAGAGAGCGACATTCCATGATGGAGACGATCACTGTCGAGGGCCAGGGCCATGCGCCATTCCTTGAGACCGGCAGCCTGCCGGGCGACATAGCCGCTTTTCTCGATCAAGCCGAACGCAGGAATATCTCGAAGTAAATCCCATGACCAAACAAGGTCACGGGATAGCTACAATAGTATAGACAGGATTCTTCAGCCTACTTGGCTTTTGAACTTTTCCGAGTCGCTTTCGGCGACTCCTTTGCGGCGGCGGCTGCCTCGCCCCTCTTCTTCCGCCCTGCCGTCGGCGACGAAGGCGTCGTCATAGGCGAAGAAAACATGGAGCCCTCAGCGCGATTGCCGCCCGGCTGAGTCGATCGAGGTGTTTCCAGCACGATGACACAGCCATCGAGATCGTTGGTGGCCAGATGCGCGTAGCGCATGGTCATCGACAACGTCTGATGGCCGAGCCACATCTGCACGCGCCTGATGTCGATGCCGCCCTGGACAAGACGCGAGGCGCAGGTATGGCGCAGTATGTGCGGCACCACCTGATCGTCGGCGCCGAGGCCGACTTCGGCCTTCGCGTCGTTCCAGATGGCACGAAACTGTGCTTGGCTGAGCTTGGTGAACGGTCCTTTGGGCCGGCGACCCTCAGTGGGAGGCAGCTTGATGACCTCCTTGACCCGCTCGGTCATCGGGATGGTGCGGCTGCGGCCGGATTTGGTGATCCAGAAACTGACGCGATGCTCCTGGATATCGTTCCAGATCAGCCCAAGCGCCTCGCCGAGACGGCATCCGGTGTCGACCAGGAAGACGGAAAGCCTGTAGGCATCCTCGCTGCGGCTCTTGATGGCGGCGAACAGCCGCGCCTCTTCGTCCCTTTCGAGGAAGCGAATCCGACCCGCCCGCTCCTTCTGGCGGCGGAACTCGGGCAGGCTGTGGATATCTCCCATCTTGTGAGCCTTGCGCAGCAGTTTGCTGAGGGCAGCCATTTTTCGATTGATGGTTGCGTTGCTGTTGCCGCGCTGGCGCAAGGTGCCGATAAGGTTGTCCAGGGTACTTTGGTCAAAGGCGCTGAAACGCTCCCCAAGGAGAATCTCGTCTATTTCGCCGATGAACGAGCTGACATTATACTTATGCCGCCCATCATCCCATAATATGTCCCGATATGCTGAAAAAAGATCTCCGACCCGATGCGACTTTACTTCTCTAATCTTGTTGTAGGTGTATCGAATCTTCGGACTTTGAGAAGAAAACATCGAAAAATGATCAGAGGTCTCGCCCTCTTGAATCGCTTCGTTCGTCATCATTTGCCACACCCCCGAGTGGGATAGGTCAGCCCTACCCGCTTGGAAGCGTCCTTTCAAGAGATTTTAATCACGCAGTTGTGATTTCATCCGCCCATCAGCGGATCCCACGAAATCACCCCACGGATTTATTCAGCTACCGTTACCCCCATCCTTCCGTTTGCCTTGATCCAGTCACGAAACAAAAACAGCCCGGGCGTTGTGCGCCCGGGCTGGATTTCACCTGTAAGGAACCAGCCCTTAGAACGAGCGCTGGAAGCGGAGGATACCGCCGATGCTGCTGTCATCGTCAGCGCCGGTCCAGTTGGACGCCGGGAAGCTGCCCGCATTGACGTAGTCGACTTCGGCCGTGACCGTGAAGCCGGGAACGACGTCATAGGCGATATTCGCCGCGATGCCGAGGTTCTCGTCTTCATCATACGACACCTGGGCGTTGAACGAGGTCTTCTCGTTGAACTTGTAGGTGCCACCGCCCCAGACTGCCCAGTTGCCGCCCCACAGCTTGTACATGGAGCGACCACCGCCGAAGTCGTTGATATTATCATCAGTGCCGTAGCCACCCATGATAAACAGCGAAAGTTCATTCGTGGCGTTCACATCCAAACGAACCTTTCCAGCAACTTCTTCGTAATTGCTGTCATAAGCAATGACACCGCTGATGCCACCCCAACCCTGCGTCCACTTCACGCCGCCAACGACATGAGGGACGTAGCTGTCGATCGTGAAGTCGCCATAGCCTTCTTCGAGAGAGACCACAGCCGAGAAGCCGTTCCCAGCGTCGAAGTAGTACTGAATCACGTTCGTGTCGAAGCCACCATAAGGAACGAGCGTATCCTGGATGACGTTGCCAGCATAACCGGTAAACGTATCGAACGCCGATTCGTCCTTACCGACGCGCAGGCCACCGAGCTGGATCCAGGCGAAATTAAGCGAAATGCCCTTATTGAAGGCTTCGTCGCTAAAATTCGTGTTGCCGAAATTGATACGAGTCTCGGTGTAGGTCTTCAAGGTACCGAGTTCGGTCTCCTGGCCGGTCCAGGTCTTCAGCGTGAAGCGTGCATTTTTTCTCCAGGTATCCTGGACGTCACCATCCATCCGGTCGATAGCACGAGCACCATTAAACGAACCAATGTCACCAGCGCCGATGTCATAACGGACATAGCCGCCGATGCGCAGGCAGGTTTCGGTGCCGGGGATGTAGAAGTAGCCAGCGCCGTAGACGTCGCAGATCTTGACGTATTCAGCGGGTTCCGGCTCGGCGACGACGACGGCGTCGGCGGCGCGCGCACCGGAAACTGCGATCAGGGCCGCAGCGGAGCCGAGGAGAAGGCTCTTGATGTTCATTTTCTGACCTCCAGTCAAAAGTTAAAAAACGGGTCTGGGTATTCTTTGCTGAAGGACAGCGTTCCCTGCCCCATCCCCACTACCGAAAAAGATGCGCACCGCGCCGCTCCTTCGAAATCGACATTACCCATGAGGCGGCGGCGTTCAACCACGATCGTACCGGCGAAAGGGCTGCCTGGCTGCTATCCCCCGGCGTTGTTGCACAAATGACACGATTTGGCCTCACTCAGAAAGCTCTCGTTAACCATCAGGCCCGCCGCACCCCCTTGTTTGCCGCCGAATCCGGCGAAGGGCCGTCGGAATCATGGCAAGCTCCCGAGTCGCTAGCCAGGAAACAACCGCAGAACCGCCGCATCCATGGAAGGCCACGGTTCAGTGCATCTTATTTTTCCATATAATGATGCAGGCTTGTTGATTGTGCCGGCGCTTTTCTTTATCCACCGGCGCAACGGAGAGGTGGCCGAGTGGTCGAAGGCGCTCCCCTGCTAAGGGAGTAGAGGTCAAAAGCTTCTCGTGGGTTCGAATCCCATCCTCTCCGCCATCCTGCTTCGCTCTTCGAGCTTCGCAGGACAAGTCCAGACCTCTGCGCGAAGCAGGATGCCCTCCGAAGCCTCGGCGAAGGAGGGCTAAAACCCTAGCAAAACAAGGTTTTCTGCTTGCACTGTGCGCTTCGCAGGACAAGTCCAGACCTCTGTGCGATCCCAGCAAAAGCAGGGGTTGGCGGGCCGCCTTCCCCGAGCCAGGATACTCGCTTGGTTAAGGGGGTGGCTCGTGTGGTACGTATACCTGCTGGAAAGCAAGGCTACGGAAGGTGAGCGCTACATCGGCGTGACTTCAGACCTGAAGCGCCGACTTGCCGAACATAACGCCGGAAAATCCAGCCATACATCCAAGTTCATGCCATGGCGGATCGTCACCTATATCGCCTTCTCGAATCGAGCCAAGGCGACCTCGTTCGAACGTTATCTCAAATCCGGCTCCGGACACGCTTTCGCCAGCAAACGTCTTTGGTGATTGTTCGCGCGACGGCGGAAAATCCAGTATATTTTCGAAAAACTCTGGAGCCTCAATCACTTAACGCATAAAAGCGGTTTGCCGGTTCCGCTGTTTCGTTCGATTCTGACTGGAGGTCAGAAAATGAACATCAAGAGCCTTCTCCTCGGCTCCGCTGCGGCCCTGATCGCAGTTTCCGGTGCGCGCGCCGCCGACGCCGTCGTCGTCGCCGAGCCGGAACCCGCTGAATACGTCAAGATCTGCGACGTCTACGGCGCTGGCTACTTCTACATCCCCGGCACCGAAACCTGCCTGCGCATCGGCGGCTATGTCCGTTATGACATCGGCGCCGGCGACGTCGGCTCGTTCGATGGTGCTCGCAGCAACGACGTGCAGGACGGCAAGAACCAGGGAGCCTGGTACAAGAACACCCGCTTCACGCTCAAAACCTGGACCGGCCAGGAGACCGAGCTCGGTACCTTGAAGACCTACACCGAGACCCGCTTCAATTTCGGCAACAGCAACGGTGATCCCGACTTTGGCCCGAACGATGCGCACAACAAGGACGTATCGCTGAACTTCGCCTGGATCCAACTCGGCGGTCTGCGCGTCGGTAAAGACGAATCGGCCTTCGATACGTTCATCGGCTACGCCGGCAACGTCATCCAGGATACGCTGGTTCCCTACGGCGACTTCGACACCAACGTCGTCCAGTACTATTTCGACGCAGGCAATGGTTTCTCGGCCGTGCTCTCGCTCGAAGAAGGCTCGGGCGCTGGCTCTGTCGACGATCTCGGCAACGGCAAGTATGGCGTTGGCACGATCGACAGCTATGTTCCCCATGTCGTCGGCGGCGTGAAGTGGACCCAGGGCTGGGGCGCGATCACCGGTGTCGTTGCGTATGACAGCAACTACGAAGAAGTCGCTGGCAAGGTTCGCTTGGATGTGAACGTTTCCAACGAGTTGTCGTTGTTCATCATTGGTGGCTATGGCACCGACGATAACCTCAACGACCCGACCTACGATCAGCCCGCGGGCGGTCGAGGCTTCTACAAGCAGTGGGGCGGCAACTGGGCAGTTTGGGGCGGTGGCACCTACAAGTTCAACGAGAAGACCTCGTTCAACCTTCAGGCGTCTGCTGATGACTGGGAGAACGTCGGCGTCGCAGCGAACGTTGCCTATGACATCGTCCCCGGCTTCACCGTCACGGCCGAAGTTGACTATCTTCACGCCGGCAAGTTCGATGAGGGCAGCACGGATAACGTCGCCTGGACTCCGGCCGACAAGAAGAACAGCGTCGGCGGCCTCCTTCGCTTCCAGCGCTCGTTCTAATAAGTTGCGACTTGTCGAATCGAAAACCCGGCGGGCAACCGCCGGGTTTCAGACTGCTGACAAACCCCGTCGATTTTCGGCGGGGTTTTTTGTTATGTGATTGAAGTGTCTTGGACTGTTTGTGTCAGGAGATGGGCAGCCGCGGCAGATGGCGGGGTCGCTCTTGTAGCGGCGGTAGCCATTGCGGTCGGTGGTGGCGTAGGCCAGCACCTGGCCCTGTGGGCCATCAGCCGCCGGCTCATGGGTGAAGGCCGACGGTGCCATCATGCCGGGCTTGGGCGGTCTCGGTCGGCGATAGCCGGTGACACCGCACATGGCTCGATCCTCCAGTCCTTTGGCGATGCCGGCCGTGGCATAGCCGGCGTCCAACCCGACGGCGCCGACATCAAAGCCGAAGCCCTCCACCTGCCGATCGAGCCTCGACAGGTAGACGGTCGAATCATGGACGATCGCTGTCGCGTGTGTGTCGGTGATGATGGCATGCGCCGCATCCACCGTGCGGTGATCGAGATAGAAAAAGCCTTTCGGCTTGCCCTCGCGCACCATGTAGCCGCTGTCGGGATCGATGCGCGAGATCTTGGTCTCTTTCTCCACCGGCTGGCGTTGCTTCTCCTTCAGCCGTTTCTGGCTATGGACGGCGCGCTCTTCATCGATCGCCGCGTCCAGCGCCTCCCAGTAATGGGCCCGCGACTTGGCCACGAACGCCAGATCGAAGCGGGTCTTGTTGGCGTTGGCCTTCAGATGGGTGGAGGCGGTGTAAAGCACCGTGCCATCGACAAGGCCCGCCCGGATCGCCTGCTCGACGATGCGGTCGAAGATCGCCTGCGACACGCTGGTGTCGTCGTAACGCCGCCGCCGGTTCTGTGACAACGTCGAGGCGTCGAACACCTTGTCCGTCAGCTTCAGCCGCAGGAACCAGCGATAGGCGACATGACCTCGATCTCGCGCACCAGCTGCCGTTCCGAGCGAACTCCAAACAGATAGCCGATGAACAGCGCCTCGAACATCAACGTCGGATCGAGTGGCGGGCGGCCATTGTAGGGGCAATACAGTGGCGCGGTCAGTTCGTGGATGAAGGAGAAATCAATCACACGGTCGATCTTGCGCAACGGTGATCAGCCGGAACCAACTGATCCAGCGTCACCATCTCGAGTGCGGTCTGTTCAGGGGCGGGTCGCTTCAACATAACCCAGTGAATCAAAAACCCCTAGCAAATGCTAGGGGTTTGTCAGCAGTCTGCAACCCGGCGGGCAACCGCCGGGTTTTTTTCAGGACATTGTGCGACTATTGGATGCGGTGCTGCAACCCGCTGTCTTAATTGATTGATTCGGTATTAACAGCGAAAGTCGCGGGCGCATTGCATGCACCCGCACAGCTCGGATTGGATTATTTGTCCGCTAGATCGCCCAACGCATCAATCAGCGTCTGAATCTCATTTTCATAATTCTTCCAGCGCTTGACCGACGATTTGTAGATCGGTTGGCGAACCTGCCAGCGGCTGGGCGTATTGACCGAACCATCCCTGTCGAAAAAACGCAGGCAGGCGTCATCCCAGGGCAGCCCAAGGTAATCTATGAGGCGGCGTGACTGCGCCTCCTGATCCTCGACCAGCGTTTCGTAGCGATTTTCGAAGATAAGGCCTGGAAAAACCTCGTTCCAATGGCGCATCAGTCGGTCATACTCGTGGTAGTACAGACCTAGTATCCGCAAATCAGTATTGTAGCTGTGTCCTTTGTTGAAGCTCTGGACAAAGCAAGAGACGCAATTGTCGATGGCATCACGGCGACAATGAATGATGCGCGCGTTGGGAAAGAGAAGGCCGATAAGGCCGATCATTTCAAAATTGTGCGGCATCTTGTCCACCACGCGAAGCGCGGCAGGCGCCCACTCCCTAAGGTAGGACAGATGCTCTTCCGCCAACTTTCTGGACAGATCTTGCGTGACCGACATGACCGGCCGGCTCAAATCGCCGGCCGATGAGGTTTTAAGGCCGATTGCATTGGCGACCCGCCTTAATTTGTTAAGCTCGCCTGCCCCTTGAACATCGGGATGGCTGGCGCAGATCTGTTCCGTGAGCGTTGTGCCCGACCGCGGCATACCGACCACGAACACAGGCACTTCGGAAGGATTTCCATAGCCGGCCCTGGCCGCCAGAAAGTCCGGCGTGAAGGTTTCAATCAGGGAGTCGATCCAGCGGCGATACAGATTGATGTCGAAGGTGTAGCCGGAGGCCCGTTTCCCCCTATTGAAATGGTCGAATGCCTCACTGTAGCGCTTGAGGTCGTTCAGTACCTTGCCGGCAGCGTGATGGAGCTTGTAAGCACCGTCCGGATCAAGCTTGGGATTGCCGAGTTCACGCAGGATGGATTGGAGTTCCTCCGGCTCTTCGGTGAATTTTTTCGTCTGTACGAGGTCGTGGTAGGCAGCCGGCACGTCGATGCGACGTCCGATTGCTTCTTTCAGAAAGGCGGCGGCCTCATCCATGCGCCCCAGGCCGCTGAGCGCGCTGGCCAGCCCCGCCCGCACTTTGGGATGATCGCGGTTGATCTTGAGCGCTTTCTCGTAAAGCGGCAAAGCCAGGTCGGGTTTGTCAAACTTGGTGTAGGCGCGCCCCAGTGCACAAAGCACTTCGATAAGTCTGGGCTGCAGTTCCAAAGCATACAGCATATGCTTGATGGCTGGCGAATATTCGCTGACCTTCACATAGGCCTCGCCGAGGCTGAGGTGGTAGTAAGGGTTTTTAGGTTCCTCGCCGACCGCCCGCGCGAAATATCGCAAGGCCATCTCGTCATCGTAACGCTGGTACAGGGTCCCCAGGATGTACAGAGCGAGCGGATGGTTTGGCGTGCGCGCCAGCACCCGAAGGCACAGGTCCTGAGCCTCGTCGAGCCGCTGGGCCTGCTGAAGGGCATAGGCCTGGTTCAGCAGCGCTTCGTCGGCCTGCGCTCGCGATTGAGCGTTTCCTTGGCTCACTGTCGGCTTGAGTATCGGCCCCTTCGCTTTCGGCGTGGGCCCGGGCTTGATGTGCTTTGACCAAGCAGGCGGGAGACGGTTGTTCATGATATCTCGCTAGCAAAAAGAGCCGGATGAATCCAGCGTTACGGATCTGCCCAGCGGCAACTTGCACCGACCCATCCGGCGCGCTAGCAAGAAGGCCCTTTTCAAACGAGCTTCCACCATGCCCCAGCGCCCTCCCCTCATGCCGCTCATCGCAGCGCTTCCCTCGACGGTGCCGTTTGTCGGCCCCGAAGCGCAGGAGCGCGAGCGTGGCCGCGCTTTCCGCGCCCGCATCGGCGCCAATGAGAGCAGCTTTGGTCCCTCGCCGCACGTCACCGCCCGGATGGCCGAGATCGCCGGCGACATGTGGATGTATTGCGATCCCGACAATCACGATCTGAAGCTGGCGGTTGCCGCCCATCACGGCCTAGAAGCCGAGAACGTCGTTGTCGGCGAGGGCATAGATGGCCTGCTCAGCCTTGTGGCACGCATGTACGTCGCGCCCGGCGATGCTGTGGTCACCTCGCTCGGCGCTTACCCGACCTTCAACTTCCACATTGCCGGTGTCGGCGGGCGGCTGGTGACAGTTCCTTACGAGAACGACCGGGAAAGCCTGGATGGCCTGCTGGCGGCGGTGCGCAAGGACAAGGCCCCGCTGGTCTATCTCTCCAACCCGGACAATCCAATGGGCAGTTGGTGGGAGGGGAGCGAGATCATCCGCTTCATCGAGGCGCTGCCGCAAACCACCATGCTTGTGCTCGACGAGGCCTATGGCGAACTCGGGCCGGCCTCGGCGCTGCCGCTGATCGATATCTCCAGGCCAAACGTCATCCGCATGCGCACCTTCTCGAAGGCTTACGGGCTGGCGGGCATACGCTGCGGCTATGCGATCGCCGAGGCCCAGGTGATCCGCGACTTCGAGAAGATCCGCAACCATTATGGCGTCAGCCGCATGGCGCAGATCGCCGGCGTCGAGGCGCTCGCCGACCAGGACTATCTCAGAAGCGTGGTGGCGCGGGTCGCGGCCGGCCGCCGACGCATCGCCGGCATTGCCGAAGCGAACGGGTTGAAGCCACTGGCGTCGGCGACCAATTTCGTCACCATCGATTGCTGCGGCGATGGCGCCTTCGCGCTGAAAGTTCTGCAAGGCCTGCTGTCGCGCGACGTGTTCATCCGCAAACCGATGGTGCCACGGCTCGACCGCTGTATCCGCGTCAGCGTCGGTCTCGATCACGAACTCGATATTCTTGCCGAGGAGTTGCCTGGCGCGCTGGCAACGGCGCGGGGGAACTAGAATCGCGTCTGCAAGCAAACCGGCAGCAAAAGCTGCCTACAAATCCATTTCCCAGGTCTGGCCGGTCAGATCCTTGCCGAAGCTGTGGTGGTACTCCTGCGAGACCAGCCTGAAGCCGGCGCGTTCGTAGATCGCGCGCGCCGCGACGAGGATGTCGTTGGTCCACAGCACCAGCTTGGTGTAGCCGCAAGCTCGAGCCCGGTTCACGCATTCCGCGACCAGTCGTTTGCCGATGCCGAGGCCGCGCGCCGACGCCTCGACATGCAGCATTCTCAGCTTGGCCACTTCGTCGTCCTGATGAACAAGGAACACCGCGCCGAGCGGCTGACCACCGCGCTCGGCGATCCAGCAGAAATCGCGGCCGGGTACGAAATTGCGAATGAAATCGGCGCCGATCTCGGCGAGCATGGCCTCGAACTCGATCGTCCAGCCATATTCCTCGGCATAGAGTTGGGCCTGGCGCTGCACGACCCAGCCGACATCGCCGACGCGATGCGGCCGCAACGTCACCTCGCTGCTGTCACGGGTGGGATCGCCCAGCAATTCCCCCGCCTTGCGCAAGGCGCTGCGCAGTTCATGCAACCTGTCATCGGGGACGCTTTCGATCAGCCGCGCCGTGTCCCGATCGGCCGCCGCTTGCAGCCTGGCAAGCGCTGCCTCGCCCCGTGAGGTCAGCGAGAGGACCCTTCGGCGCCGGTCAGCCGGGTCCGTTCTGGCCTCGGTCAGCCCCTGGCCCGCGAACTTGCGCAGGATCCGCGTCAGATAGGCGGCATCGACACGCAACTGTCTTGATATTTCGGAGGCCGCCGGGCCATTCTCCAGCCGAAAAGCCCCAGCCAGGAAACCTCGCTCGCCCGCGATTTCGGCGGAAGCCAGGTTGCTGCGGTGACCCATTTCGAACAGCACGCGCGCCTCGGTCAAAGTGAATGCGCTTTGTGTCAGCGTCTCGTCGAGAAGGCCGACGGTGCGCGTGTAGAAGCGATTGAAGCGCCTGACATCGGCCACCAATGCGTTGCGTTCGTCCAACATCCGCAGCCAACTCCCAATAAGGCAGCTCCATTTTTCAAAATTAATGGACTGAGTCAATGAAATTTCAAAGCCAGAGGGCCCAGCTATTGCGCCGTGCGCGCAATTCTCATGTTGCATTCCCTGAGCCATGCACCAGATTTTAACGAGACAGGCTTGGAGAGATTCATGACTGGTCATCGCAGGAAAGTGCAGGCGCGCATCTACGGCAATGTGCAAGGCGTCGGCTTCAGAGCATGGGCCCGGGATGAGGCCACAGGCCTTGGTCTTGCGGGCTGGGTTTGCAATGAAGCGGATGGGTCCGTAACGACGCAAATTGCAGGCCTCGATGAAGCGGTCTCGACAATGATCAAGTGCCTCTGGGAAGGGCCGGCCGGAGCTTCGGTTTCCAAGGTCGACATCGAGGAGTTGGTGGCAGAAAACGCCTCTGTTGGGTTCAGGATCGTTGCATGAAGGTGAATTTGGATCGGGCGCCTTGAATTAATTGAACGTTCGTTTTATTATCGCTCCGCAGAGGAGCTGACATGGCACGCACCACGGGGTCCGATGGCGAAAAGACCGAAGCGACCATCCGTGGGGCGGCGGTCAACCTCATCGCGCGCCTTGGTTACGAGGCGATGTCGATGCGCCAGCTTGCCGCCGAGGTCGGCGTCCAGGCAGCTGCGCTCTACCGCTACTTTCCAACCAAGGAAGAGCTTCTGTTCACGCTGATGCGCGAGCACATGGAGGATCTGGCCACAGCATGGGAAGCAGCCCGCCCGGCGAACGCAGATTCGGCGCAACTGCTCTCGGCCTATGTGCGCAATCACATCGCCTTTCATATCGAGCGACGGCACGCCACGCATGTGTCGAACATGGAATTGCGCAGCCTGTCGCCCGAACGGCTGACGCAGATTCTGCGCATGCGCACAGCCTACGAGAAGGAGCTGCGCGCCATCCTGCGCGATGGCGACGAGACGGGCGCCTTCAGCATCGACGACACCGGGCTGACGGCCATGGCGCTGATCCAGATGATGACCGGCGTCATCGTCTGGTTTCGGCCGGGCGAACGGCTATCGATCGCCGAAGTCACGGCGACATATCTTTCAATGACAATGCGGCTCGTCGGCGCGAAGATCGACGCCTACAGCGCCGCGCGTCCCTTCGGACGCGCAAAGGACGCTGCAGCATTTTGATTTCGCGCATGATCCCTTTCCGAAAATCAAAGGCGATTTTCGGGGTCATGCGCAGGGAGGACAAGCATGTACACGAACACGCTCAGCTTCGGGCATGACGAGGAGATCGAGGCGCTGCGCGACTTGGTGCGGCGCTTCGCCCAGGACCGGATCGCTCCGATCGCCGCCGACATCGATCGCTCGAACGAATTTCCGGCGCATCTGTGGGGTGAACTCGGTGCGCTCGGCCTGCTCGGCATCACGGCCGATCCCGATTTCGGCGGCAGCGGCATGGGCTATCTCGCGCATGTGATCGCCGTCGAGGAAATCTCGCGCGCTTCGGCCTCGGTCGGCCTCTCCTATGGTGCCCACTCCAATCTCTGCGTCAACCAGATCAACCGCTGGGGAACGCCGGCGCAGAAGGAAAAATTCCTGCCGCCACTGTGCTCGGGCGAGCGGGTCGGCGCGCTGGCGATGTCGGAATCCGGCGCCGGCTCGGACGTCGTCTCGCTCAAGCTGCGCGCCGAAAAGCGCAACGACCGCTACGTGCTCAACGGCACCAAGATGTGGATCACCAACGGGCCGGATGCCGAGACCCTGGTCGTCTATGCCAAGACCGATCCGGAGCAAAACTCGCGCGGCATCACCGCCTTCATCGTCGAGAAGGCGATGGCCGGGTTTTCCGTGGCGCAAAAGCTCGACAAGCTCGGCATGCGCGGCTCCAACACCGGCGAACTGGTGTTCAGGGATGTCGAGGTGCCCTTCGACAATGTGCTGCATGAGGAAGGGCGCGGCGTCGAAGTGCTGATGTCAGGCCTCGACTATGAGCGCACGGTGCTTGCCGGCGGCCCGATCGGCCTGATGGCGGCGTGCCTTGACGTGGCAATCCCCTATGTCCACGAGCGCAAGCAGTTCGGCCAGCCGATCGGCGAGTTCCAGCTGGTGCAAGGCAAGCTGGCCGACATGTACACGACGCTGAACGCCGCGCGCGCCTATGTCTATGCCGTCGCCGCAGCCTGCGATCGCGGCCAGACGACGCGCAAGGATGCCGCCGGCTGCGTGCTGTTTGCCGCCGAGAAGGCGACGCTGATGGCGCTCGACGCCATCCAGCTGCTTGGCGGCAACGGCTACATCAACGACTATCCGACCGGCCGCCTGCTACGCGACGCCAAGCTCTACGAGATCGGCGCCGGCACCAGCGAAATCCGCCGCTGGCTGATCGGCCGCGAGATCATGGCGGAGGGAGTATAGCATGGCTACGCTGCAAACCCAGATATCCCCCTCCTCCGAAACCTTCCATGCCAATGCCGAGCGCATGCGGGCGCTGGTCGCCGACATTGCGGAGAAGGCGGCCACCGTGGAGCGCGGCGGCTCGGAGGAAGCGCGCGAGCGGCATGTTTCGCGCGGCAAGCTGTTGCCGCGGGAGCGCCTGGCCCAGTTGCTCGACACCGGCTCGCCCTTCCTCGAGATCGGCCAGTTCGCGGCATGGTCGATGTATGGCGAGGAGATCTCTTCGGCCGGCATGATCGCCGGCATCGGCCGCGTCGAAGGCACCGAGGTGATGGTCGTCGTCAACGACGCCACGGTGAAGGGCGGCACCTATTATCCGCTGACTGTGAAGAAGCATCTGCGGGCGCAGGAGATCGCGCTGCAGAACAATTTGCCTTGCATCTACCTCGTCGATAGCGGCGGTGCCAACCTGCCCAATCAGGACGAGGTGTTTCCCGACCGGGAGCATTTCGGCCGCATCTTCTACAACCAGGCCAATATGTCGGCATCAGGCATTCCGCAGATCGCCTGCGTCATGGGTTCCTGCACGGCGGGCGGCGCCTATGTGCCGGCGATGTCGGACGAAACGATCATGGTGGGCAACCAGGCAACCATCTTCCTCGGCGGTCCGCCGCTGGTGAAAGCAGCGACCGGCGAGGATGTCAGCGCCGAGGATCTCGGCGGCGCCGATGTGCACACCAGGCTCTCCGGTGTTGCCGACCACTATGCGCTGGACGACGACCATGCGCTCGCCATCTGCCGCCGCATCGTCAAAAACCTGAATCGGAACAAGACTGTAAGCCTGAACTTACAGCGATCGATTCCGCCGCTTCATCCGGCGGATGAACTCTACGGCATCGTGCCGACCGACCTGCGCCAGCCCTATGACGCACGCGAGGTGATTGCGCGCATCGTCGACGGTTCCGAATTCGACGAGTTCAAGCAGAATTACGGGACCACGCTGATCACCGGCTTTGCCCATCTGCATGGCATGCCGGTCGGCATCATCGCCAACAACGGCGTGCTGTTTTCCGAAAGCGCACTGAAGGGGGCGCACTTCATCGAACTGTGCTGCCAGCGCAAGATCCCATTGGTCTTCCTGCAGAACATCACCGGCTTCATGGTCGGCAGAAAATACGAGGCGGGCGGCATCGCCAAGGACGGCGCCAAGCTGGTGATGGCCGTTGCCACCGCCCGCGTGCCCAAGGTGACTGTCATAATCGGCGGCTCATTCGGCGCCGGCAATTATGGCATGTGCGGCCGCGCCTATTCACCGCGCTTCCTGTGGATGTGGCCGAACGCCCGCATCTCGGTGATGGGCGGCGAGCAGGCAGCAACGGTGCTTGCCATGGTCAAGCGCGAAGGCATCGAGCGCAAGGGCGGGGAATGGAGCGCCGAGGAAGAGGCGAAATTCAAGAAACCGATCCTGATGAAATACGAGCATGAGGGCCATCCGCTCTATTCGTCCGCACGCCTCTGGGACGACGGCATCATCGACCCTGCGAAGACCCGCGACGTGCTGGCGCTCAGCCTGTCAGCTGCGCTCAACGCCGAAATCGAGGACACGCGCTTTGGCGTGTTTCGGATGTGAGAATGGACGGTCAACTTCGACGGACAAACGGCGGAACTATACCGGCAGGCCGTTGCTGCCGTGCGAAAAGGCTGAACTGTATGGACCAACCGATTCATCAGCATAGGCGGCTTCGAATCTCAAACAGTGAACTGGCGGCGAGGCAAAATATTCGCTATTGCTTATCCAGCATGGGGCAATGGGGACGGGCTGGAAATGAAATTGAAATATTGCCAGGGAACGGTTGCTTCGATACTTTCCATATTCCTAATATTAATGGCGACCGGCATCAGTTCGGCGGAATCGCTCGCGGGACGCAAGGGAGACGTGCGTTTTCCGCCGACCTTGGGTTCGGGCGAATGCAACGTTGCCTACAAGGGCTACGTCGCGGCGAGCGGCCATTCGGCCTACGCCACAACCTTTTATTCGCGTGTCGTCGACCTCTACATTGTCTGCGGGACGAAGCTCGACGCGCCGTCCCAGAAGGCGGCGGAAGAGACGGCGCTGCGCAATTGCCAGGCCGGCTTGACACGGTGGAAGCTCAAGACCGCGAGTGGCGGCTGCGCAATTTCGTCATCGAAATAGATACTACCGACCGCAAGGTAGAGCACTCCCTTGGTAAGGGAGAGGTCTACGCCGAGGGCTGGAATGGCTCGCTGGACAGTACCCCCCTCTGTCCTGCCGGACGTCTCCCCCGCATTGGGGGAGATCGACTGTCGCTATCGCTTTCGCCAAATTCCAACATTGAAAGTTCGCAGCGAGGGCAAAGCTGCCAATCTCCCTCCTTGCGGGGGAGATGTCCGGCAGGACAGAGGGGGGTGTTGAAGCGCCCTGCTTCCCATGGACTGCGAGCCTTACATGCGGAGGCTCCATGTTTGCCAAGATCCTGATTGCCAATCGCGGCGAGATCGCCTGTCGTGTCATCCGCACGGCTCGGAAACTGGGTGTGCGCACTGTCGCCGTCTATTCGGATGCCGACGCGAGATCCCTGCATGTCGAGATGGCCGACGAGGCGGTGCATATCGGCCCCTCGCGCGTCGGCGAAAGCTATCTGCGCGGTGATAAGATCATCGCCGCGGCCTTGACTACCGGCGCACAAGCCATTCATCCCGGCTACGGCTTCCTGTCGGAAAATCCCGATTTCGCCGACCAGGTGACGGCGGCGGGGCTCATTTTCATCGGCCCGTCGGCGGCCTCGATCCGTGCCATGGGGCTGAAGGACGCGGCCAAGCGTCTGATGGAAAAAGCCGGCGTTCCGGTCGTTCCGGGCTACCATGGCGAGGCGCAGGAGATCGTGCTACTTGCCTCCAAGGCACGCGAGATCGGCTATCCCGTGCTGATCAAGGCACGCGCTGGCGGCGGCGGCAAGGGTATGCGCCGGGTCGAGCATCCCGATGAGTTTTCCGAAGCGTTGTCCAGCGCGCGGCGCGAGGCGAAAGCTGCGTTCGGCGACGACCGTGTGCTGGTCGAAAAATATGTCGACAAGCCGCGCCATATCGAAGTGCAGGTGTTCGGCGACAATTTCGGCAACGCCGTGCACCTCTACGAGCGCGACTGCTCGGCGCAGCGCCGCCACCAGAAGGTGATCGAGGAATCGCCCGCGCCCGGCATGACCGAGGCTTTGCGCAAGGCGATGACGGATGCGGCGGTGAAGGCCGCCAAGGCGATCAATTATTCAGGCGCCGGCACCATCGAGTTCATCGTCGATGCCTCGCAAGGCCTGAAAGCCGACCGCTTCTGGTTCATGGAGATGAACACCCGTCTGCAGGTCGAGCACCCCGTCACCGAAATGGTGACCGGCACCGATCTGGTCGAGTGGCAGTTGCGGGTCGCCAGCGGCGAAAAGCTGCCGAAGACGCAAAGCGAGATCGCGCTTACCGGCCATGCCTTCGAGGCGCGCATCTATGCCGAGGACGCGGCAAAAGGTTTTCTGCCGGCAACGGGCACGCTGCATCATCTGAGATTTCCAGACGCGGCCCCGCAAGGCGCCACGATGCGCATCGAGACCGGCGTGCGGGCGGGTGACGCCATCTCGCCGTACTACGATCCGATGATCGCCAAGCTGGTCGTCCACGCCACGGACCGCCAGGCGGCTCTGGAAGCGCTTGGCGCGGCGCTATCCCGGACCGAGATCGCCGGCTCGACCGTCAACACCGCCTTTCTTGCCGCTCTCGCCGCCGATCCGGATTTCGCCGCAGGCGACGTCGACACCAGCCTGATTGGCAGACACCAGGCGGCTTTGACGATCGTCCCGCCGCCGAGCGGAGAAACCATAGCCGCGGCCGCAGTCGCAGCCTCGGGGGCCGGAGCATCGCCGTTGTCAGACGATCCGTGGTCGTCGCTTGCCGGTTATGCCCATTTCCACAGCGTGGCGCGACGCACATGGCTGAAGTTCGGTGAAGACGATATCGCGGCGAAGGTTTCGGTGCGGCCGGATGGGCGCTTCCAGGTCGCGCTGGAGAAGCCCTATGACGACACCAATTCGCATGATTTTCGCGCCGCGCCGCGCCTTGCCCGCTGGCCCGGCCACATCACCGTGTTCGAAGGCGCCGTTGGCTACACCTTCGCCGTGTCGGACCCGTTGGCACGGGCCGATGAGGCGGCGGCAAGCGCCGGCAGCCTGCGTGCGCCGATGCCGGGATTGGTCAAGCTGGTGCGCGTGGGAAAAGGCGATACGGTGATCAAGGGCCAGCCGCTGCTGATCCTGGAGGCGATGAAGATGGAGCACACCATCGCCGCGCCGCATGACGGCGTGATCGCTGAGATCGCCACCGAGGGCGCGCAGGTGACCGACGGGACGGTGCTGGTGCGGTTCGTCGGGGAACAAGCCGCCTCGACCGCTGTAGCCAGCTGACGGTTCGAAGGTAAAAAGAAATGGCCGGGACGGACCCGGCCATTTCTCTACGCTACTTGGTCGCCAAGTCGGCGATTACTGCGCGATCGGCGCGTATTTGCCGTCATGCCACTGGTTGATGTCGTAGCTGGCATTCTTGAGATCGCCCTTCTCGTCGAAGGTGACATCACCGACAACGGTGCTGATCGGCGTGCCGTTCTTCAACGCTTCGGCAACCTTGGCCGGGTCGTCGCTGCCGGCACGCTTGATGCCTTCGGCGAATGCCTGGATGGTGGCGTATGAGAACAGCGTGAAGCCCTCCGGCACGAAACCGCCGGCCTTGATCTTCTCGACGGCAGCCTTGGCTTCCGGCTTTGCCTGCGGATCCGACGGGAAGACGAACATGGTGCCCTCGCCGGCCGGGCCAGCGACCTGCCAGAATTCCGGCGAGGCGATGGAGTCCGGCATGATCAGCTGGAACTTCAGGTTCTGTTCCGCCGATTGACGCAGGATCAGGCCAGCTTCAGGATGGTAGCCGCCGAAATAGACGACGCCGGCTTTCAAGTCCTTGAGCTTGGTGACGAGAGCCGAATAGTCCTTCTCGCCAGCGTTGATGCCGTCATAGTAGACCTCCTTGAGGCCGCCGGCATTCATCGTTGCCCTGACGGCGTCAGCCACGCCCTGTCCGTAGGCGCTCTTGTCGTGCAGGACGACGACATTCTTGCCGGCAAACTTCTTGGCGATCCATGGGCCGATGAAGGCGCCCTGCGCATCGTCACGCGTGTATAGGCGCATGATCGTCGGCCAGCCGGCCTTGGCTGCCGCATCGGTCAGCACCGGGTTTGACGAGGCCGGGCTCATCATCAAGGCGCCGGCTTCGGCATAGACGGCCGAGGCCGGAATGCTCGAACCCGAGCAGGCATGGCCGTCGATGAACTTGACGCCATCGGCGACGACGCGGTTGGCAACCGACACGGCCTGCTTGGGATCGCACTGGTCGTCTTCGATATCAAGCTTGATCATCGACCCGTTGATGCCGCCAGCGGCGTTGATCGCGTCGGCAGCGGCCTGTGCGCCCTGCTTGAACTGATCGCCGATGGTGGCGAGCTGTCCGGTCATCGGGCCGATCACCGCAAAGGTGATGTCGTCGGCGAATGCGACCGGCGTGCTCATCATCAGGCCGAATATGGCCGCGTTTAGAATACTCAATTTTTTCATTGTTGTAGAACTCCTCCACTCACGCGCGGCCGCCCCGGCCCCGCTTCTTCCAGAGAGGCCGGACAATTTCATCCTTCATTCGGCCTGTCTAGGCGCATTGGCGCCGCTCGATTGGGCCTGCAAGACGTCATCAACGCAAAAAGCCACGCCAGCCTTGTTCCGGCTGGTCGTGGCTTTTTTGTCCGTCGAGCAATCTCCGGGCGCTCTCGCGCCTAAGAATCCCGCTCGCCTTCCCCGTGTCGCGCACAGCTGAGCCTTGCTGCCTGCCGCGTTCTTTCTCTTGCCTTCGTGACCGTCTTGCGCGGCCTTCGATTTCGCCGGGTCTGGCCGTCTGTGCGGCCTTGATCCCGGAGCTTCCCTGTCTTCGATGGACCTCTCTGCGATTGGCAGATTTCAGTGCATGGTCATCCATTCGCGGGCTTCGCGAAGCGCCGTGGCGATCTCGACCTTCGACATGGCGGCCGACAGTTCCGAGCGCAGCTCGGCGGCGCGGGCCGAGCCCTTGATTGCGGCGATGTTGAACCATTTGTGGGCGGCAACGACATCGGTCTCGCAATCGCGGCCGGTCGCATACATCATGCCCAATTCGAAAAGGATGTCGGCCTGGGCAGTTGCTCCCATGGCGCCGAAACCTGCTTCAAGCATTTCAAAACGTGCCATTTCAATCCCCTGTTTTCCGGCCCTGTCAGGCTCCCGAGAGCTGCCTTCTTTCGTCTTGCCGGCTGCTCTTCCGATGCTTTCGAGAATGCCGTGCAGGCTTGAATCCGTCGTTAAATGGCGTGCTTAATTTGAGGAAAACAAAGCTAAAACAAGAGGTAAACGCCGAAATTCGTTAAGGATACAAACCCAGCAATTCAGCCTGCTTGCGTCAAATTTGACGAAAGTTTTCTCACGCGGGGGCAAGACTTCGCTAACCACGGCAGACAAAGGCGATGCGCCGATCGTTTCATTTCGTCGTCGAGGAGGCGCTTTCAGGTGGCTTCAAAATCCGAAAGTCTTCCGCTACGGCACCGCTTTTGTTTTGCCGGGAGCTGGATTAGCTTACGTTTGCGTAAGCGGCAGACCGGCGAGGCGGAGCATCCGGCCGGACATCCACAGGGAGGAAGACATGTTTCGAAAACTGAGCCTGGCCCTTGCGGCCACATTGATCGTGCCGGGTGCGGCATGGGCCGATCCGATCGAAGGCAATTGGAAGACGCAGGCCGGCGAAACCGCGGCCATCGCCGGCGGCGGCTCGTTTTCCATCACCCTCAAGTCCGGGAAATATGCCGGCAAGACCATCGGCTCGCTCAAGGCGACGGGCGACAACAAATATGCCGGCAACATCACCGATCCGGCAAACGACAAGACCTATTCGGGCAAGGCGACATTGTCGGGCAGCTCTCTCAAGATGAGCGGCTGCGTGCTGGGCGGACTGATCTGCAAGAGCCAGACCTGGCACAAGCTCTGATCGACCGCACCCTTACGACATGATGACGGGGCCTCGACGGGCCCCGTTTTCGTTTTGTCGACACATCCTGCGCCGGTGATGCTCGATACCCGCCGGCGGCTATCCAAACCGACGCCGGCGCCGTCGAAACCCCGTCAATCATCTTGAACCGCAGATGAACGCCGGCATCAGAGCCGGTTCAGTTGCATCAGGGCATTCTCCGGCGTGTTGAAGGAGACCGACCCAATGCTTTCTCGCCGCTTCACCATCGTCTGCCTGCTGGTGAGCCTGTTTGGGATGTTCTTCGCCATCCTCGTCGCCGAAGCGGGCCGTCCGGCCCGCGCCTGGGACGAAGCCAGTTCCGGAACCTGCCGCCTCGCCTGCCCCACCCATCTTCGCAACTGAACAAAGAAACCAAGACCTCGAAAAGAAAAGCTGAAACACCATGAACCGCATCGCCGCCAACGCTCTCAAGACCCTTCGGCTTCTGCCGCGGGCGGCGCTTATCCTGGCGGTTCTGGCCGCTCCGGTTCTGGCCGTGCCGATGATGCGCTCCGATGCCGGCTCGACGATCGACGCACCTGCCCTGAAGAAGTCCGGCGTCGGCTTTGTGCTCCTGGTCAGCCTGCAGCGCGGTTGAAGAAAAACGGCGCTTTGGCCGCCTTCGGTCGCGACACCCCTCCCAAGTGCCGATCCAAGTCTCTATATTGAGCCATGGAAAAGCGAATCTACCCACAAGCCATCGAATCTGTCGTCATGCCGGAGCCTTTTGGCCGGCAAAGCTTTGATAGCGCCGAAAAGGCCGTCAAGGCACTGCAGGCGCTTTACGACCGCAACACCAAGTTCCTGCGTGATTCCTTCGCAGAGCTGGCGGCAGCAGGCGGCGACAATGGCAAGCGCTACCGGGCCTTCTATCCGGAGATCGGCGTCACCACCAACTCATTCACCCAGATCGACTCGCGCCAGGCCTATGGCCATATGCCGACGCCTGGGCATTTTTCCACCACCATCACCCAGCCGGGCCTGTTCGAAAGCTACCTCGTCGAGCAGTTGCGCCTGATCATGCGCAATCATGGGGTTGCGGTCACGGTGTCGGAATCGACCACACCCATCCCGCTGCATTTCGCCTTCCTTGAAGGCACCCATGTCGACGGCGCGACGGCAGAGCGCATCAAGCGGCCGATCCGCGACCTGTTCGACGTGCCGGATCTCGATGGCACCGACGACCAGATCGCCAACGGCACCTTCGAAGTCGCCTTTGGCGAGCCGAGGCCTCTGGCGCCGTTCACGGCGCAGCGCATCGATTATTCGCTGCACCGGCTGTCGCACTATACGGCGACCACGCCGCAGCATTTCCAGAACTTCGTGCTGTTCACCAACTATCAGTTCTACATCGACGAATTCGTCGCCCGCGCCCGCGACCTGATGGCCAATGGCGGCGGCGGATACACGGAGTTCGTCGAGCCGGGCAATGTCATCACCAAGGGCGGGCAAAGCGCGCCCAGTGAAGGCGTCGCAGTTCCCCGCCTGCCACAGATGCCGGCCTATCACCTGAAGAAATCGGGACATGGCGGCATCACCATGGTGAATATCGGCGTCGGGCCTTCCAACGCCAAGACCATCACCGACCATATTGCGGTGCTGAGGCCGCATGCCTGGGTGATGCTCGGCCACTGTGCCGGCCTGCGCAACACCCAAGCGCTGGGCGACTATGTGCTGGCGCATGCCTATGTGCGCGAGGACCATGTGCTGGACGACGATCTTCCGGTCTGGGTGCCGATCCCGCCGCTGGCCGAGATCCAGGTGGCGTTGCAGGAAGCCGTCGCCGAAGTCACCGGCCTTACCGGCTACGACCTGAAGCGCATCATGCGCACGGGCACCGTCGCCACCATCGACAATCGCAACTGGGAACTGCGCGACCAGCGTGGCCCGGTCCAGCGTCTGTCGCAATCTCGCGCCATCGCGCTCGACATGGAATCGGCGACCATCGCCGCCAATGGCTTCCGCTTCCGCGTTCCCTACGGCACGCTGCTGTGCGTTTCGGACAAACCGCTGCATGGCGAGTTGAAGCTGCCCGGCATGGCGACCGAATTCTACAAGCGCCAGGTGGCGCAGCACCTGACCATCGGCATCAGGGCGATGGAGAAGCTCGCGGAAATGCCGATGGAGCGGTTGCATTCGCGCAAGCTCAGAAGTTTTTCGGAAACGGCGTTCCAGTAGGCCGATACCACGCATCGCGTAGGCATTTCTCATCTTGATTGGGCCGCATTTCTGCCGATAAGCAGGCGGCATGGAGAGAGCGAGCGTCGGGACATTGCTGATTTCGGTTGCATTCCTGGCAATGCTGGCCTGTTCGATCGCGCTGGTGGCCGGGTTTTTCGGAACGCTGCATCCCGCCTTCGATTCCTTCTCGCATTTCCGCGTCCACCTTGCCGTGCTGATGGCGCTTTGCGCACTGCCGCTGCTGGCCACGACATTTCGCCTGCAGGCGGCCGTGGCACTGCTTTTTGCCGTGGCGGCCTTCGCCACCACTTCCGGGTCGCTGTCCTTCTCCCGCCTGTGGCCGGTTCAGGCCGCCTATGAAGCCAAGAACGAAGACCGCGCGATCTACAAGCTGCTGCAGATGAACCTGCGCTACGACAATCCGACGCCGAAGAAGGTGCTGTCGCTGATCGGCCGGACCAATCCCGACGTGATCACCCTGGACGAGGTATCGGCGATGTGGGCGACCGAGCTTGGCTATATCAGCAGCGCCTATCCATACCGGATCCTCTGTCCTTATCCCAACGGCATATTCGGCGTCGCGCTGCTCTCGCGGCGGCCCTTTGCCGCCGACACCGAGGCGCGTTGCGAAAGGCGCGGCGCCATGGCGACAGCGACCGTCGACTTCGGCGGCATCGACGTCGATGTCGCCGCGATCCATCTCAGTTGGCCGTGGCCACGCGAGCAGTACTGGCAGATCGGCGAGTTGACGGAGCCGCTTTCCGCGCTCGGCGAGACGGCCATCATGGCGGGCGACTGCAATGCCGCGCCGTGGAGTGCCGCCGTGCGGCGGGTCGCGGCGCTTGGCGGGCTGACCGTGATGCCGTCCGCCGGCCCGACCTGGATCCACATCAAGCTGCCGGACTTGCTGCGGCGCTTCGCCGGCCTGCCGATCGACCAGGTTTTCAGCAAGGGCGGCGTGACCATCCATTCCGCGACACGGCTGGAGGACACGGGCTCGGATCACCTCCCGGTCATGGTGGAGTTCTCACTCAGGCTGAACCAGCAAAAGCCGCTCGACGAACATGAAACCGCGACCGCGGCCATAAGCCAGACCGGCAAGACGCCAGGCTGAAGGATCAGGGCCTGACCAAAGCGATGACGAGATGCTGGACATGGCCGCCATCGCGATGCTCGCGCGCATCGAAAGCGAGCTGCTTGGCCTCATATGCGGCATTGGTGGCCTTGATACGTCGCTGTGCCTCGCGACGTGTCTTGTAGCAGAACCGGTCGTCGGCAATCCTGAGGCCGGAGATCGATCTTTCCGTGGCCCGCATCATCTCCCTGGCGATGCGGCCATGGGTTTCCTCATGGGCGCGGACGCCGGCGAAGAACCGCGTCCAGCGCTTCCGGAGCGTCGGAGTGGTGGCCGAGGCGACACGCGGAAACGTATAGAAGAGATTGAGCGTGCCGTTGGCACGCCGCAAGCGGCAAACGCCATTGTCCTGGCTGGTGTCAAGGTCCCAATCCACCGCGTAGCCGGTCAGCGCGATGGCATGCGTCATGAAGCCGTGCTTCGGCCCCTTGCGGTCCATAGCCTGCATCAGCGCCAGCCCCGTGTTCCCGGTGATGTCGTAGGTCCGCGTCTTAACCACCACCCTGGTGCCGGCCGAGGCCGCCGAAGCCAAACCGAACAGCGCACCGATCGCCACAAGGCATGCCAGAACCGCCAGGCGCATTGGCCATCTCCTTATCGTCAAGGAATGGAACCATAAGCGTGCGGCAGTTTCAACAGTCCTAATGTTTCACATGCCACGGGAGACCCCGAGCCGTCGTCGGGGTCTTTGCACGCTGTGGCCGGCGCGGGCCTACATGCCCTGGTAGACCGGGCCTTCTCCGCCTTGCGGCGGCACCCAGTTGATGTTCTGGTTCGGGTCCTTGATGTCGCATGTCTTGCAGTGGACGCAGTTCTGCGCGTTGATGACGAAGCGCACATCCTTGGCCGTGGGATCGGCGGCGGCATTGCCATCCTTGTCGACCCACTCGTAAACCCCGGCCGGACAGTAGCGCGTCGAGGGGCCCGCAAAGACATCGTGCTCGGACCGCTTCTGCAGTTCCATGTCGCCTACAAGCAGGTGGACCGGCTCGTTTTCCTCGTGATTGGTGTTGGACAGGAACACTGAGGACAGCCTGTCGAAGGTCAGCACGCCATCGGGCTTCGGATAGGCGATCTTCTTGTGCTGGGCGGCAGGCTCGAGCGTCGC
Organism: Mesorhizobium sp. M0239; assembly: GCF_040321815.1. Lineage (NCBI taxonomy): Bacteria > Pseudomonadati > Pseudomonadota > Alphaproteobacteria > Hyphomicrobiales > Phyllobacteriaceae > Mesorhizobium > Mesorhizobium sp. M0239. Next base: position 150,778 of record NZ_JAMYSG010000003.1, read on the forward strand.
ATAGTCGGCCTTACCATGCTTCAGCGTGCCGAAGGGCGAGACACCGAACAGCGTGTTCAGCCACATGTCGAGGCCGCCGAGGCCGACACCGACGATGGTGCCGAAGCGCGACCACAGCGGCTTGACGTTGCGCACCTTCTTCAAATCCTTGCCGATGTCGGTCGCGCGCCAGGCTTCCTCGTAGGAAGCGAGTTCGTCGTTGGCGCGCCCGGCACCGATCGCCTCTGCGACATGCTCGGCCGCCAGCATGCCGGACAGCACGGCATTGTGCGAACCCTTGATGCGCGGCACGTTGACGAAGCCCGCCGCACATCCCATCAGCGCACCACCGGGGAAGGAGAGTTTCGGCACCGACTGCCAGCCGCCCTCGGTGATGGCGCGCGCGCCATAGCCGAGGCGCTTGGCGCCGTCGAAAGTCCCGCTGATCGCCGGATGGGTCTTGAAGCGCTGGAATTCCTCGAACGGCGACAGATAGGGGTTCTTGTAATTGAGGTGGAGGACGAAGCCGACCGCCACCTGATTGTCCTCGAGGTGGTAGAGGAACGAGCCGCCGCCGGTCTTCAAGTCAAGCGGCCAGCCGAAGGAATGCTGGACCAAGCCCGGCCGGTGGTTCTCCGGCTTGACCTGCCAGAGTTCCTTCAGGCCGATGCCATATTTGCCCGGTTCGCGGCCATCGGAAAGCTTGTATCTGGCGATCAGCTGCTTGGCGAGCGAGCCGCGAGCGCCCTCCCCGATCAGCACATATTTGCCCATCAGCGCCATGCCGGGTGCGAAACCCGGACCGTGCGTTCCGTCCTTCTCGATGCCCATGTCGCCGGTGACGACGCCGGTGACGGCGCCTTGCTCATTGTAGAGCAGGCCGACAGCGGCAAAGCCCGGATAGATCTCGACGCCGAGCGCCTCGGCCTTGGTCGCCAGCCAGCGGCAGACATTGCCGAGCGAGACGATGTAGTTGCCGTGATTGTTCATCAGCGGCGGCATCAGCATGTTGGGCAGGCGAAACGAGCCGGCAGGACCAAGGACCAGGAAATGGTCTGATGTGACCGGCGTCTTGAAGGGATGGCCGTCCTCATCGCGCCAGCCCGGCAAGAGCCGGTCGATGCCGATCGGATCGACAACGGCGCCGGAGAGGATATGGGCGCCGACCTCACCGCCCTTCTCCAGGACGACGACCGAAAGCTCGGGATTGACCTGCTTGAGGCGGATGGCAGCGGCGAGGCCCGCCGGTCCGGCGCCGACGATAACCACGTCGAATTCCATGCTTTCGCGTTCGATGTCGCTCATCAACCCCTCCGCACTGGCTTATCCCATTCGGGTATCTTGCTGGCTCCCGCGCTGCATAGCGCATCAATTGACGACAGGAAACCGGCGCATACGTGACAATGCCGTTTTGGCCAAAAAGTCGCGCATTGCGAGGCTGGAAGACTGCTTTTCGCCCGGCATTGCCTGCGAAGCGCGCGTTTTTAATTGTTCGACGGCTTGCTTATCGGCCATACTTCACGCCATGCGCATTCCTGGGCCAGCCGGCTTTTCATCGACGCGCTTTCTTTTCCCGCCCGGCCGGATCCGCCGGGCGCTCCTTTTGGCCCTTCTGATGCTGGCGCCGCATCACGCTGCCGCCGACGAAGTGAAGGTCTGGGCGGCAGGCGCCTACTCCTTCTCCGACGAGCTTGGCGGCTTTCGCATCACCGGCGCCTCGGGCATCGGGACGAAGGACGATCCGTTCGTCATCACCGAAGAGCTGAATTCGTCAACGCCGGTGACGCTGACGATCCGCACGACAAAGCCGATCCAGGCCTTCGGCAAGGCCGGCGAATTCGCCAACGGCATGATGTATATGCGCATCGAGGTGCTCAACAACAGCGGCCAGGCCTGGGTCGAATTCCAGTTCGAATTGCAGGAGATCCTGAATCGGCCGAGCGTGTTCGGCGACGGGCTTTCCTTCGACCAGCGCAACAAGACGCCGGACAATATTTTGTCGAGCAATTTCGCCGATTTCGATCGCGATTTCGAACCCTATGACCGGCTGCTGTTCCGGAATGGCAAGGTCGACCCGTTGAAAACCGCCAGGTTCGAATTCCTGATGACCGACTACACGCCGCGCTGGACCTTCTATCTGGTGCAGGATCCGCGCATACCGACGGGGTGAAATATGCCGATATCTAAGCGATGCCGGCACGCGAACGGTGGCTCCCTGCGCTCCCGGCTGCGGCAAAGATGCGGGCGCCGCTGCGGGAATATTCGACTGTGATCGCCAACTAGTTGGCCGTCTCCGGATCAACGCCAAGCGAGGCGAAACGCTGGGCAAGCAGGTTGGTCAGCGGCGTTGAGGTCGATCAGCCCCGAATCCCCTGCAGCCGCGTGACGACGGTCAGATCGCTGATCACGTAGGACACCGCTTCGAAATTCGGCTGCACCTCGATCTCGGCGCTACCGCTCGACAGACGCGTGGCCAGCACATTGGAAGGCGCGGGCCGGAGGGTGTGATTCCGATCCATTCGCTGAGAGACGCCCGTGGCGGTAGGGGCGGGTATTACATGTCGGCTATTTCAAGAGTTTTAAACATAAAACTAATACTGCCACGACCTCGCCCCCGGCCAGAGCTGCCGCCCCCCAAGATTAAGATCTATGAGATTTGTGCTCATGTCTCCTATTCTTACTCCTTCCAAATCAATACGTCTATGAAATACGCGGTTGCCCCTCCAAATATTAAGCTGCACGGTCTCTTAACATATCCACAGCTGCCTTCGTAATTCCAATTCATATCCGGTGTAACCAGATTCGCAGTCTGACTATCGAAATCGATATTTATTCGGTCCAAACTAACATCGTGGAATGAAAAGGAATTTATGAAATCCTCTGGTTTGTCGATTTTCTCCGTTGCCATTACAATATCCGATCTGTGTAAGTGCAGACACCCGCACACTTGTCTTTTACTCCGAATCTCAGCCTGCCACCAGCGCGCCGCCCAAGTATGCGGTGAGAGTGCACTATTTCCTTTGACCGCTGTCCAGCAATTCCGTTGTTCGACTCATGTTCGGAACGCATACATTCGGTGAAGGTGCGCATTCCGGGTCCACTCTTGATGCATGGACACGTGGGATAAAAGTGCACGCCTTCCTGATGACCGACTATACGCCCAGATGGACCTTCTATCTGGTGCAGGATCCGCGCATACCGACGGGGTGGAGCAAGAGGCCAGCCTTGCAAATTGCCGCCACGCGGACGAATGTGAATCCATGACTGCTGCTTCCCCAAACAACAGACCTGATATTGCCGACCTGCTGGCCTTTTATGCCAGCGCGGGCGTCGACGAGGCGCTTGAAGACCAGCCGGTGAACCGGTTTGCCGAGGTTGCGCCAAAGCCGGCGGAGCGCGCGCCGACCGCGGCGCCTGCGGGCGGCACCGCCGCACAGCAGCGTTCGACAAATCGCCCCGAAGGGGGCGACAGGCCAAATGCGCCACCTGTTTTGCGCGCACCGTCGGCCACGGTTCCCGACGAAATTCAGGCAGCACTTGCCCGCCAATTGGCAACGACGGCAACAACGCTTGACGAGCTTCGCCAGCACATGGCGGCGTTCGACGGCTGCAATCTCAAGGCCACCGCCAAGAACCTGGTGTTCGCCGACGGCAACCCGGAAGCCGCCGTCATGCTGGTCGGCGAGGCACCCGGCCGCGACGAGGACATCGAGGGCCTGCCCTTCGTCGGCCGATCGGGCCGGCTGCTCGACCGCATGCTGGCGGCGATCGGGCTCGACCGCACTTCGGTCTATATCGCCAATGTCATTCCGTGGCGGCCGCCGGGCAATCGCACGCCGACGCCGCACGAAACCGAGATCTGCCGGCCATTCATCGAGCGGCAGATCGAACTGGTCAATCCGAAGGTGCTGATCAACCTTGGCGGTCCGTCGGCAAAAACCCTGCTCAATACGAGTGAAGGCATCCTGCGGCTGCGCGGCAACTGGCGCGTCCACACGACGGCATCCGGCATCGCCATTCCGGCAATGCCGACGCTGCACCCGGCCTATCTCTTGCGAACGCCCGCGCACAAGAAGCTGGCGTGGCGGGATTTTCTCGAGGTGAAGGCAAAGCTGCGGGAAGTTGGCTGAGGCTTGGCGAGTAGCCAATCTCCGACATGGATGCCGTACCGATAACCTCCGAGGTAATTGAAATACGTCTGCTCTCGACCTAATCATGCCTCATGACAACACCCCAAACGTCCGCCGGCAGCCTCATTCGCGAATGGCGCACCCGCCGCCGCATGTCGCAGCTCGACCTCGCCATGGAGGCCGAGATCTCGCAGCGGCATCTGAGCTTCGTCGAAAGCGGCCGCGCCGCGCCCTCGCGCGACATGGTGCTGCATCTGGCCGAGCAATTGTCGATACCGCTGAGGCAACGCAATCAATTGCTGCTCGCCGCCGGTTTTGCGCCCAGCTTCGGCGAACGCTCCCTGACCGACACGACGCTGGCGCCGGCGATGGCGGCCGTCGAGATCGTCCTCAAAGGCCACGAGCCTTTCCCGGCACTCGCCGTCGACCGCCACTGGAACCTGGTTTCGGCCAATGCCGCCATTGCACCCTTCCTTGACGATGTCAGCGAGGCTTCGCTGCTGACGCCGCCGGTCAACGTGCTTCGCCTCAGCCTGCATCCCGGCGGCATCGCACCGCGCATCGTCAACCTTCAGGAATGGCGAACGCATCTGCTCGAGCGCCTGAAACACCAGAACGACGCGAGCGGTGACCCTGTGCTGGTCGAATTGGAGCGCGAATTGCGCAGTTACCCGTCCGGCTTGAAAGGCAGCCGGCCGGTGTCCGTCGAGCCGAATGCCATCGTGCATCCGCTCAGGCTGGCGCATGGCGATCAGGTGCTATCATTCATCAGCACCATCACGGTGTTCGGCACGCCGCTCGACGTGACGCTTTCGGAATTGGCGATCGAATCGTTTTTCCCCGCCGACGAGCAGACGAGGACGGTGCTGGTTCGGTTGGCGAAGGAGCGAGCCGAGCTGTCGTAATCACCCTTCAGGCAAAGATGCCTTGCGCGTGCGGGTGCGCTCCAGGCCAAGCTGGCGTTCGCGCCAGATGATGAAGATGCCGGCGGCGACGACGATCAGGCCGCCGACAAGCATATGGAGCGTGGCGACGTCGCCGAAGACGAGATAGCCGACGACGACGCCGAGGATCATCGAGGTGTATTCGAACGGCGCCACCACCGAGGCCTCGGCATGGCGATAGGCCGCCGTCATCAGGATCTGACCGAGGCCGCCGCAGAAGCCGGCGGCAACAAGAAGAGCTGCCTGGAGCGGCGTCAGCGCCTGCCAGCCGAATGGCAGCGACAGCAGCGACATGACGCTCGCCGTCACCGAAAACCACAGCACGATGGTCGCTGTGCGCTCGCTTTGCACGAGATTGCGCACCAAGAGCATGGCGACGGCCGAGATCGCCGCCGCGACAAGAGCGGCCATGACGCCAAGCACTTCCTGATCGTCGAGCGCCTCGTCGGAACTCAGCAGCGTCAGTTCCGGCCAGGAGATGATCAGCACGCCGACAAGACCGACCGCGACCGCACTCCAGCGATAGACACGGATGGCCTCGCCGAGGAAGATGGAGCTGAACACCACCACCAGCAGCGGCTGCGCATAGTTCAGCGTGATCGCTTCCGGCAGCGGCAACCGTGTCAACGCAAAAAAGCCGAGCCCCATGGCGCAGACGCCGACCAGGCCGCGGGCGATGTGGTTGAACGGACGCCTGGTGGTGAAGGCAGTGCCGAGTTCTTTCCTGAAAGCCAGGAAGGCGATGATCGGGAAGATGGCGAAAAAAGAGCGGAAGAAGACAATCTGGCCGGCCGGAATCGTGCCTGCGGCTTTGATACAGGTCTGCATGCCGACGAAGACCGCCACCGACACGATCTTGAGCATGATGCCGGTAAGCGTGTCGTGCCCGCCGGCATCATCGCTGGCTGTGGCCGGGGGGCTGCCGGGGCCTGCTGTCACGCTCCCGACGCTTCTCGGATCGCCGCCCAGATACGCGCCGGCGTTGCCGGCATGTCGATGTGCTTGACGCCGTAAGCGCGCCAGAGCGCGTCGGTCACCGCATTGAGTGCCGCCGGCGTCGAGCCGATGGTGCCGGCCTCGCCCGCGCCTTTGATGCCGAGTGCATTGGTGGTCGAAGGCACGTTGCGGGTCTCGAAATGGAAGAACGGGAAATTGTCGGCGCGCGGCATGGCGTAATCCATGAAGCTCGCCGTCAAAAGCTGTCCATCCTCGCCATAGATAGTGTCTTCGGTCAGTGCCTGGCCGATGCCTTGCACGACGCCGCCATGCACCTGGCCGGCGAGCAGGATCGGGTTCACGGTGACGCCGAAATCGTCGACGATGGTGTAGCGGACGATCTCGGTCGCGCCGGTGTCGGGATCGATCTCGACCTCGCAGATATGGGTGCCGTTGGGATAGGTGCATTCGTCCTGCACGAACTCGCCAAAGCCCTTGAGATCGTCTGATGTCTTGGCGGCCTTGGCGATGGCGGAAAAATCGATCGAGCGATCGGTGCCGACGATGCGGGCAACACCATCAGACAGCTCAATGTCGCCGGCAGAAGCCTCCAGTTCGTCGGCTGCGATGCGCTTGATCTTGTTGGCCAGATCCTCGCCCGCGCGGGAAGCCGATACACCCCCCAGCGGAATGGAGCGCGAGCCGCCAGTGCCACCGCCGGCCTTCAGCTCATCGGTATCGCCCTGGCGGACATGAATCTTGTCGATGTCGAGATTGAGCTTTTCCGACAGGAACTGCGCATAGGCGGTGGCGTGTCCCTGCCCGTTGGTCTGGGTGCCGATCTTCAGCGTCACCGTGCCATCGCCATTGAGTTCGACGAAGGCCGGTTCGGAGCCCGGAAAGGCACAGGCCTCGATATAGGTCGCCATGCCGAGGCCGCGGATTTTTCCGCCGGCCTTCGATTGCGCCAGCCGCTCCGGAAACGCTTTCCATTCGGATTGCTCAATGGCGCGCTCCATATGGCCTTCGAATTCACCGGTGTCGTAGAGGCGGCCGGTTTGCGTCCGGTAGGGAAATTGCTCCGGCCGGATGAAGTTGCGGCGGCGGATCTCCTCGACAGGCAGGCCGAGATCGTGGGCGCAGGCATCGACCAGCTTTTCCAGCAGGAAGGCTGCTTCCGGTCGGCCGGCACCGCGATAGGCATCGACCGGGCAGGTGTTGGTGTAGAGGCCGGTCACCGAGACGTCGAGCGCCTGGATATCATAGACACCGGTCGACATGGTGACGCCGATATAGGGGATGAACGGACCGTATTGCGAGATATAGGCGCCGATGTTGGCGAGCAGGTCCACCTTCATGCCGAGAAAGCGGCCGTCCTTGTCCAGCGCCATTTCGGCCGTGACGAAATTGTCGCGCCCTTGCGCGTCGGTCAGGAAGTGTTCCGTGCGGTCGCCGGCCCATTTCACCGGGCGGCCAAGCCGCTTTGCCGCTTCCAGCACCAGCGGATATTCGCGGTAGACGAAGCTCTTCGGCCCGAAACCACCGCCGACATCAGGCGTGATGACGCGCAGCTGGTCTTTCTTGATCTTGAACACGCTGGCCAGGATATACTGCATGGAGTGCACGCCTTGCGACCCGGTGGTCAGCACGAAGCGCTTCTCCTCGACGTTCCATTCGCCGATCGCGGAGCGCGGCTCCATGTAGTTGCACACCAGCCGGTTGTTGACGAACTCGATGCGGGTGACATGGGCGGCCTTGGCGAAAGCCGCTTCGGTCTTTTTCTTGTCGCCCATGTGGTAGCTGAAGGCGCGGTTGGAACCAAGCTCCGGCCAGACCAGCGGCGTGCCTTCGGCAAGTGCATTTGCCGTCCCCGAGGCCGCGTCTTCGCCGTCATAGTCGACATCGATCAGTTCGGCGGCATCCTGCGCCAAGGCTCGGCTGTCGGCGACGACGAAGGCAACGGCATCGCCGACATAGTTGACGCGGTCGCGGCACAGGATCGGGATGTCGCGCGTCGGAGCCTTGGTGCCGTCCGGCTGTTCCTGCATGACGCCGGATTTCAGATCGCCGAGATGGGCAAGATCCTTGCCGGTCAGCACCAGATGGACGCCAGGTGCCGCCTTCGCCGCCTCGGTCGAACCGATGGTGAAGCTGGCCTTGGCGACCGGCGAGCGCAGGACATAGCCATGCAGGACGCCAGCCGGCTGGATGTCGTCGGTATAGCGGCCCTGGCCCTGGATGAAGGCGGCATCCTCGCGCCGCAGCACGGATGCGCCCATGCCGAATTTCGGTGTGACGACGGTCATGGATGCCTCGTGATGATGACAGGAGAAGGAACGCCTGAAATAGGCATTGCCTCAGTTTTGTCGAGGGGCGGTTTCGTGTAAAGAGCGCGGACTTCAAATTTCTTGGACCAGCGGACACAATCCGCCGCCAACGCAATCGACAGGAAAACCCACGGAATGCGCACGGACACCGGCCAGGTCTTCAAACTCGAAGACTATCGCCCCAACGACTACCTCATTCCGAAAACCGACCTTACCTTCCGCCTTTCGCCAGACGCAACGCGTGTCACCGCCGTGCTCACGATAGAGCGTCGTGACGACGTCTCCGTGTCGGCACCGCTGGTGCTCGACGGCGACGGGCTGACCCTCAAGCGCATAGAGATCGACGGCAACAAGGTGAAGCCGGCGGATCTGCTGGCGACGCCCGATCAACTGACCATCCTCAAGCCGCCGGCGGCGCGTCGCTTCCAGTTGCTCATAGAGACCGAGGTGGCGCCGGCCGGCAACGAAGCCCTGATGGGCCTCTACCGCTCGAGCCATGTCTACTGCACGCAATGCGAAGCCGAGGGCTTTCGCCGCATCACCTATTTCCTCGATCGTCCCGACATCCTGTCCGTCTACACGGTGCGCATAGAGGCAATACGTGACGAAGCGCCGCTGCTCCTGTCCAACGGCAACCCGGTCGACAGGGGCGACCTCGGCGACGGCTGGCACTATGCAGTGTGGCACGACCCTTTCCCCAAGCCGTCCTATTTGTTCGCGCTGGTGGCCGGCAATCTCGGCCAGCTTGCGGACAGTTTCGTCACGCTATCGGGCCGCACGATCGAACTCGGCATCTATGTCGAGCCCGGCAAGGAGAACCTGGCCGGCTACGCGATGGATGCTCTGAAGCGGTCGATGAAATGGGACGAGGAGGCGTTCGGCCGCGAATACGATCTCGACGTCTTCAACATCGTCGCCGTGTCCGACTTCAACATGGGCGCGATGGAGAACAAGGGCCTTAACATCTTCAACGACAAATATGTGCTGGCCGACCGGGAGACCGCGACGGACGCCGATTTCGCCAATATCGAGGCGATCATCGCGCATGAGTATTTCCACAATTGGACAGGCAACAGAATCACTTGCCGCGACTGGTTCCAGCTCTGCCTGAAGGAAGGCCTGACGGTTTTCCGCGATCACGAATTCTCTGCCGACCAGCGTTCGCGCGCGGTCAAGCGCATCGCCGAAGTGCGCACCTTGCGCGCCCACCAGTTTCCCGAGGACCAAGGTCCGCTGGCGCATCCGGTGCGGCCGCGCCGCTACCGCGAAATCAACAATTTCTACACGGCGACGGTCTACGAGAAGGGCTCCGAAGTGGTGCGCATGATCCGCACAATTCTCGGTGCCGACGTCTTTCGCGCCGGCATGGACCTCTATTTCGAGCGACACGACGGTGACGCGGCGACGATCGAGGATTTCATCAAGGTGTTCGAGGATGCGTCCGGCCGCGACCTGTCGCAGTTCGCGCTCTGGTATCATCAGGCAGGCACGCCGAACCTGACGATCAGTTCGACGCACAATCCGGCCGCGCAAGAATTCACGCTCGAAATCGAGCAGTCGGTGCCGCCGACACCGTCCGAAAGCCGCAAGCGGCTGATGCACATCCCGCTGGCTTTTGGCCTGATCGGCGCCGGCGGCAAGCCTGTGCCGTATAGCGGCGTCGAAGGCGCCAGCGTCGAGGACGGCGTCATCCATATCCGCAAGCGCCGCCACATGGTGCGGTTTTCAGGCGTCACCGAGCGCCCGGCCGTGTCGCTCAACCGCGGCTTTTCGGCGCCGGTGACATTGTCCGTCGAGCAGAAAGCCGACGACCAGTTCTTTCTCGCCCGCCATGACAGCGACACCTTCTCGCGCTGGCAGGCCTTCAACACATTGCTGACCGATGCACTGATATCAGCCTTCCGCGAGGTCCTCGGCGGCAAGCAGCCGGCCTTTGCACCGCGGCTGATCGAACTCGCCGGCAGCATCGCCGGTGACGAGACGCTGGAGCCGGCCTATCGAGCACTGGCGCTGGCATTGCCCGGCGAAGCCGACATTGCCCGCGACATCGGCAGGAACATCGACCCCGATGCCATCTATGCGGCTCGCGAGGCACTGGCGCTGGCGATCGGCACTGCGAACCGGGACGTTTTTTCGGGCCTCTACCGCAGCCTTGCCGACAGAGAAGCGTTCAGCCTCGACGCGGCGAGCGCCGGACGACGCGCCTTGCGCAACACCTTGCTGGATTATCTGTCGCTGCAGCCGGGTGGAGCAGCACTCGCCGCCGGGCATTTCCAGTCGGCGACCAACATGACCGACCGCGCGGCAGCACTTGCCGTGCTCGCGCATCGTCACCACGGTTCGCCCGAGGCGGTCGAGGCGCTGGCGGCTTTCGAGACGACCTATGGGTCCGACCCGCTGGTCATGGACAAATGGTTCCAGATCCAGGCCAGCGTTCCGGGGCCGCAAACCGTCGACACCGTGAAGGCCCTGACCAACCACCCGGCCTTCTCGATGGGCAATCCGAATCGAGTTCGCTCGCTGATCGGCACCTTCTCCAGCGCCAACCAGACCGGCTTCCATCGTGCTGACGGCGAAGGCTACTGGTTCTTTGCTCAGACTGTGCTCGAGGTTGAAAAGGGCAACCCGCAAGTGGCAGCCAGGCTGGCGACGGCGCTCAGATCGTGGCGTTCGCTCGAACCTTTGCGGCAAGCCAAGGCCAGGGAAGCGCTGCTGTCGATCGCCGGCGCCGAAAACCTATCGGCGGATCTGCGGGATATTGTCGAGCGTACGCTGGCATAAGCGGGCGCCCGGCAAGAGACATTGGGCCGTTTCGGCGTTATTTTAGTCGATTTTTAATCTTTTTTCGCCGGACCACTGGACAAGGCGAATCACCTTTGATTCTTTACTGACGATTCGGATGTGCGGCGTTTGCCGGATCGCCAAGCAGCATAGGCAAATTCGGGGAGTGCCATTTATGGCGAAGGCGGACGCGTGGGGCGCGCCCGGAGGGACGGTTTTTGCGCATCGCGAGACGCGCGGCGACGGTCTTGCCGGGAATACGCGGCTCATCGCCGAACCGGCCTACCGGCGGCTTCTGGCCGCCGAGCCGCTGCTGCGCCGATCAATACCCGCCCTCATCATCACCTTCCTGATCGTCATCGCAGCGCTGCGCGTGCTGTCACTGATGAACGAGCGCGACGATGTCGAGCGCAATGCCAAGGCGATCCTGACGCTGGCGGCGGGCCAGTTGGCCAGTTCGCTCGCCACCACCTCGGAAACGGTGCCCGGCGCCATACAGGATCTGCTGGAGACCACCAGCCGTCAGGGCGCGATGGGCCGCAGCCATGTGCTTGTCATCACCGACAGCGCTTTCAAGATCGTCGCGGTGACGCCGCGCTCGATGCCATGGCAGGGCCATTCGCTGGACGGCCTCGTCGAGGGCGGCCAGCCCTTGTTCATGTTCGGCGATCGTGCCGGCGTCATGGACGTCAACATCGACGGACGGGACTGGTACGCCGCGGTCAGCCTGGCGGATGGCGGAAAGGGCGCATCGGCGGCCCTGGTGCCACAGGACGCGGTTTTCGATGCCTGGCGCAAGACCGTTTCGCTGAACGTCACCCTGTTCGTGCTGACGGCCGGCGTGCTGATCGTCATCCTCTATGCCTATTTCGGCCAGGCCGCGCGTGCGCAGGCGGCCGACCGCATCTACCTCGAAGCGCATCAGCGCATCGACATGGCGCTGGTTCGCGGCCGCTGCGGCCTGTGGGACTGGGACATGGTGCGCGGCAAGATGTACTGGTCGCGCTCGATGTACGACATGCTCGGCTACAAGCCGTGCGAAACGATGCTGTCCTTCGGCGAGGTCGATCAGATCATCCATCCCGAGGACGGCGACCTGTTTGAACTCGCCAACAGAATCGTCGCACGCGAGATCGACCATATCGACCAGGTGTTCCGCATGCGCCATGCCGACGGCCAATGGATCTGGATGCGCGCACGGGCACAGGTCATCGATCCGGAAGCGCCGGAGATCCAGCTGATCGGTATCGCCGTCGACGTCACCGAACAGCGTCATCTGGCGCTGCGTTCCGAGGCTGCCGACCTTCGCCTCAGAACGGCGATCGAGAACATCAACGAATCCTTCGTGCTGTGGGATTCGACGCAGCGCCTGATCATGTGCAATTCCAAATACCAGCAGGACAACGGGCTTTCGGACCGCGACGTGATGCCGGGCACCGCGCGCGCGGCGCTGGAAGAACGCATGCTGGCCTTTGCTTCCGAACGGCGGCTTGCCCACACCAGCGGCCTGCAGGGCGGCGCCACTTTCGAGCGGCAGCTGGCCGATGGCCGCTGGCTGCAGGTCAACGAACTGAAGACCCGGGACGGCGGCATCGTCTCGGTCGGCTCCGACATCACCCAGATCAAGCTGCACCAGGAGAAGCTGGTCGACAGCGAGCGACGGCTGATGGCAACGATCCATGATCTCAGCCTCGCGCGGCGGGCCGAAGAGGAGCGTTCGCGCGAACTGGTCGACCTCAACCGCAAATACATGAAGGAAACCGAACGCGCCGAAGCTGCGAACCGGGCCAAATCCGAATTCCTGGCCAACATGTCGCATGAGTTGCGCACGCCGCTGAACGCCATCATCGGCTTCTCCGAACTGATGGAACAAGGGCTGTTCGGCCCGCTCGGATCGGAGCGCTACGAGGAATATGCCACCGACATCAACAGCAGCGGAAAATATCTGCTGGGCGTCATCAACGACATTCTCGACATGTCCAAGATCGAGGCCGGCCAATTCTCGCTGGACCGGGAAGAGATCGATCTTGGCCCGCTGATCAGCGAAACGGTTCGCGTCGTCTCGCTGCAGGCGGCGCAAAAGGCCATCACCGTGGAAACGCGCATTGCCGATGCGCTGACGCTGGTCGCCGATCGCCGCGCGATCAAGCAGATCGTCATCAACCTTTTGTCCAATGCGGTGAAATTCACCGGCCAGGGCGGCCACATATCGGTCAGGGCCCGCAACACATCTGGCGCGCTGGTGCTGACGATCGAGGACAATGGCTGCGGCATTCCCAAGGAGGCGCTCGGCAAGCTAGGACGGCCCTTCGAGCAGGTGCAGAACCAGTTCTCCAAGAGCCATGCCGGGTCTGGCCTTGGCCTTGCCATCTCACGTTCGCTGGCCGAGCTTCAGGGCGGCGCGCTGAAGATCCGGTCGAGCGAAGGTGTCGGCACGATCGTGTCGGTGCGCATTCCGGTGAAGAGGGCCGTGCCGGCGATCAAGGTTGCAGCGTGAATATTTTATCACCATCCCAGGCCTGATCCCACCTCATGGACGCGAGGTGAAACGCTTTGACAAAGTTATCTATTTTATCCACCTTAGATAAGAAAGGTAGACTTTGTCATGCGAGTGACTTCAACAGAATTCCAGCAGAATGTCGGGCGTTTTCAGGACGCTGCCCAGCGTGCGCCGGTCGCAATCACAAAGAATGGCCGGACCCACACGGTACTCCTGTCGGCGGCGATGTTCGAGGTGTTGGTCAAGGGACGAGTCGCCCGTAACGCGGAAGAACTGGATGATGAGACGCTGAACGCCATCGCCGAAAGCGCCGTACCGAGCGAATATGCCGGGCTCGATGCGATGCTCAAAGACTGGACACCGTGAGCCTGCCCAAACCTATCCCGGGTCTGGTGATTTCCTATTCTTACCTCTGGGTGAGAGAACACGAAAGGGTGCCGAAGAAGGTCGCAAAAACCGACCATGCGCCATTGTCGCCGCGCGCCGGGTCGTGGAGGGCCGTGAAGTCATAACGGTCGTTCCGGTCACACACTCGCCACCGGCTGATCCTGCCGATGCAGTAGAAATACCTGCGCCACTCAAAGCCCATCTCGGCCTCGATGACACGCCGTCATGGATCGTCGTGACCGAAACCAATGACTTCCTCTGGCCGGGTCCCGATCTCAGGCCCATCGCGGGAAGCAAACCGTCCCGATTCGACTATGGTATGCTGCCGCCGCGCTTCTACGCCTATCTGGGGGAGAGAATTTTGCAGGCTCACGCACGCCGCGCGCTCCGGCAGATTCGGCGAACAGAGTAGCTGCATGAGACTGGAAAACACGAAACGTCTTCAATTCCAAGGGACGATCGCTTCACGGTGATCCCGAACGAAACAAAAGATCAAAGTCCTTCCTGACCTTCTGCGACGTCTCCTTGAGGTGTGCTTCCAGCACACCGAAATCCGGCAAGTCGGTCACCGCCAGAAGCAGATCCGAAAGCCCCGGCGGAACGTCGTCGCGCTCGAAGGCTCCGGTGAGGCACAGCCGCGTCATCTGGGTCAGTGCAAGATAGAGCGCGTAGGCATCGCCAAGCTCCTGCCTTATCCCGGCATCGGCGAAGCCCGATGCAAGGCGCGACAGGATCTCGGCGGTGCCGGTGGCGCGGCGCCCGGTCTCGACGTGCCCGGTGATGACGGCCACCTGGGCGATGAATTCCAGATCGATCAATCCTCCGGGAATAAGCTTGATGTCCCAGAGATCGCGCGGCGGCTTTTCCTTCTCGATCATACCCCGCATGTCCGCAGCCTCGGCCATCACCTTGGCGGCGTCGCGCGGCTGTCCAAGCACCGTCGCCACTTCCGCTTCAACCTCGCCGCACAGGCTGGCGTCGCCGGCAATGGCGCGGGCGCGGGCCAGCGCCATGTGTTCCCAGGTCCAAGCTTCCTGGCGCTGGTATTTCTTGAAGGCATCGATATGGGTGGCCACCGGCCCCTTGTTGCCGGACGGCCGCAGGCGCAGGTCGAGTTCGTAGAGCACCCCCTCCGCCGTCGGCGCGGACACCGCCGCGATCAGCCTTTGCGTCATGCGGGTGTAGTAATGCGAAGGCGCCAGCGGCTTGTCGCCGTTGGACTCTTCGGCATCCGGCGCGTGGTCGTAGAGCAGGATCAGGTCGACATCCGATCCGGCAGTCAACTCGCGGCTGCCGAGCTTGCCCATGCCGAGCAGCGAAACCACGCCGCCGGCAATGATGCCGTGGCGTGCCGCGAATTCGGCCGTCACCGCCTTCAACGCAGCCTCGATGGTGAGATCCGCCAGATCGGAAAAGGCGCGGCCGGCCCGCGCCGGATCGATCGAGCCGGCGAGCAGCCGGACACCAATCAGGAATTTCTGCTCGGAGGCAAAAATGCGCAGCCGGTCGAGCACATCCTCGTAAAGTCGGTCGCCCTCGACGAAGGCGGAAAGCCGCGCCGACAGATAGGCGCGGTCCGGTAGTTCGGTGAGCAAGGCCGGGTCGAGCAAACCATCGAAGACATGCGGCCTGCGGGTGATGATCGCCGCCAGCCGGGGGGCGGCCCCCATGATCGTCGCCAGAAGCTTCAGCAGGGCAGGATTGGACTGCAGCAGGGAGAACAGCTGGATGCCAGCCGGCAGGCCGGCGAGAAACTCGTCGAAGCGCATCAGAGCTTCGTCGGCCCGGCGCGTCTGGCCGAAGGCGCGCAGCAGCGCCGGCGTCAGTTCCGTCAGCCGCTCGCGTGCCTCCGCCGACTGGGTGAGGCGATAGCGGCCGAAATGCCAGCCACGGATGACGCGGCAGATGTCGCTTGGCCGCTGAAAGCCGAGCCCGTGCAAGGTCTGCAGCGTATCGGGATCGTCGACATCGCCGGTGAAGACCAGGTTGCCGATGCCGGTCGATAGTTCGGGTGCTGTTTCGAACAGTGCCGCGTAGTGGCGTTCGACCTGCTGCAGCGAGGCACGGAACGCTTGGGAAAAGGCAGAAGCGTCGGCAAAGGCGAGCATGCGGGCGATGCGCTCCAGGCCTTCATCATCTTCCGGCAGTGTGTGCGTCTGCTCGTCGGCAACCATCTGCACGGCATGTTCGACGCGGCGCAGGAACCAGTACTGGCGGGCAAGCGCATCGCGCGCCTCGGTGGTGATCCAGCCGCGGGTCGCAAGCTCACCGAGCATCGGCACGGTCTCGCGGCCACGCAGTTCAGGGAAGCGTCCGCCGGCGATGAGCTGCTGGGTCTGGACGAAGAACTCGATCTCTCGAATGCCGCCGCGGCCAAGCTTAACGTTGTGGCCTTTGACCGCAATCTCGCCATGGCCCTTGTGGGCGTGGATCTGGCGCTTGATCGAATGGACGTCGGCAATCGCCGCGTAGTCCATGTATTTGCGCCAGATATAGGGCTGCAACTCCTTGAGGAAGGCCGCACCCGCGGCCAGATCGCCTGCCACCGGGCGTGCCTTGATCATCGCGGCGCGCTCCCAGTTCTGGCCGCGTGCCTCATAGTAGCGCAATGCCGCCTCGACCGGGATCGCCAGCGGTGTCGAACCGGGGTCTGGGCGCAGTCTCAGATCGGTGCGGAAGACATAACCGTGTTCGGTGCGGTCCTGCAGGATGCGCACCAGGCGGCGCGTCAGCCTCGAAAACAACTCGGTGGCGTCGAGCGGATCGACGACGGCGGGCGCTTCCGGATCGAAGAAAACCACCAGATCGATGTCGGAGGAAAAATTCAGCTCATGCGCGCCGAGCTTGCCCATGCCGAGCAGGATCCAGCCCGACTGTTTCGACGGATTGCCGACATCCGGCAGTTTGAGTTTGCCCTGGCCATGCGCGTCACGCAGCAGGAAGTCGACGGCCGCACGGGTGCAGGCGTCTGCAAGATCGCTCAATCGCCGGACCGTCAGCGCCGTTTCGGCCTCGCCGGCAAGATCGGCCAGCGCGATCAGGAAATGCGCCTCCGCCTTCCACTGGCGCAGCTCCATCATCAGGCCGGATTCCGAGACTGCTTCGGTTAGATGCACCTGGTCGATGGCGGCGCCGATCGCCTTCAGCCGAGCCTCGATCGTCTGCTCGAACAGCCCGTCCAGGATTTGCGGCCGGCGACGTGCGGTATCACGCAGGAACGGCGACAGATCGAAGACGGCGGCAAGGAAATCCTGGCCCTCCCCTTTGCCTGCCAGGAACTTGGCCAGCCGCGTCAGTCCTTCTTCGCGCGCGGCGGAAGCGATCTCGGCCAGTTCCAACCGCGCACGGTCCTTGTCGAGCGGAGCAAGCTTGGCAGCCGGCTTCAGCAGCCATCCAGTCTCCACCCGCTTCGCTGCAGTGCTCATCAGTGATCCTCCCGAGCCGGGAAACTCATGACCACGGATAGTCCAGGATTGCCAGGCAAGAGTTCAAGCCGGCCATTGTGGAACGTCATGACCGCCTTGGCGAGGCTGAGGCCAAGACCGGAACCCGGCTGCGAACGGCTCTTCTCCAGCCGCACGAAACGTTCCGTGGCGCGCGCGCGGTCGCCATCGTCGGGAATGCCGTGTCCATTGTCGGTAACCGACAGGCGAACGTCCGCACCGGCTCGCTCGAGCGTGACGCGCACCGCCGGCTGGGCATTGGCGCCGGTGGAATATTTGATGGCGTTGTCGACGATGTTCGACAGCGCCTGACCGATCAGTTCGCGGTTGCCGTTGACGGACACCGCCTCGCGCGCGTCTGCTTCCAGTGACACGCCTGCCTCTTCCGCCACCGGCTCGTAGAGTTCGACGACATCGCGCACGGCCTCCGCCAGATCGACGCGGTTGGTGTTCTCCGAGGAGTAGCCAGCCTCCAGCCGGGAGATCATCAGGATGGCGTTGAAGGTTTTTATCAACTGGTCTGACTCGGCAATGGTGCCTTCCAGCGCCTGCCGGTAATCGGTGGGCTTTTGCTTGCCCGAAAGCGTCGCTTCGGCCCGATTGCGCAGCCGGGTCAGCGGCGTCTTCAGATCATGCGCGATGTTGTCGGAAACCTGCTTCAGGCCTTCATTCAGCGCGGCGATCCTGGCCAGCATGGCATTGAGATTTTCGGAGAGCCGGTCGAACTCATCGCCAACCCCCGTCACCGGCAGCCTGCCCGACAGATCGCCGCCCATAATGCGGCGGCTGGCTTCCGACACGCTGTCGATGCGCTTCAGCGCGGCGCGGCCGACAAAAAACCAGATCAGCAATCCGCCCAGCCCCATCATGCCGAGCGCCAGCATCAGCGCACGGCGGATGACCGCACGAAACCGCTCCGGCTCGCCAAGGTCGCGGCCGACCAGCATGATCATCTGGTTCGGCAGCCGCAGCACCAGCGCTATGGCGTTGTGGCCCTTTTCGCCCTGCGCCTGCGCATCGTTCTGCTCGGATTGGGTGGTGGTACCCTGCTCGGCGGGAAGGTTGCGCAGGCGCTCGAGCTCTCCCTCGCCAAAGCGCTGATAAGAGAACGGACTGCTGGTCCAGCCTTCGTTCTCGAGAACGCCCGGCTCCAGGCTCTGCACATTGCCGGTCAGGATTTGGCCGTTGGCGTCGGCGATCAGGTAAAGGTTGGCGCCGGGCTGGCGCGAGCGCTGTTCCACCACGCGCACCAGGATCGGCAGGCCACCGCGCTGGTAGGCGCGGGCAAGGCCGAGCACTTCGTCATTGATGGTCTCCTGCGTCTGCGCGGTCAGCATTCGCGCCGACAGCGACGTCATGTAGAAGACGAGCGCCACCGCGCACAGCGCGAAGAGCAGGAAGTAGAGCGCCGAAAGCCGCGCTGCCGTCGTCTTCATGATGGCTGGCACGGAAAGAGCCATGCCGCAGCTAGCCGCTCTTCAGCATATAGCCGGCGCCGCGAACCGTATGCAGGATGGGCTTGTCGAAGCCCTTCTCGATCTTGCCGCGCAGGCGGGAGACATGGACGTCAATGACATTGGTCTGCGGATCGAAATGGTAGTCCCAGACATTTTCCAGCAGCATGGTGCGCGTCACCACCTGGCCGGCATGCCGCATCAGATATTCGAGCAAGCGGAATTCACGCGGCTGCAACGTTATCTCGCGTGACGCACGGCGGACCGAATGCGACAGCCTGTCGAGTTCGAGATCGCCGACGCGGTAGACGGTTTCGGCTTCCTTGGCGCTGGCGCGACGGTTCAGAACCTCAACGCGGGCGAGAAGCTCGGAGAAGGCATAGGGTTTCGTCAGGTAGTCGTCGCCGCCGGCGCGCAGCCCCGTGACCCTATCATCGACTTCGCCGAGCGCCGACAGGATCAGCACTGGCGTTGTGTTGCCCCTGGACCGGAGACCGGCAATGACCGACAGGCCGTCGCGACGCGGCATCATCCGGTCGATCACCATCACGTCGTAGTCGCCGGCGTCGGCGAGCGCAAAGCCGGTTTCGCCGTCACCGGCGACATGAGCGGTGTGACCGGCCTCGGCAAAGGCTTTCTGCAAGTAATCCGCAGCCTCGCGATCGTCTTCTATGACGAGAATCTTCATAGGGCTGTTATACGCGATTTCGCCGGAAGGTTGAGTGGCAGACATCTGCATTGTGGCCTTTGCCAAAGCGCACCGCGATCAAGATTGCCCGAAGCCGTGCGCGATAAAGCTGCTCGCCGCCGATGTCGTTTGCATCGGATCGCGGAAGCGCTTTTGAAAGTGTGCGGCAGCGGACGATGGGAAGCCCGCTGCCGCCGGGGGAAGGCGCGATGACTGACTAACGCGCGCTCCTCCATGCTTTCCCGCACGGCGGCTCGGGGTATTGAAACTGCCGCACTGGAAAAGTCCAACCTGCCGCCGGAACGCCCTCACCCACCTGGAAAGGCCGAGAGAACGCTCCGGGACCGACCTCAGCCTTTGGCGACGGGCAGCGCGACGAACCGATTGGTGTCGTCGCGGGTGATCTGCATCAGCACTGCCTTGCGGCCGGATTTGACTGCTTCGGTCATCGCCTTGGTGACGTCTTCGGTGCCGTTCACTTCGGTCGAATTGACTGACGTGATGACGTCGCCCGGCTGGATGCCGCGATCGGCGGCGTCGCTGTCGGGATCGACATCGGTCACCACCAGTCCCTTGCCGTTTTCAGACTTGGTAACGGTCAGGCCGAGATCGGCCAGCGTGTCGGGCTTGGCCGGGGCGGCGGGCTGCTGCTGATCGACAGAGGCCTGCTTGTCGCTCGAAGGCAGTTTGCCGAGATCGACCTTGACCGTCTGGCTCTTGCCGTCGCGCCACACGGTGACGTCGACCGACTTGCCAGGCGAATAGGCGCCGATCAGCCGGGCCAGTTCCTTCGGCGAAGCGACATCCTTGCCGTCGACCTGGGTGATCACGTCACCGGCCGTGATGCCCGCCTTCTTGCCGGGACCATCGTCCTGGGCACTGGAAACCAGTGCGCCGTTGTTGGACTTCAGACCAAGCGACTCAGCGATGTCGGAGGTGACCGGCTGGATTTCCACACCGAGCCAGCCGCGCTGCACGGAACCGCTCTTCATCAGGTCCTGAACGACCTGCTTGGCGGTCGAAGCGGGAATGTCGAAGGCGATGCCGACGCTGCCGCCTGACGGCGAGAAGATCGCGGTGTTGATGCCGACGACCTGGCCGTTGAGGTTGAAGGTCGGACCGCCAGAATTGCCGCGGTTGACCGATGCGTCGATCTGGATGAAGTCGTCATAAGGGCCAGCGCCGATGTCACGGCCGCGGGCGGAGACGATGCCGGCGGTGACGGTTCCACCAAGGCCGAACGGATTGCCGACGGCCACCACCCAGTCGCCGACGCGAACCTTGGAGTCATCGGCGAAGTCGACATAGGTAAACTTGCCGACGCCGTCGACCTTAAGCACGGCGAGATCGGTGCGCGGGTCGGTGCCGATCAGCTTGGCGTCGAGCTCCTTGCCGTCATGCATCACCACGGTGAAGGCCGAGCCTTCCGAAACGACGTGGTTGTTGGTGACGAGGTAGCCGTCATCCGAGATGAAGAAGCCGGACCCTTGAGCAACCGGCCGCGGCTGGTCGTTGTTGCGGTCGCGGTGGCTGAAGCGCCTGTTGCCGCCACCCTGGCCGTCCTGGTCACCAAAGCCACGGAATTCCTTGAAGAAGCGGCGCAGCTGTGGATTGTTGGGCAGGTTGTTCATGCCATCCTGGTCGTCGGACGGGTCGGAGCCATCATCGGCGGCCGGGCTGATCTTGGCCTTGACCTTGACGCTGACAACGGCGGGAGAAACGCGCTCGACGACATCGGCGAAGCCCGGCACCTGCGGCGCCTCGACGCGCACGGCATCGGCCAGAACAGGGCTGGTTCCGCTGGTCAGCGCGCCAACGCCGATCGCACCGGCCACGGCGACAGATGCGACGGCAGCCATGAGACGCTTGCGGGTGACCGAATATGAATTGGGGGCAATATTCATGGATTTCTTATCCTCTTTCAACGGACGCTGCTTGGTCGGCATCCTCAGGAAAGGAGAATTAGAGCGGCACACATTACAGCGCCATTTCCGACACATGAAACTTTGGTAATGTTTGGGAGTCAGGGGACGTACAATCCCCTTGGCTGCCATGTCCGATGTGCTATCTTGTACACAACTCAGCACAAGGCTTTCATAAATGACAGCAAGCACCACCATGACCATCCGGGTCTCTCCCGAAACCAAGCTGAAGCTGGAGCGGATCGCCACCGACACCCGGCGTAGCAAATCGTTCCTCGCCGCCGAGGCGGTCTCGGCCTACGTCGATCGCGAACTCGATATCATTGAAGGCATCAAACGCGGCATGGAAGATGCGGCGGCTGGCCGTGTCGTGCCTCACGACGATGCGATGGCGGAAATCGACGCAGTCATCGAATCGGCGGAAGCCAGGCGCTTGGGCAAGGCGTGAAGCGGTTCGTCGCCTGGTCGCGAGAAGCGCTGGACGATCTTAAGCAGCAAGTTGCCTTTATCGCTCAGGACAATCCTGCTGCCGCCCGACGCCTGGCGGATCGTATTCATGAAATGGGCCAGGGCCTTGGTGAGATGGCGACGGGCCGCCCAGGCCGAGTGACAGGCACATATGAGAAGCTCATCGACCGCCTGCCCTACATCATTGCCTACGAGTTGCGCCCAATCGCTGGCCGTCAGAGCGTCGTTATCCTGCGCGTCATTCACACGTCGCGAGACTGGCCCTCGGAGGAATGGCCAAGCTAATTGCCTAGTATCTTGTCCAGCGCCGCCTGTTCCTCAGTGGTCAACGCATTGGTCGCCAGCACGCGGCGCGACCGCGCGGTCAGCACGATGAAAACGCCTCCTATCAGCAACAGCAGGACGGGCGTGCCCCATAGCAACGCATTGCGCAGGTCGAAACGCGGCTTCAGCAGCACGAACTCGCCATAGCGCGAAACCACGTAGTCCATGACCTGCTGGTCGGTGTCGCCGGCGACGAGGCGCTGACGCACAAGGACGCGCAAGTCGCGGGCAAGGTCGGCATCGGATTCGTCGATCGACTGGTTCTGGCAGACCATGCAGCGCAAGCCTTCCGACAGCGCCCGCGCCCGCGCCTCCAGCGTCGGATCAGGCAGCACCTCGTCAGGCTTCACCGCCAGGGCCGTGCCGGCAAAGAACAGCGCCAGCAGCAGGACAATGGAGGTCAGCGAAAGCCGCGCGTTCATGGCAGGGTCGCGGATGGCACCGCGCTCGCCTGCTTGCGCCGCCGCGACGGCGCGCCGACGCGCAGGCGCCGGTCCATCAGCGACATCGCCGCGCCCGCCATCATCATCAGGCCGCCGCCCCAGATCAACGTCACCAGCGGCTTCCACCACAGACGGACGACGACGGAACCGTCATTGCCCTCGTCGCCGAGCGAGATGTAGAGCTGCGAGAAACCAATCGTCCTGATGCCCGATTCCGTCGTCGTCATCTGCCGCACCGGATAAAACCGTTTGGCGGAGCTGATTTCGCCAACAGGGCTGCCGCTGACGCCGATCAGTTCGAAGCGGCCGAGATCCTCGCTGTAATTCGGTCCCTGGGCCGGATAAAGCCCGACGAAACGCAGCGTATGGCCGGACAGTTCGACGGTCTCACCGGCATGCATCGACAGGATCTTCTCGGTGCCGAAGCAAAGTGTGCCGACGATGCCGAGCGTGGTCAGGCCGAGGCCAAGGTGAGCGAAGGCGGTGCCGAAGACCGAGCGCGGCAGGCCGAGCAAGCGCCTGACCATGATCCCCGTTGCGGCGGTCCGAAAGCCGGATTTGACGGCGAGGTCGGTGAGCGCGCCAAGGATCAGCCAGACGGCAAGGCCAACGCCCAGGGCTGCGAACACCGAGGCGCCGTCGATGAACAGAACGGTGACCAGCGTCGCCAGCAGCGCCGCTGCAAAGGCCACCATAAGGCGCTGCGCGACGGCGAAGACATCGCCGCGCTTCCAGGCCAGCAAAGGCCCGAACGGAACCACGAGCAGCAGCGGCACCATCAGCGGTCCGAAGGTGAGATTGAAGAACGGCGCGCCGACCGAGATCTTGTCGGCTGAGAAGGCTTCGACGGCGAGCGGGTAGAGTGTGCCGACGAGGACGGTCGCCGTCGCCGTCGTCAGGAACAGATTGTTGAGGACCAGCGCCCCTTCTCGGGAAATCGGTTGGAACAGGCCGCCGGTCGTCAGCCGGGAAGCGCGCAGCGCAAACAGCGCCAGCGAGCCGCCGATAAACAGCGTCAGGATGCACAGGATAAACACGCCCCGGGTCGGATCGGTGGCAAAGGCGTGCACGGAGGTCAAGACGCCTGAACGCACGAGGAAGGTGCCGAGCAGCGACAGCGAAAAGGTCAGGATGGCGAGCAGCAGCGTCCAGATCTTCAGCGCCGAGCGCTTTTCCATGACGATGGCCGAATGGAGCAGCGCGGTCCCCGCCAGCCACGGCATAAAGGAGGCGTTCTCGACCGGATCCCAGAACCAGAAACCGCCCCAACCGAGTTCGTAGTAGGCCCAGTACGATCCCATGGCGATGCCGCCGGTCAGGAACATCCAGGCGACCAGCGTCCACGGCCGCACCCAGCGCGCCCAGGACGCGTCGATGCGGCCTTCGATGAGAGCGGCAACCGAGAAGGAAAAACAGATCGAGAAGCCGACATAGCCGAGATAGAGGAAAGGCGGGTGGATGGCGAGGCCGAGATCCTGCAGGATCGGGTTGAGATCGCGGCCTTCGATCGGCGCCGGATTGAGCCGGATGAACGGATTGGACGTCGCCAGGATGAACAGGAAGAAGGCGGCGCCGATGGCGCCTTGCACCGCTAGCACATTGGCGCGCAGCGTCGCCGGCAGGTTGGAGCCGAAAGCGGCGACGAGCGCGCCGAAAAAGGTCAGGATCAACACCCAAAGCAGCATCGAGCCTTCATGATTGCCCCAGGTTCCGGTGATCTTGTAGATCAACGGCTGTAAGGAATGCGAGTTTTCCCACACGCTTGCCACCGAGAAATCGGAGCTTGCATAGGCACTCGCCAACGCTGCGAAGGACAGCGCCGTCAAGGCAAAGCCGGTCACTGCGACCGGACCGCCGACGGCCATGAGGCGCTGGTTGTTCAGGCGCGCGCCAAACAGCGGCACCACCGTCTGCACTAGCGAAAGCGCAAACGCCAGGACGAGGGCGAAATGGCCCGTTTCAACCATGTCCGTGATCCATTGTCGCTCTCCTGCCGGAGCTATTCACTCTTGTTCTCCTGCCAGACGCCCTTGGCCTTGAGGCCGTCCGCAACCTCCTTGGGCATGTAGCGCTCATCATGCTTGGCCAGCACGCTATCGGCAACAAAAACCCCGTCCGGGCCGAAAGTACCCTCGGTGATGACGCCCTGCTCTTCGCGGAAAAGGTCGGGCAGGATGCCGGTGTAGGTGACCTTGACCGATTTGTGCGTGTCGGTCACCGAAAAGCCGACCGTGGCCCCCTGTCCGCGGTGGATCGTGCCTTTTTCGACCAATCCACCCAACCGGATGCGCTGGCCAGGCTGGACGCTGGCGGTGGTGAGATCGGCCGGCATGTAGAAATAGGAGGCCTTCTGGCCAAGCGCGTAAAAAGTCAGCCCGGTCGCGGCACCCAGGAAGACCAGCCCGCCCGCGATCACCGACAATCGTTTCTGCTTGCGCGTCATGTCTTGTTCTACTCCGTCGCCGCAAGCCCAAGCGAAGCGGCAAAGGCAGTGAATTTCTTCGCCTGGTCGCTGTCGGCTCCAAAGACGGCAATGGCGCGACCGAGCGCCTCACGCGCCTGATCGGCCTTGCCGAGCACGACATAGGAACGAACGAGCCGCATCCATCCTTCCGGATCGCGCGGATTTTGCCGCAGTTTGTCGTCGAGGCCGGCAACCATCGTATTGATCATGGTCTCCCGGTCCTGCGGCGACATCGAGGATGCGGCGTCGACATCGCCGGCATCGGGACCGTTGGTGGCGCCGCCGGAAGCGACGTCGGAGCTTCCGGATTTGGCGAGCGCCTGCTCGACGGCACCGCGCCATGGCGAATCCGGCGGCAATCTGTCCAGCATCGCCTGCCATGCCGTGGTCGCTTCCTTGGCGCGACCCTCCTGCGCCAATGCCATGGCCAGGTAGAAGCTGGCCTTCGCATTGGCCGGATCGAGCTTCAGGGCTGCTTCGAAAGCATCCTGGGCATCGGCCGAGACAATGCCGCCTGCCGCGCTGGCGATCGCCTCGCCGAGACCGGCCTGGCGAACGGCGCTGTCGCCATCGAGCCGAATGGCGTTGCGATAGGCTCCTGCCGCGTCGGAAAAGCGCTGCATGCGCAGATAGACCGGTGCCAGCACGTCCCAGCCCCTGCCGTCAGTGGGATTGGCGGCCAGATGGGCTTCGGCCCGCGCCACCAGCTCGTCGACCGAACTGTCGGCAGGATTCTTGGCCAACCGCTCGCTGAGCGGTTGCGACGGCAGGTCAGGAGAGCCAAGCTTGACATAGAGCCCCCAACTGACCAGCGGCACCGCCAGCACGGCTACGGTTGCCACCAGCCTTGCCGTGACCGGCGCTCGGCCAGGGTTTGCGCCGCCGACGGCACCCGCATTGTCAAGGCGAAGGATGCGGCGAGCGATCTCGGCGCGGGCCTCGGCGGCTTCGGCCGGCTGGATCAAGCCACGCGCGGCGTCGCGGTCAAGCTCGGACAATTGGTCCCGATAGACTTCGAGATCATGTTCGCCGCTCGACGACGCGCCCTTGGCGCTGGCGGCCAGCGGCAGCAGCACCGCCAGGCTTGCACCCAGCGTGAGAATGGCGGCTATGACCCAGAACAGCATGGTTCTTCCAATACCGGCAGAGCTCTGCCGTGCCAACAGATGCATGCTGCGACGCTTTGACGACGCCAGCCGCCAATCGTCGGCAGACGGTCGTCAGGTCAGCGGCGTCCAGCTGCCATCGGCGTTGCGGCAAGCGGTTCCACGCGCCGTGACCCCGGCGCCGCCGGAAAATACCGTCTGCGTGTACTGGCGGCAGTCCTGCGAACCGACGCGGTAGGGCTGGGCCGGAACCACCTCGCCGTAGCGCGAAGCCTGGGCGCCCTTCCACGTCACCTTCTGGCCGCTGGTCGTGTATTCTAGCGCCTTGTACTCAGCCTCAAGCGCGCTGCGCTTCTCGGTCTCGCTGAGACCGTTGCCGATCGCCCCACTGATGAGGCCGCCGCCCATCGCCGAAATGATCGTCGTGGTCACCTTGCCGCTGGAAGGAGGTGTCGAGGCCGGTGTCGCGGACACGGTTGGACCCTTGCCGCTCAAGGTGGTGCAGCCGGAAACAGCCAGCAATGCGGAAACAAGAGCGACGCGAATCTTCATGCCAACAACCGGTTTTCTTGAGTTGGAGCCTGCCATGGATGCGCCGGGGGCCGCGTCATCGGAGAAGTTGGCGTGGCCATAGTATTGATATTTGTCGGAAATTTGGCGCTGGCCGCTGCGGGACCAATGGACATGCCGCCAATAACATCTTCCGTCCCTCTATGTCGATTGGCCCGGGTGAACATCACTGAAGGCTCCGCAATCGCACCACCGCCTTCAATCCGCCCATACCGGATCGTTCGAGCGCCAGAACGCCTCCATACTCGTTGACGAGGTCTGCGACAATGGCTAGGCCCAGCCCCGTTCCGGGCTTTGTCTCGTCCAGACGCCGTCCGCGCTTCAGCGCCTCGCGCGCCTTATCCTCGGGAATGCCCGGACCGTCATCCTCTATGCCGATCTCGAAAAGGCCGGCCGGGTCGTCCTTGCCGGTCAAGGGCACGACCGAGACCTGCACCGCGCTCTTTGCCCATTTCATCGCGTTTTCAAGGAGATTGCCCAGCAATTCCTCAAGGTCCTCGCGCTCGCCGGCGAAGACGATCTCGGTTGCCGGCAGTGACAGCGACAGATTTGTCTGCGGATTGAGCTTCTGCATAACCCGCACCATGCGCTGCACCAGCGGCGTCACCGGCGTGCGGTAGACGACGCTGTCGCGTTGTGCCGCGACGCGGGCGCGCTGGAGATAGTGTTCGACCTGCTTCTGCATGGAAGCGGCCTGTTCGGCGATCAGCTGCCCCTTGGCGCCGCCGAGCGCGCGGCCCTCGTTGAGCAGCACCGCCAGCGGCGTCTTCAGCGAATGGGCGAGATTGCCGACCTGTGTTCGCGACCGCTCGACGATGCGCCTGTTGTTTTCGATCAACGCATTGGTTTCGTTGGCAAGCGGTTCGATCTCGGCCGGGAAGCGGCCGTCGAGCCTCTGGGCGGTGCCTTCGCGCACCATGGCGAGCGCGTTCCTGACCCGGCGCAGCGGCTGCAGGCCGAGCAGAATGGCGATCGCGTTGATGGCGATCATGCCGACGCCGAACAGGCTGAGATAGGTCAGCAGGCGGCGCTGAAAGGTAGCGATTTCCTGTTCGAGTTCGCTCTGGTTGCCCATGACGCGGAAACGCGCGGCCCGGTTCTTGGCGTCGAGAACGAATTCGCTCTCGAAAACTTCGAGTTGCTCGCCGTCGATGCCTTCGGCTGCGTAGCTGCGCTGAAAGCTGGCATTGAACGGCACCTCGGCAACGCTCGGTGACGGGATCGTCGTGGTCATCGACGACGAGTGAAGATCGCCATGCACGCCTTCCGAAGCGGGCTCCACCGACCAGTACCAGCCCGAATTCGGCTCCGAGAACCGAAGGTCGCCGAGGTCTGGCGCGCCAGTCAGCGCCCCGCTGTCGGAGATGCCTATCGAACCGATCAGGTTGAACAGATGCGCCGAAAGCAGGCTGTCGAAGCCGCGTTCGCTGGCCTGGCGGTAGAGCGTGGTTATCAACGTGAAGATGACAACGAGCGTCACGATCGCCCAGACCGTGGAAAAGGCGATGACGCGGAACGTCAGCGAACGCGGCCACAAACGCAGCGAAAGCGGCGCCCTTGCGGTTGGTTTGAGCGGTTCCGAGTTACGCCTCCGGCTCACGCATGCGGTAGCCCATGCCGCGCACGGTTTCGATCATGTCGATGCCCATCTTCTTGCGCAGCCGCCCGACAAACACCTCGATAGTGTTGGAATCGCGGTCGAAATCCTGATCGTAGAGATGCTCGACCAGTTCGGTCCGCGAGACGACCTCGCCCATATGGTGCATCAGATAGGCAAGCAGGCGGAATTCGTGCGAGGTCAGCTTCAGCGGCACGCCGTCGACATCGGCCTTGGAGGCCTTGGTGTCGAGGCGCAGCGGCCCGCAGGTAAGTTCGGACGAGGCATGGCCGGCAGCGCGCCGGATCAGGGCCCGCAGCCTGGCCAGCACCTCCTCGATGTGGAACGGCTTGGTGACGTAGTCATCGGCGCCGGCATCGATGCCGGAGACCTTGTCGCTCCAGCGGTCGCGCGCCGTCAGGATCAGCACCGGCATCTTGCGGCCGCCGCGCCGCCAGCGCTCGACCACGCTGATGCCGTCCATCTGCGGCAGGCCGATATCGAGCACGACGGCGTCGTAGGGCTCGGTGTCGCCAAGGAAATGGCCTTCCTCGCCGTCGAAGGCGCGGTCGACGACATAGCCGGCATCGACCAGCGCATCCGATATCTGCCGATTGAGATCCTTGTCATCTTCGACGACGAGTACGCGCATGCGGAGTTCGATACCTGTTGATGAGCTTTGTCAGATTGAAGAGCTTTGTCAGATTGAAGACTGGGGCAGATATAGGCCGATTCCGGCGGTCTGGGAAACTGAGGGTCTATAAGTTGGAAAAATGGGTCAGTTCAGCGGAACGACGATCTCGGAACGGCGCGGACGTTGTCCGTCCTTGCCTGGAACGAGCACGACGATGACACAGACAGGCTGACCGCCGCGCGTCGATTGCGAGGCCTTGGCCAGCGTTCCGCCATTCTGCTCGGCCACCTGCTGGCCGATGGCGTAGCAATCGGACGCCGCCAGTACGATCGGGCTGGCCAGGTCGGGCGGCGCGACGACCGGTATCGCTATCGCCTGCGACGCGAACAGTCCGGCAGCACAAAGCGCCAGTGTCGCGGTTCGGAAGTGGGAGCGAAGCGTTTTCATGACCGGCGTTGTAACGCATCGGTGCTGAACGTGAAATGAACGGTGAACGCCGCTGAAAACATGCTCGCCACACCCCTGCAACGCGAGACAATCAACCTGGAATTTCACCGCCTCGAACAGGTGAAATCCCGCGAAAGTCCAGTCTAGACTCGGTTTTGACCATATTGAAAGCGCATCAGGCATTTTCCTGCGTTATCGCGCGAAAACGCAGCAGCCCGTGATGCACGAGCAGATCCTCGTCATGGCGGGCTTCGGCAAATTCCAGCGACAGTCGTGTCTGGCCGCGAGGGCCAATCACCAATGCTGCGTCGGCAAGGCGCGCCTGGATGGCGGCCATGATGGCTAGCGTTTCGGCGTCGCCATGGGCTTTCGACCAGACATGCAGCGTAATCAACTGGTCGTCGGTGTTCTCGGTGCTCGTATCCCAGTCGAAAGCGGAGGTATGGCCCCAGGTCACGTACGGAAAAGCGGCATTGTCGGCTGGCCGTTCGAGCAGTCCGGCGCCGCCCAGCAAGGCCGACAGCGATGCATCGCTTTTCAGCCTGAGAAACAGTGCCTGCTGTAAATCGCCTGGCGCGGTCATCGTCTTTTCCTCCGGTTCCTGCGCTGCCGACTATTGCTTTTCGGAAGCCTGTCCGCGTTCTGCGTGTTCTGACAGATATAGCCATTCGACGCGCGGAGGCGATGGCGATTCGTCATCGCAATGATGGATGCCGATGATCTCGAAAGGGCGACTTTGCCAACACCATCGTCCGCGGGGACCGAGCTGTGAACATGGACTCTCGATTCCTGGTCACATATTCTCGCTCCATACAGCGTCGCATGACGCAATGTTTCCTTGCCGTTTTTGATCCACGAAGCCATTTCGAAAGCTGATGATGCTCGATGCAGAAAAGACCAGGGCTGCGTCGCGGTTGTTGGTAGGCCACCGGGACAAGGGCACCCGTCTCGACGCCATACCTGAGGCGTTGCGCCCACAAACACGGCTCGAAGGTTACGCCATCCAGTCGCATGTCATGGATCGCTCGGTGGCCCCACTTTTCGGCTGGAAGATTGCCGCGACCAGTCTGGCCGGACAAAGGCACATCAACGTCGACGGCCCGATGGCCGGACGTCTCCTGGCCGAGAAAGCGGTGGAGGTCGGCGGGACCGTTTCCCTGGCGACGAGCAAGATGCGCGTGGCCGAGATCGAATTCGCTTTCCGCTTCGGCCGCGAGCTGCCGCCTCGTCCGGCACCCTATGAAATCGCCGAGGTGATGGAAGCCGTGGCGACCTTGCATCCGGCGATCGAAATCCCGGACTCACGGTATGACGATTTCTGCGCCGCCGGGGCGCCGCAGCTCATTGCGGACAATGCCTGCACCAATCTGTTTGTCATCGGCGAGGCGGCGGAAGACGACTGGCGGGACGCGGACCTTGCAAAGCACCCCGTGGTCGCCTCCGTTTCCGGAAGGTCGCAACATAGCGGATCGGGAGCAGCCGTGTTGGGCGATCCTCGCATCGCGCTCCCCTGGCTCGTCAACGAGCTGTCGGGCCTGGGCATAGCGCTCCAACCGGGACAGGTGGTGATTACAGGTACCTGCGTGACGCCGATTGGCGTCGAGGCAGGTGACGAAGTCACTGGCGATCTAGGCAGGTTTGGCCGTGTCTCTGTGCGATTTGTTTAGGCTCCGCGCTGCCTGGCCACGAAACTGCGCACCGCCAGCACCAGCACTGTGATGATGATCAGGATCACCGAGAGCGCGGCGATCGCCGGGTCGATGTTGTCGCGCAGGCCCATCCACATCAGCCTCGGCAGCGTGATGGCGTTGACCGAGGTGATGAACAGGGTGACGCCGATTTCTTCCCAGGACAGCACGAAGGAGAGCAGTGCCGCGGTAATGATGCCGAACTTGATGTTGGGCATGATGATGCGGGTGGCGCGCTCCCACAAAGTGGCGCCTAAGCCCCGGGCGGCAAGGTCGATGCGGCGGTCGAGCTGGCTGAGCGAGACCAGCATCAGCACGGTGGCGAAGGGCACGGTCATCACCGAATGGGCCATGGCGACGCCCAGCCAGGTGTCATAGCCGAAGAAAGAGCTGAAACCCGAGATCGAGGTCAGCAGGAAGTAGAGCGTGATCGCCGAGACCACCGGCGGCACCACCATCGGCAGCAGCACGAAGCCGACCAGGGCCGCGGTGAAGCGCGGCTGGAACATCCAGACGCCAAGGCTGAAGCACAGCGCGAGCACGGTGGAAAAGGCGCTGCTGACGACGCCGATGCGGATCGAGAGCAGGATCGATTGGAGCCAGCGCGGGTCCTCGACCAGCGCCCGGTAGTGGCGCAGCGATAGTTCGCCCGACGGCATAGCCAGCATGCGGCTCGGCGTCAGCGATACCGGGATGACCGCAAGCAGCGGCATCAGCAGGAACAGCGCCACGAAGGCGGCGATGATCAGCGAGACGGGACCGGGGCGGTAGGTCGGCATCAGATCAACTGCTTCGGTCTGACATAGCGGAACAAAAGCGCCATCAGCGCGCCGACGAACAGCACCAGCACGACGCTGATCGCTGCACCCAGCCCCCAGTCCGGGCTCTGGAAGATCCTGAGATAGATCAGCTCGGCGATCATGACGCTGCGGCCGCCACCGAGGATCGCCGGCGTGACGAAGAAGCCGAGCGAGAAGACGAACACGATCATCGCCGCGCCGATGATGCCGGAGCGCGTCATCGGCACGAACACCGTCCAGAAGGTGCGCATGCGGCTGGAACCGAGGCCACGCGCAGCTAAAAGCACGCGGTCGTCGAGGCTGCGCATGGAAGATGCCAGCGGGAAAACGGCGAAAGGAATGAGGAAGTGCGTCATGCCGACGATGACGCCGAATTCGTTGCGCACCAACGCCAACGGTTCGGAAATGAAGCCGATCGCCTGCAACCAGGTGTTGATCAGGCCGCGATTGGAGAGCAGCGCCACCCAGCCGAAGGCACGGGTCAGCACGGAAATCCAGAAGGGAACGAGAATGCAGAACTCGGCGACCAGGCGCTGTGCCGGGGTTCCACGCACCCAGACGACGGTGATGGCGTAGGCAGCGGCAACCGAGACGATGGTAACGATTGCCGCGATGCGCAGCGTGCGGATGAACACCGACTGCACCAGATCGTCGGTGAGCAGCGCCTCATACTGGCCGAGGCCGGGCGTCGGCAGTGTAAAGCTCCATTTGACGACGCCGAGGAATGGCCAGGCATAGGCCAGGACAAGAAACAGGAGCAGCGGCGCCATCAACAGCGCCGCGCCCATCCTGTCGGAGAGATAGGATCTCATTTCGACCCGATTACCCCGGCCCTGATCAGGCCGAGATGATCTTGGTGTATTCGTCGAGCGCCGGCCCGTAGTTCTTGGCGTACCAGTCCATGTCGAGCGCGATCTGCTTCTTCATGTTCTCGGGATCGACCGGATTGATGCGCTTCTTGTCGGCGGGGATCAGCGCGTCGGCAGCCGGATTGGCCGGGCCCTGGCCGAGCTTGTCGAACATGACCAACTGCTTTTCAGGGTCCTGAGCACTGGCGATGAACTTCATCGCAGCGTCCTTGCCGCCGGGATTGCCCTTGAGCACGGCCAGCGCGCCGGGCGAGATCAGGCCCTGGTCCCAGATGAACTTGATCTTGCCGCCGCTATCCTGCTCGATCAGTGATGCACGGGTCGACCAGACGATCGCCATCGAGGCCTCGCCATTGAGCAGCACGCTCTGGCTTTCGGCGCCGCCACCCCAATAGGCAACGACATTTTCCTTGAAGGCGGCGATCTTGTCATGGGCGCGCTTGAGATCGAGCGGGTAGAGTGACGCCGGCGCGATGCCGTCGGCGAGCAGCGCCGCTTCCCAGCTCGATACGCCCCATTTGTAGAGCGAGCGCTTGCCGGGGAATTTCTTCACATCAAAGAAATCGGCCATGCCGGTCGGCGCGTCCTTGCCGTACTTCTCGGAATCATAGGCGATGACATAGGAGAAGAAATAGGTCGAGGCGGCGTATTCCCAACCAAAGCCGGGCCGCATCTTCTTCTTGTCGACGATGTTGTAATCGATCGGCTCGAGAGCCCCTTGGGCGCCGAGCGTGATGGCCGAGAACGGGTCTACGTCGACGAGATCCCAGGTCGGCGCGCCGCTCTTGAACTGCGCGGCGATGGCGCCTTCGGTCGGACCCGAACCGTCCATCTTGACGGTGATGCCGGTGTCCTTGGTGAAGGCCTGGCCATAGGCGGCATCATAGGCGGTGATGGCATCGCCACCCCAGTTGACCAGCACCAGTTCCTTGGCCTGCGCAAAGGCACCTGTCGAGCGCAGCAGCATCGGCGTGCCGGCCAGCACGAGTGCCGCCAACTGTGTGAACTGCCGGCGCGAGATCTCGCCGCGACCTGCCCTGGCGGACAGGCTCTCGATGGCTTGTTTCTTAGTATCATGTGTCATGTCAGTTCCCCTTTTTGTTGTTGATAGTGCCGGAATCGGTGCTGCGATATCTCGCCACACCGTTCGTCATTGCCCTCCATGCGGAAGGAGGAAACCCTTTTCCGCCGGCCAGGTGAGCCAGACGGAGTTGCCCTTGCTCAAGGCCGCGGCAGCAACCTCGTTCGGCACCGAGACCGTGACCTTGGCGCCTTGCCGCGTTGTCAGGTCAAGTCGCGTTGCCGCGCCGAGATAGGTGGAGTTGGTGGCGGTAGCGGCGATCCCATTCTCACCATCTGCCGCCTCGCCCGATATCGACATGTATTCAGGCCGGATCGCCAGGATGGCATCGCCGCGCACGAGTTCGGCCTTGCAGCCCATGCTGACCGCGCGGTCCTCGCACAGGCCGGTCGAGCCATTGCCGGCAGGCCTGACCCCCTTCAGAGGCAGCATGTTGATCTCGCCGAGGAACTCGGCGACGAAGCGATTGTCCGGCCGGTCGTAGACCTCGTCGGGCGGTCCAACCTGCAGCAATTTGCCGTGATTGAAGATGGCGACGCGCGACGACAGCGCCAGTGCCTCGCTCTGGTCGTGGGTGACGAAGACGAAGGTGGTTCCGGTCTCCTGATGCAGGCGCTTCATCTCGGCCTGCATCTGGCCGCGCAGACCCTTGTCGAGCGCGGAAAACGGCTCATCGAGCAACAGCACGCCCGGTTCGAACACCAGCGCACGGGCCAGCGCCACGCGCTGCTGCTGGCCGCCCGACAGTTGCGCCGGCAGTTTTTTCTCGTGGCCCTTGAGGCCGACGCGCTCGATCATCTCGCCGACGCGGCGCTTGATGTCGGCGGCCGATTTCTTGCGCACCTTGAGTGGGAAGGCGATGTTGGCTTCGACGCTCATATGCGGGAACAGCGCGTAGCCCTGGAACACCATGCCGGCGGCACGTTGCTCGGCCGGCCGGTCGGTGATGTCGACGCCGTCGCTGAACAGCTTGCCTTCGGTCGGCTGCACGAAGCCGGCAAGGATCATCAGGAAGGTGGTCTTGCCCGAACCGGACGGCCCGAGCAGGGTCAGGAACTCGCCACGCCCGATATCGAGCGACAGATTGTCCAGCGCACGGAACGAGCCGAAGCTCTTGCCGATCCCGATTGCCTTGATCTCTGCGGCACGGCCGGGTTGCTGCATACTGCCCTTTCCCTAACGCTTGTCGAAATCGTAGGCAGGGTGCCGGCTCACCGCAACCGAATAGTTTTCGCGTGATCGGCAAATTCCATTCATCTATGGCGAGATGTCGCCAACTGCCCTCAATACGGCAGAATGCGGTTCTCCTGGAGTTTCGACCGCAGCCATCCCGTGAACGCTTCCAGAACCGGATGCGAAGCCTTGGCATGTTCGGAGACCAGGAAATAGGAGCGCGGCGACTTGATCGCGATGTCGAACGGCCTGACCAGCCGGCCCTCGCTCAGCGCCCGCCGGCTGGTCAGTTCGTCGCCCATGGCGATGCCCTGGCCGGCAATCGCCGCCGAAAAGACGAGGTTCATGTCCGAAAAGAAGATGCCGCCCTCAATGTCGGGGTTTTCCACCTTGGAGAGCGCCAGCCAGCGCGCCCAATCCTCGGTGTCATCGAGATGCAGCAGGTTGGCCCGCAGCACGTCCGACGGCCGGGAAAAACCGCCGATCTTGTTGAGCAGCGTCGGGCTGCAGAGCGGCGTGAACGAGATTTCGCAGAGCGGTTCGACCGCCCGGTTCGGCCAATTGCCGACACCAAACGCAATGAAGGCATCGGCATCGGCGTTGCTAACATCGTCGAGCCGCCGCGGCGTCAGAATGCGCAGCGCCACGTCAGGATACATCTGCCGGAACTCGCCGATATGGGTGCACAAGAACAGCGAGGCGAAGCCGGGCGTGCAACTGACGGCGAACGAGCCGCCGACGCCGGTGCCGGCATCACGCGTCACCGCGTCGCCCAGCACGGTCAACGCCTTGCGCACGTCGCTGGCGTAGCGCTGGCCGCGCGGCGTCAGCG
This sequence comes from Mesorhizobium sp. M0239, assembly GCF_040321815.1. Taxonomy (NCBI): domain Bacteria; kingdom Pseudomonadati; phylum Pseudomonadota; class Alphaproteobacteria; order Hyphomicrobiales; family Phyllobacteriaceae; genus Mesorhizobium; species Mesorhizobium sp. M0239. Next base: position 186,765 of record NZ_JAMYSG010000003.1, read on the forward strand.
CCACGCCCTTGCCGATGCGTTCGAGCAGGTCGAAGCCGAGGTCGCGCTCCAGCAGGCGAAGCTGATGGCTGACAGCGCTGCGGGTCAGGTGCAACTCGTCGGCGGCGCGCCAGACGCTGCCGTGGCGGGCGAAGCTGTCGAGCGCACGCAGCGCTTGTGTCGATGGTATACGCAAGGAGCCTCAGGTGAACCGAATTTGCACGAACCGGGAAAACATATCACTTTTTAGCGACCCGCTTCACTGCTTTCTTCTCATGCCATGGAGAAACCGGTGGCCACCTCGGCGCAAGCAACCGCCCTTGCCTGTCTCGACGGCATCCAGCCGTTGTTGTCCGCGTGGACACGCACCATCTTCGATTACGGCGAGACCGCGTGGCGGGAGTATCAATCAGCCGCCTGGTATGTCGAGCGGCTGAAACTCGAAGGCTTTTCCGTCGAAGAAGGTTCCGGCGGCATGCCGACCGCCTTCTGCGCGCATTGGACCAATGGCCCCGGCCCGACCATCGGCATGTACGCCGAATACGACGCGGTGCCGGGCAATTGCCAGGATGCCGCTACGGTCGAGCGTCCGCGCCGGGGACTTGGCAACCAGGCCGGCGGCCACACCGACCCGCATTCCGGACTGGGTATTTCGAGCCTCGGCGGGCTGCTGGCGACCAAGGCCGCGATGCAGCGCCACGGCATATCAGGCACGCTGCGCTTCACCGGCGAGCCGGCGGAAAAGGTGCGCGGGTCAAAGCCGATCCATGCCGCCAAGGGCTATTATGACGGCGTTGCCGGCATGATCTCCTTTCATCCGTTCTACATGCTGCCGCTCTGCAACACGGCGCGCTGGGACACGCATTGCGGCGCGGCCTACGCGATGATCTATCGCTTCATCTGCGACCAACCGGAGCGCTGGGCGCTGGCTGCGGGTGCTGCACCCATTCCGCAAGCACATTCGGCGGCGCGCGCCCCCGGCGCCAACGACGCATTGATGATGATGTACATGGCCTCCAAGGCTCTGCGCGATTCCATGCTGCCTCACCAGGGCGGCTGGTCGATCAGCGAGGCGATCCTGACGGCGGGGCAAGCGACCGCCGACAATTTGCCGGCGGGGCTGGCCGAGATCCAGTACATGATCCGCGTGCCGACGCTTGCCATGGCCGAGCAGGTCACCGCGGTGCTCGACCGCAATGCCGAGGCGGCGGCAGCGATGAGTGGTTGCCGCACCGAGCGGCATTGGGTGTCGAAGTCACGGCCGGGACTTGCCAATCATGTAATGGCCGAAATCGCCTATGAAGCACTGTCGACGGTCGGGCCGCCGCGCTGGGACGAGGACGCCAAGGCAGTCGCGCGCGAAATACAGGTCAATGCCGGGCGCATGGCGAGCGACGAGCCGTTCATAGAAGAACTGGAGCGCCTGATCGAGCCGCAGGCGGCGGAAGCGATCCTGCGCCGCGATCTGCCGCCCTCGCAGGTCAATTCGACCTCCGACGATTACACCGACATGTCGTGGCATGCGCCGACGGCGCGCTTCTATGTCGCCCGCCCGGCGCTGCGTTCGGAGACCGGCTATCCCTATCCGTCATGGGTGATGAATGCGTTGGGCGGTATTCCCGCCACCATCGACCCGATGGTGGCCTGCGCCTGCCGCACGATCGCGCTCGCCGCCCTTCGCCTGCTCGAGGACAAAACCGCCCGCGATGCGGCGATGAATGAATTCGTCGCTCGCACCGGTGGCGGAATCGGCGGCTCGAACTGGATCGCGCCGCTCTGCGATTACGAACCGCCGATCCATTTCCGTTGGCCGGAATATGTCACCACCCCGCGCGGACGGGACTGGTGGATACCGAGCATTCCCCAAGCCAAATGACCGCTGATCTGATCACAAGGAGCACCCCATGACCGTTCATGACCGCATTGTCGCCGAGCCGTTTTCGCTGCAGCGCCGCAACCCCGCCGGCGGCACCAAGCCGCTGACCGCCTGGGGCTTCGCCAACGAGACCGACGTGCTGACCGACGTGCTGCTCGGCTCACCCAATTTCCTGCGTCATCTCTCGACTAGCTCGCTGTCGCGAAAGCATCTGCGCGAGGCACCCTGCAACGTGCAGATTGCCCAGGCGCAGCACAAGGACCTTGTCGCCGCCTACGAGCATTTTGGCGTCAACATCCACTGGCACGAGCCGACGCCGGAACTGCCGATGCAGGTCTATTCCCGCGATTCCAGCGTCATGACGCCCTACGGCGCCTTCATCACCGCCATGGCCAACTGGTGGCGGCGCGGCGAGAATTATGCCGCGATCCGCACCTACGAAAAGCTCGGCATCCCGATCTACGACATGGTCACGGCTGGTACGTTCGAGGGCGGCGACTTCAACGTCATCGAGGACGGCGTCGTGCTGATCGGCTGCGGCGGCGCCCGCACGCAGGAGGAAGGCGCGCGCCAAGTACAAGCCTGGTTCGACAAGGAGGGCTGGGAAACCCGCATCGCCTTCATCGACGAATACTACGTCCATATCGACCTGATGGTGGTGCCGATCGCCGAAAAGCTGACCGCCGTCTGCCTCGCCTGCACCGAACCCGGCATCGTCGACTGGCTGAAGGGCAAGGGCCACGAGATCATCGACGTGCCGTTCCGGGACACGATGGCCCTCGGCTGCAACTTCATGTCGCTCGGCAAGGACCGGGTGATCGCGCCGACCTCCAGCCAGACGCTGATCGGCCAGCTCAAGGCGCGCGGCTTCGAGGTCGCGGCCGTCGACATGAACGAGATTTCCAAGACCGGCGGCGGCATCCACTGCATGGCGCAGGCGCTGAAGCGCGAACCGGCCTGAGGAGTGGGATAGCGCTACGCTGCTTCGCTCACATTCGCATCAGCATGATCGGCATCCTGGCGGCCGAGGGTGCAAGGTCGCGCGGGCAAAACGGCTGAGATCGCCGGCTGGCGGCACCGTGTGCCCCGCTTGCGAGTCGGAACGCTGCCCGATGCGAAACTTGCGCGATAGCTAATATAAGCGCACAGTAAAACCGTCTTTTGGGATAGGACAGCTCATCTGCAAATCGGGAGGAAACCATGAACACCATGAGCCTCACCACGCTTGAACGCGGCAAAACGACAGTCGACGCCGCAGCCCTGGAAGCGTTTTCGGCACAATTGCGCGGCAAAATGCTGAGCGAAGGCGATGCCGCCTACGACGAAGCACGAACCGTCTGGAATGCCACGGTCGACCGACGGCCCGGGCTGATCGTGTGCTGCGTCGGCGCTTCCGATGTCGTCAGTGCCGTGAATTTCGCCAGGGAGAACAGGCTTCTCGTCTCGGTGCGCGGCGGCGGCCACAACATTGCCGGAAGTGCGGTCTGCGACGGTGGCCTGATGATCGATCTGTCATTGATGAGATCGGTGCGGGTCGATGTCGCCGCGCGGCGGGCATGGGTCGGGCCTGGCGCGACGCTTGCCGATGTCGACAAGGAAACGCAGGCCTTCGGGCTGGTGGTACCGACCGGCATCAACTCGACCACCGGCATATCCGGCCTGACGCTGGGTGGCGGCTTCGGCTGGATCACCCGCAAATTCGGCCTGACCATCGACAATCTTGCCTCCGTCGATGTGGTCACCGCCGATGGCAAACTGCTCCGGGCCAGCCAGACTGAAAATCTGGATTTGTTCTGGGCGCTGCGCGGCGGCGGCGGCAATTTCGGCGTCGTCACGGCATTCGAGTTCGAACTCCATGAGTTTGGACCGCAAGTGCTGGCGGGGCTTGTCGTCCATCCCTTCGCCGATGCCGAAAAGGTGCTGCGGGAGTATCGCAAGGCGCTCGAGACCGCACCTGACGAGTTGACCTGCTGGGTGGTCATGCGGCAGGCGCCGCCGCTGCCCTTCCTGCCCGCGGAGTGGCATGGCAAGGAGGTTCTGGTGCTGGCCATGTGCTATTGCGGCGACATCGAGGCAGGCGAAAAGGCGACGCAAAAACTTCGAGCCATCGGCACGCCGATTGCCGATGTCGTGGGCCCCAGCCCGTTCACCGGCTGGCAGCAGGCATTCGACCCACTGCTCACGCCCGGCGCCCGCAACTACTGGAAGAGCCATGACTTCACCGAGTTTTCCGAGGAGGCGGCTGCGGTCGTCAGGGGGGCAATAGCCAAGCTGCCGGGACCCGAATGCGAGATATTTATCGGCCATGTCGGCGGCGCGGCAGGTCGCGTCAAGGCGGACGCAACGGCGTTCCCACAGCGCAGTTCGCATTTCGTCATGAACGTTCACGCCCGCTGGCGCGAACCGACGATGGACAAGGCTTGCACCGACTGGGCTCGTTCAATCTACGAGGCGGCCAAGCCTTATGCCGCCGGCACCGCCTATGTGAACTTCATGCCGGAGGACGAGGTCGACCGGGTCGAAGCGGCCTATGGTGGCAACCATCGACGGCTTCTGGAAATCAAGCAGCGCTACGACCCATTGAACCTGTTCCGCATGAACCAGAATTTGCGCCCGAAAGAAAGCCTGCGAGCTGCTTGAGGCGCGCCCGTGCTGCAGTGATAAAAAAGCACACGTCGCCGCTGGAGGCGCGGGCTTTTGCTGTCACATGCTGTTGGCGTCGAGTTGTATTCCCGGCCCGCGCCATCAGCAACAAACCCGATACTGTGTCTTCGCCGCCCTTGTGAGTGCTGGAAAAATGGAGGAATAGTCTTGCGGAATGCATCGCCCTGAAATTGCCGGTTTGCGGTTCTCAGGTCGTGCAATTGCTAGCCGGATATCGAATGGCCAGTCCCGAACCGCGCAAGAGAAGAGGTCCGATCGCCGCCCGGCTGCTGGCGCTCGACGCGTGGATCGATTCCTCGCTCTACGAGATCGGCTTCAAGGCGCGCCAGTTCTGGGAATCGGCGACGATCTTCTCGCGGCGCTTCCGCGTCAACGGCTGGCGCCGTGGCATCATCGAACTGCTGAGCGAAGGTTTCACGCTCGGCGCCGTCGGCATCGTGGTGATGCTGGCGCTGGCCATTCCGGCTTTCCAGGACACTGCCGGCGACTGGCGCGCCCAGGGCGACTTCGCCGTCACGTTCCTCGACCGCTATGGCAACGAGATCGGCCAGCGCGGCATCATCCAGCGCGATTCCGTGCCGGTCGATGAGATGCCCGATCACGTCATCAAGGCGGTGCTTGCCACCGAGGACCGTCGCTTCTTCGATCACTACGGCATCGACGTACTGGGCCTTTCACGGGCGATCTTCGAGAATGTGCGGGCGAACTCCGTCGTCCAGGGTGGATCGAGCATCACCCAGCAATTGGCTAAGAACCTGTTCCTCACCAATGAGCGCACGCTGGAGCGCAAGATCAAGGAAGCTTTCCTGTCGCTGTGGCTCGAGGCCAATCTGTCGAAGAAAGAAATCCTGCAGCTCTATCTCGACCGCGCCTATATGGGCGGCGGCACGTTCGGCATCGAGGCTGCCGCCGACTTCTATTTCGGCAAGAGCGTCAAGGACCTGAACCTGGCCGAGGCGGCGATGCTGGCCGGCCTGTTCAAGGCTCCAACCAAATATGCGCCGCACATCAACCTGCCGGCGGCGCGCGCGCGCGCCAATGTGGTGCTGTCCAACCTTGTCGATGCCGGCTTCATGACCGAGGGTCAGGTTCTGCAGGCAAGGCTGCACCCGGCCGATGTCGTCGACCGCGGCGAACAGAAAAGCCCTGACTATTACCTCGACTGGGCATTCGACGAGGTCAAGAAGATCGCCAAGCCGGGCCAGCACTCGCTCGTCGCCCACACGACCTTCGACGCCAACATCCAAAAGGCGGCGGAAGAATCGGTGGAGTTCCATCTGCGCCAGTTCGGCAAGGAGTATAACGTCACCGAGGGCGCGGTCGTGGTCATCGAGACCAACGGCGCCGTGCGCGCCATCGTCGGCGGCCGCGACTACGGCGCCAGCCAGTTCAACCGCGCCACCAAGGCGCTGCGCCAGACCGGCTCGTCATTCAAGCCCTATGTCTACGCAACGGCGATGGAACACGGCTTCACTCCCAACTCCATTATTTCCGGCGGCCCGATCAGTTGGGGCAGCTGGTCACCGCACAATTACAACGGCGGATCGGCGGGCAACGTCACCCTGATCATGGCAATGGCGAAATCGATCAACACCGTGCCGGTTCGGCTGGCCAAGGATCATCTCGGCATTGGCCCGATCAAGGCCATGGCCGAGGCGATGGGTGTGGAATCGCCGATCGAAGCACACAAGACGATGGTTCTCGGCACCTCGGGCATGACCGTGATGGACCAGGCGACGGGCTACAGCGTGTTCGCCGACAATGGCTTCGTCGGCTCCCGGCACGGCGTCAGCCAGCTCGTCACCCGCACCGGCGAGGTGGTCTATGATTTCGCCAAGGATGCGCCGCCGCCGCACCGGGTGCTGTCGGAGCAGGCACTGAAATCGATGAACACCATGCTGGCGGCAGTGCCGGTGATGGGCACCGCGCGGCGGGCTCAACTTCCCAACATCGTCGTCGCCGGCAAGACGGGCACGACGCAATCCTACCGCGACGCCTGGTTTGTCGGCTTCACCGGCAACTACACGGCGGCGGTGTGGATGGGCAATGACGACTTCACGCCGACCAAGAACATGACCGGCGGCTCGCTGCCGGCGATGGTGTGGCAGCGACTGATGGTCTACGCGCACCAGAATATCGACCTCAAGCCGATCCCCGGCATCGACAAACCTTTCGTCGACGAGGAGATCGCGGCCAAGGCCGAGGAAGCGCTGAAGAAGAGCGACGAACAGGCGGCGGCCAATGCGGCGGCCGAGCGGCCGCCGGTGCTGTCCAGCCGCACGACCCAGACGCTGCGAGACATGACCACGCTGTTCCAGTCGGCCCCCGTCCTCAGTACGCCTCAACCGCCGGAGACGCTGTCGGCGCTGTGATCTTTCCGACTGGGCAGGTCTTTCGACTGGTCCGGGGCGGCAAATCCATCGGCCCGCTTGCCACAAGGCCCCGCGCCGCGATATCCCCGAGCGGCAACTCTTCGTGTTCCCGGCCCCTCATGCTCAAAACTGCCTTCCTGACGCTGCTTTCGCTTGCCATAGCCATCGTCGGCGGTGGCAGCAGCGTCTGGTATGCGCTGAAAGTCCAGGATGGTGTCGGCGCCATCCGGATCGGCCAATGGACGGCCTTTCCCGATATCGGCACGCCGGCCGCCGATCCCTATTCCAAGGCCCGTGTGGCGCGCGAGGGCGTACTTGCGCTCGGCCGCGCCGAAGGGCTGTCCTTCGTCGCCGAGCGCGACACGGGCGGCGCCGAGCTCAAGCGCGAATGCACCTACACAATCGAGGGTGGTTTTCCGACGGCACGGTTCTGGACGCTTTATGCCGCCGACCAGTCGCTCGGCGTGGTCGAAACCGGCAAACCCCGGCTGGCGGCGCTGCAATCCTATGGGGTGGTGCGCCAGCCCGACAATTCGGTGATCATTTCCGCCGGCCATCACCCGATGCCGGGCAACTGGCTGCTGACAGACGGCTCCGGCAGGATGTATTTCGTGCTGACCTTCTACGACACGCCGATCGCCAGCAGCACCGGCCTGTCGGACGTCTCGCTGCCGCAAATCGTCAAGGTCGGCTGCAATGCGTAGTTTTTACGCTGCGATGCGCGGACTTCTGCATGCCGTCCTGCTCGGCCTGCTCGGCGCCGGCATCGTGCACATCGCCGTGCTGCTGCTGGTGCCCGAGTTTTCCGAACGCGATGCCTGGTCGCGGCTGTCCATGGCGTCGGACCTATACAAGATGACGCGGCTCGATGCCGAGGCCGGTGGCGCGCCCGTGGTGAAATCCGTCGACCCGCTGTTTTACGCGACGGCCTGCCGGTTCGATCTGGGCGAAGGCATGGTCCGCGTCAAGGCACCTGGACATGTCCCGTTCTGGTCGGTCTCGGTCTATGACCGCAGCGGCCACAACATCTATTCCTTCAACGACCACACAGCGACCGGCGGCGTTCTGGATGCCGTCGTGCTGACGCCGGCGCAAATGATCGACGTGCGCAAGGACCTTCCCGAGGATCTTCAGGGGGCGATCTTCGTCGAAGCGCCGATCGAGGAAGGCATCTTCGTCATCCGCGCCTTCGTGCCCGACAGCAGCTGGAAGCCGATCGTGTCGCACTTCTTCGAACAGAGTTCCTGCGAGTTGCAGGACTTCTAGTGATGCGGGACCGGCTTCGTCCCTGGCGAGCCCGGCTTGTCGGGATCGACCGGCCGCACTTCGCCGGCACACGGCCGCTCGTAGCGGATGCCGGGAAAGATGATCACCGCCGCCGGCATTTCGACGGTTTGCTTTACTCTGGTGTTTGGTGCCGTACGCGGCACGAAAGACAGTACCATGCCCATGGTTCGCGCATTCCTCTCGGTTTCCCCGGAGCACAACGCAACGCCTCCAAATGTCATTAAGGCCGGCAGAGGGTTAACGGAACGCTAACGGATCGCCGCTAACTTGATCTTTGTTCTTGGCGCTCGCGAAACCGGCACAGTCCCGGTCGAGCGCGGCCAAACTTGTGTCGAGTACGGGCGTATCCTTCGTGTCATCTTCGGACTTCAGGCAAATCGCGGTGCGAAAAGACTCGGGAAAGGCCGAAAGGCTGTTCCGCGCCGCAGTGTCGGCGTTTTGCTCGCTCACCCGCCCTTCACGCCGTGAGATTGGCCAACTCGAAGACCTGACGCTGCCGCTGTTCGACAATGTGTCCGTCGAATCTCGCCGTTACGTGGCGGCCGCCCTTTCCGAATGCGAATACGCCCCCGCCGCCCTGGTGCGCCGCCTTTGCGAGGAACCGGTCGACATTGCCGCGCCGCTGCTCATCCGCTCACGCGCCGTCAGCGACATCGATCTCATCGCCCTGATCGGGCGACATGGCCTGCCGCATGCGCGTGCCATCGCGCGCCGCAAGAGCTTGAACCCGACCATTGCTGATCTGATCAGGGCCCTCGAGAGGCCAACCCTGGTGCGTGCGCCGGACCCGGATGCGAACGCCGCTGCAGCAGACAAGATCGCGCCAGCGAGCGCGGAAAGCGCCTCCGGCGAGCTGGCCCGGGAACAGGCACTCGGCATCGCGGCTGAGAATGCACGGCGCAGGCTGCGCTCGATGATGCGCACCGGCGACGAGGCGGCAGCGACGGGCGCCGATCCTTTCAAGGGCGCCGACACCTATGTGAAATTGCGCGAGACAGCTCTGACGGGAAACGCCGCGTTCTTCCAAACCGCGCTCGCCGATGCACTCGATATCGATTTCGAGATCGCGCGATCGCTCACCGCCAACCAGAATTACGCCTCGCTGCTTGCCGCCTTACGCTCGCTCGACCTCAGCGAAGACAGGGCCTTCCTGATCACGGTTGCCGTCTATCCCAGCCAGTTCCCGCATCCGCAGGCTATCCGGACTTTCCTCGACCGTTACCGGCTGCTGCATCGCGAAGCGGCCCAGGACAAGATGCGGTCGTGGCGGGCGGAAACCCTTTCAAGGGCGGTTCGCGGCGCAGCACCTGCCAACAGCGATACAGGCACCGCTTCGAACAGCGACGATGCGGCTGATACCTCCGGCCTCAGGGCGTCTTCACGGAAATAAGCTCCTCGACGGGCACGGTGCCGGCCTCGATCTCGACCACCCAGATATCGGGATCGAACTTTTTCTCCCTTTCCAGCCTAGCGTCGAGCACCGCGGCATCCTCGCCGGCTCCGAGCAGAGTGAAAAACCGGTCGTCGGGCTTGGCCGAATCATAGCTTGTCTGCGGCGCCGGCCCGAACAGGGCAACCTCACCCAGCCTGCCCCGCGCCAGCACGAACACAGCGCCGGCCTCGGTCGCGCCGCGCTTGACCACGGCGGCAAATCCACCGGCGCTGAAAACCCGGCGCAACAGGGCCGAGACCCACAGATCCGATGTGACACGCATGAGAAAACTCCGCGAATGCATGTCGCCCAAAAGGTGGGTCCCGGTTTTGGAACAACGGCATGCATGAGAACAAGGCAGGCGGGTTCTCTAAAGTAGTTTGCCGTTTCAAGGAAACGGCAAACTACTTTAGCCCTTGTTTGACGCGATTCCGGACGGAAAACCGTTTCACACTTTTCCTGGAATTGCTTTGTCGATATTTCCCCCGCTGGGCGAGCCGTCGTTTCAGCCGTCAGTTGGTCAGGCCGATCTCGCGCATCTTGACGTAGACGATCTCATCGGGCTCGCCGGTCTGCGGCAGCCCGAACAGCGACTGGAATTCCTTGATCGCTGCCTTGGTGCGCGCGCCGACGACACCATCCAGCTGCATGTCGTCATTGCCGAACGCCTTGAGCCCGGCCTGGATCTTGACGATGCGGGCATCGGGCGCTTGCGTCGCGGCATTCGCCTGTCCGGAATTTGTCTGTCCCGAACCTGTCTGCAAAGACACCGGAACGGCGGCCGGCGTATCCGGACGCGGCTGCGGCCTGGGTACCACGGAAGCGGTTTTCGGCGTCGCGCCCAGTTGATCGAGCAGAAGCGCGTCGATCTCGCCGGACGTGTTGAGCCCAACCTTCTGCTGATAGTCCTGGATAGCCTTGCGGGTGTTGGATCCGGAAATGCCGTCGACCGTTCCCGAATAGAAATCGAGATCCTTCAATATGCCTTGCACCTGCTCGACAACCGGATCGCCCTTGATCGGTGCCGGCGCGCCGGATGGCCGCACGATGTTGAACGTCGTTTCCGGCTCGTCGGGCGCCGCGTGCGGAAAACCCGCAATGCTGCGGGTCGCGAAGAATGCGCCGGCATGCGGGAAAGGCTGGTACCACAAGGCATTTGCGGAGACGTAGAACAGCGTCACCAGGAATGCCGTCGAGCCGCCCACCAGGACAGGGTTGCGCGAGATCATGCCGCCGACGGCGACAGCGCCGTCCTGAAAGGCGTTGCTGCGGCGCTTGACCGCCTTAGCCTGTTTTGCGGAGCGAGCCATTTCTGTCCCCTTTCGCCATCGCTACAGGCATGGTCAGCACGCCGGCCTTCTCCGCCTGATGTCCCTTCGGTCCGTTCACCGGCAGGCTGATGGTCACCGTGGTGCCCTCGCCCGGCATGCTTTCGATGGACATCGTGCCTTCGTGCAGCGCCACCAGGCCCTTGACCAGTGAAAGGCCAAGACCAGTCCCCTCGAAACGGCGGGTATAGTCGTTCTGGATCTGCATGAAGGGCTTGCCGAGATTGGCGAAATCCTCCTCGGCGATGCCAATGCCGGTGTCCCTGACCCAGAAATGCAGGCGCGAACCGATCCGCTTGGCACCGACGACGACGTCGCCGCCGTCGGGGGTGAACTTGATCGCGTTGGAGACCAGGTTGATGAGCATCTGCTGCACGGCGCGCTGATCGGCATTGATGTCGCCGGCGTCCGGCGCGATCTGCGCCCGCAGATCGATGTTCTTGGCCTGCGCCTGCAGCTGCATCATCGACTGGCACATGTCGACCGCTTCCGCGAACCGGAACGGCTCCGGCTCGGTCGCATAAACGCCCGATTCAATCCTGGACACGTCGAGTATCGAGGTCACGACGGCGAGGAGGTGCTGGCCCGAATCCCTCACCAGGCCGACATATTCCTTCTGGCGCGGATCCTTGAAGGCGCCGAACATCTCGTGCAGCAGCATATCCGAGAAGCCGATGATGGCATTCAACGGCGTGCGCAGTTCGTGGCTGACCACCGCCAGGAAGCGCCCCTTCGCCACTTCGGCGGATGCGGCCGCCTCATTGGCCGCCGCGAGATCCTTGCGCAACCGGCTGATCTCGTCATTCTCGCGCAGGACGAGCGTAAAGACGTCACCCTGTTCCTCACCACGCACCAGATCAAGCGAGAACGGCCGGTAATTGTCGGCCGTCAGGCTATTGCCGTTCTGAGGCAGCCGGATGCGCAATTCGAGCCGGCGCGACAGCGCACCGTCGCGCATGTCGGCCATCGCGCTGAGATAGGAAACGCGATCCGACAGATGGACGCGATCGAAGAGGCCGTTTCCGGACAGCAGTTCGGGCGGCAGTTTCAAAAGCGTGCGGGCCTTTGGCGACGCGTCCAGTACCTCGCCATGACGGGCAACGCGCAAGACCACCGCATCGATGATGTCTTCGAGCCGGTCGGCAGTGTCGACCACAGCCGCGTCGGCGGTGTTTTGAAACGCCGATGCACGCGGCATCAGTGTCAGCGCCCACACCAACGGCACCAGCCAGTGCCACGCCGCGATCTGCGCTCCTGCGAAAGGAAATACGGTTCCAGCCAAAGGCTGAGCCAGGATGGCGACAGCGGCCGACACGGCTCCCCACAGTGCTGCACGTCGCGAGCCGCCGATCCACCAGGCTTCGAAAGGCAGCGCCAAGACAAGCATGGCGACAGGCGAACCCAACCCGCCCGCGGCGGCAATGAGACTGCCGAGCGAAATGCCGGCCAGCACCAGGGCGACCCGACTCGCCATCGCCATCTTGCCGGTCGCCGCCACCAGCAAGGCGACGAACCAGCACAGGCCAAAGGCGGCGAAGATGGCGGCCATGGTGACGGCAACGCCCATGCCTGAAGTGACCAGCGTGACCGCGGCGCCGGCGGCAAAGAAAGGAGCGGCGAGCATGACGCCGATGAAACGGCGCTGGCGCTCGCGGTCGCTCCGCCCAAGGATGGACGGATGGACCATACGTTCGCAACCGGCAGAAATCGCGCCAGGCAATTCAACGTATCTGGCCTTGATTGAACTCAACTCAACGCACTCGCACTTGTCGTGGACAGCTCTGCTTTGCAGATGGTTCTGGTTGGCTTTGAAACTCGCATCCAGCGTTTAAGGAATGGATAAGGCAGGGCCGACCAAGGCCCTGGCCTGCGGCAAATATCGGGATGCCGGCCGCCGAAAGCACGGGCAAATGCAGCCATAGTAAACGGAGAGTTATCCGGCGACGGCACCTATCGGACAGACGCACACGGCACTCGGACTTCCACATTCCAAGAAAAATACAGGAAAATCATGGGGATATATGGTTATTTGTTGTTAAGGAAAATCACTGGCAATTGAGACAAAACGATTGCAGAACGCTTCGTCTCGAATTTGCCTAAAATTTGAGGAAAATTCTCTCTTTGCCTGCAAGCCGTCCTTTGCGCCTGTGTGCCAAGATCCTGCCTACAAAAGAGGTCATGCCATATGGATGCATGATCCGGTCACGACGAGAGGGCAAGGGCATGGTCTTCCTCATAAGAATGGCTTTCTGGTTTTCGCTGGTGCTGCTGGCGCTGCCGCTGACTGTCGGCCCCGATGAATCGGGCCGCGAAAGCGTCGGGCCGATCCAGGCCTTGTTTGCGGCACGCGAAGCGGTTGGCGATATCGCCGGCATTTGCGAACGCAAGCCCGATGTCTGCGAGACCGGCAAGTCGGCAATGCACACCATCACCGCCCGCGCCAAGGAGACCGCCAAGATCGCGGCAGCGATAATGGACGACAAGTCCGCCGCCAGCCCCGACACATCCACGATGACCGGCAGCCTGCCCGAAGAAATCGTCTTGCCCGAGACCGTCAACCTGCCGCCTCAGAATTAAGCCGTTTCGACGGCGCACCGCGGGCTGTCTGCCCTCTCGACGCCCGCGGTGTCCTTATTTTTTCCGTGACGCGGCGCCGCCGCGTGACTATATCCGGGCCATGACCACCACGATCCAGACGATCCGCGACGATTTTTCGTTCCTCGAGGAATGGGAAGACCGCTATCGCTATGTCATCGAACTCGGCGAGGCGCTGCCGCCATTTCCCGACGAGCAGCGCAGCGCCGCCAACAAGGTGCCGGGATGCGTGAGCCAGGTCTGGCTGACCACCGAACGCGGGGCTGGAGCCGACCCAGTCATCACCTTCACCGGCGATTCGGACGCTCATATCGTGCGTGGGCTGGTTGCGATCATGCTGGCGCTGTTTTCCGGCAGGACCGCCAGCGAAATCCAGCAGACCGATGCGGAAGCGACATTGAAAGAACTCGGCCTCGACGAACATCTGTCGCCGCAGCGCGCCAACGGCCTTCGCTCGATGGTCAAGCGCATCAAGCGCGACGCCGAGGCAGCGCTCAAGCAGACCGCCTGACACCTCCACACCCGATCCGCGCGTCGCGGCGCGCAAAAATCAAACGGCGCCCGAAGGCGCCGTTGATGTCGATCCGATCTGGCTTATTTTAACGCAATTCCCAAGGGAAAGCTCTATGCGCTGGAATTGCTCTGGCAGCGATTACCGCGCTTTGCGCTTGCGGCCGAGGCCCATCTTCTTGGCAAGCTGTGACCGGGCAGCCGCATAGTTGGGTGCAACCATCGGATAGGTCGGGTCAAGGTTCCACTTTTCGCGATACTGATCCGGTGTCAGGTCATAGTGGGTCATCAAATGACGCTTCAGCGACTTGAACTTCTTGCCGTCTTCAAGGCAGACGATGTAGTCGTCATGAACCGACCGCTTCGGGTTGACCGCCGGCTTCTGCTTGTCGGCAGGCGGCTGTTCGGCGGTTCCGCCCACACGCCCGAGCGCAGCATGGACATCGGATATCAGGTTCGGCAATTCGCCGACCGGCACGGGATTGTTGCTGACATAGGCGGCCACCACATCGGCGGTCAATTCGATCAGCGCATCGCTGTTTCTGGAAGGTGTTTCGACAATATCCATGGTCTTCGGGCCCCAACAAGAGTTACATCGATCTGCGCCCTTTTTTACAAGCAGGGCATCGCACGAATTTTGTGCAGGTAGAGTTTCTACGATTCGTGTCGCGGGCACATCAATGAGCGCGCAGACCAAGTAAGTCAATTCGGCCCTTACGCTATATTGAACGATATTGATCAATTATTCCACGATCAGCTTCAATCTTTCGTGCATTGTGTAATTTATCGATATTTCGCGCTCCCGCCGGCGGCGGCTGACGTAACGTCAGATCGCCGTTACATTCGTGGCAACTCACGACACGGGTTTTAATGTTTGATCTTGCTTGGCTATCGCCCGAGCAATATTGGTTGTTCACATTTATCCACAAAACCGTAGGTTGCCGTGGTCATACGCAAGCAATCATGCATGCCTGTCATCCAACCGATCGGCTGATTGCTGCCGCGTCAATCAATGCGGGGTGATGTATTTGCCATAGGCCCAGCCGGTGATGAAATTGCCGTTCTGGGCCGGATCATGCCAGACTTCGCACCAGCGATAGCGAATCTTCTGTTCCTGTTTCCATGCCGGCTGGTTGGCGATGTCGAGCAGGTTTATTCCGCCGGTGCATCGCCCGGTCATCTGCAGAACGGTCCCGTTCGGATATCCCGCCTGCTTCTGGGATGTGCCCGAAGGGTATTTGCGTACATTGAGCGTATCGCCGAACGGCACATTGGCCACTTGCCAAGCCGCGAATACGGTCGCATGAGACTGGCCGGCAAAGGCCAGAGTTAGTGAAGCAACGGCGAAAGCCGCAGCAGTCCGAGACCAAATAGTCATCATCTCTCCTCCCGGCTCATCTCCTGGAGCCGACACAACCCATACGCTGTGGCTCTTGAACCTGCCCTGAGCGGCGTGTTCATTCGCCGTTCAAGATATTCCATTTGAGATGGTCCATTCAAGATACTGGCCTATTCAAGATACTGGCCCATTCAAGATACTGGCAAAGCGAGACGCAATGACCAAGACATCCATATTTCCGATCGTCAGCCCGCCTACGCCCGAGAAGCGGCCGGTTTCCGACACGCATCACGGCATCACGCGAACCGACGACTATGCCTGGCTGCGGGCCGGCAACTGGCAGGAGATGTTCCGCGACCCGTCATTGCTCGATGCGGGAATCCGCGCAGAACTCGAGGCGGAGAACGCGTACCAGTCGAAGCTGATGGCCGACACGGCCGAACTGCAGAAGCAGCTTTTCAAGGAGATGAAGGGCCGTATCAAGGAAGACGATTCTTCCGTGCCGATGAAGGACGGACCCTATGCCTATGGCTCGTCCTTCAAGCTTGGTGGCGAGCAGCCGCGCTATTTCCGCATGCCACGCGACGGCGGCGCCGAGCATATCCTGCTCGATGGCGACGCGGAGGCCGCGGGCAAGGCCTATTTCCGTCTTGGCGGCGTCGACCATTCGGCCGACCACGCAAGGCTGCTTTGGGCATTCGACGACAAGGGCTCCGAATTCTACACGCTTCGCGTGCGTGACCTTGCCGACGGCAGGGAGCTTGCGGACCAGATCCCCGACACCGGCGGTTCAGGTGTCTGGAACGCTGGCAATGACGGCTTCTTCTATACACGTCTCGATCCCAACCACCGCCCGTCGAAGGTGCTGTTCCATGCGCTTGGCGACAGCCCGCAAAGCGACCGGCTGATCTATGAGGAAACCGATCCCGGCTTCTTCATGAATGTCGACGGCACCCGCAACAACGAGTGGATCATGATCGGCATCAACGATCACGAGACCTCGGAATACCGCCTGATGCGCGCCGACGATCCGTTTGCCGAGCCGAAACTGGTGTCGCCGCGCGAGATTGGCCTTCAGTACGAGTTGGAAGAAGGCGGCGATATCTTCTTCATCCTGACCAATGCCGACGGCGCCAAGGACTTCAAGATCATGACGGCACCGGCGGGCGATCCCGTGCGCGCCAACTGGCAGGAACTGGTGCCGCATGAGCCCGGTCGGCTGATCCTGTCGGTGATCGGCTTCAGGGACCACATGGTCCGGCTCGAACGCAAGGAAGGCCTGCCGCGCATCGTCGTGCGCGACCGGATCAGCGGCGAGGAGCATCTTCTGTCCCTCGACGAGGAGGCCTTCTCGCTCGGACTGTCGGGTTCTTATGAGTACGACACCGAGATCATGCGCTTTTCCTACTCGTCGATGACGACGCCGGCGCAGGTGTTCGACTACAATATGCGCACCCGCGAGCGGGTGCTGCTGAAGACCCAGGAAGTGCCGTCCGGCCATGATGCGGACCACTATGTCACGCGGCGCCTGATGGCGCCGGCCAGCGACGGCGAACTGGTGCCGATCTCGCTTTTGCATCATCGCGACACGCCGCTGGATGGATCCGCACCTTGCCTGCTTTATGGCTACGGCTCCTATGGCATCACCGTGCCGGCCGCCTTCAACACCAACTGGTTCTCGCTGGTCGACCGTGGCTTCGTCTTCGCCATCGCTCACGTTCGCGGCGGCAAGGACAAGGGCTATGGCTGGTACGATGAGGGCAAGCGGGAGAACAAGATGAACACGTTCACCGATTTCATCGCCGTCGCGCGCCATCTGGTCACGGAGCGTTACACGGCGCATGACCGTATCGTCGCGCAGGGCGGTTCGGCCGGCGGCATGCTGATGGGTGCCGTCGCCAACATGGCGCCGGATTGTTTTGGCGGCATTGTCGCCGAGGTTCCCTTCGTCGATGTGCTCACCACCATGCTCGATGCGACCCTGCCGCTGACGCCGCCGGAATGGCCCGAATGGGGCAATCCGATCGCGTCCGCCGACGACTACCGGACCATTGCCGCCTACTCGCCCTATGACAATGTCGCTGATCACGACTATCCGCCGATCCTGGCGCTGGCCGGTCTCACCGATCCGCGCGTCACCTACTGGGAACCGGCCAAATGGGTGGCCCGCCTGCGTGATCGCAAGAGCGGGGACAATCCGGTTCTGTTCAAGATCAACATGGATTCGGGCCATGCCGGCGCTTCCGGCCGGTTTTCGCGGCTGGAAGAGATCGCCTACACCTATTCCTTCGCGCTGAAAGTGATGGGCAAGGCGCAGCCTACGGGAGCAACCAACAAATGATCGACCTCACCACTCTGATCGCTTACATCGCGGTCGTTTTCGGCTTCGTCTTCATTCCAGGCCCCGCCACCCTGCTGACGATCGCCCGGGCAACGAGTTCCGGAACCAAGGTCGGCATCGCGACGGGCGCCGGGATCGCTGCCGGCGATGTCTTTCACACCGTCATGGCGATGATCGGCATATCGGCGGTCATCGCCGCGTCGGCGACGCTGTTCATCGTCATAAAGTACATCGGCGCGGCCTACCTGATCTATCTCGGCATTCGCGCGATCATGGAGAAAACACCGGCCAATCCGGCTGCCGGCGCGCTTGCGATCTCTGCCGGCAAGGCGTTTCGACAGGCTGTCCTGACCGAAGTGCTCAACCCCAAAACCGCTCTGTTCTTCCTCGCCTTCCTGCCTCAGTTCGTGCGGCCTGAAAACGGAACGGTGATGCTTCAGATGGCCGCGTTGGGGGTCATCTTCGTCGTACTGGGCCTTTTCAGCACGGTCGTCTTTGCCGTGAGCGCTGGCCGGCTCGGCACGCTCCTGCGCCGAAATCCGTCAGTGTTACGATGGCAGGGCAAAGTTGTCGGCGGCATCTACTGCGCTTTGGGCGTCCGTCTGGCGCTGCAGCAACGCTGACTCCAGACGATGATCGACGCGCCCTTTCCGGAGGGCTGGTTGATCAGGACTTTTTGAAGTTCCCGTTGCTCATTTTCACTCGCAATTGCGGTGACCGCGCGCTACCCAGTGCGCGGCTTTTCCCGGCCTGACAGCCTCCAATCGCGTAAAGGTCCATTATGCTGCTCGTCGACGTCTATCTCGACAAATCGCCTATCCAGGGAATCGGCGTCTTTGCCAAGAACCACATTCCTCGCGGCACTCTGATCTGGAAGCTGGACCCAAGGTTCGATCGGCTCATCGAGGTCGAGACTTATGAGCGCGTGGCCGGCCCGGTGAAGAGCTATCTCGATCGCTACTCCTATCCCGACCGCCGCGATCCGAACTACATCGTCTTCGAAGCCGACGACGCGCGCTATATGAACCATGCCGACGAGCCGAACTGCGACGTCTCCTCACCCGAGGAGAGCTTTGCGCTGCGCGACATCGCGCCTGGCGAAGAGCTGACCTGCAACTACAACCATTTCTTCGAAACGGGCTTCGATTTTCTCGGCGACCGCCACCTGTTATCCGCAGACCCGGTCTAGTTCGCCGTCTTCTTGCGGGCCGGATAGCCGTTTGGATGCGCCGGGATCGCCTTCAGATAGGCGGCGATGGCCGCACGGTCCTGCGGCGTCAGTTCGGCCATGTTCCGCTGGACGTCGACCATGGCGCCGCCGACCGAATCGAAATCGGGCGTGAAGCCGGTTTCGAGATAGTTGGCGATATCTGCCTCCGACCATTCGGCGAGACCGCCCTCGCCTGATGTGATGTTCGGCACGACGCCACTGCCTTCCGCGGCCACGGCGCCCGCCAGCCATTCGTTCTTCTTCGTGCCGCCCGCAAGATCGCGCGGCGTGTGGCATTCGCCGCAATGGCCTGGCCCTTCGACCAGGTAGCGGCCTGATATCACCGGATCAGGCGTGCCTTCGGGGAAGGCAACAACCGGCTGGTCGCTGAGGTAGAGCAATTTCCACAGGCCGATGCCGCGGCGGATATCGAAGGGGAAATCGAGCGAATTGCCCGGCGCCTTGCCGGCGACGGCCGGCAACGTCTTCAAGAAGGCATAGAGATCGCCAATGTCGGCCGGATTCATGCGCGCGTAGGATGCATAGGGAAACGCCGGATAAAAATGCTCACCAGAAGGCGACACGCCCTTCAGCATGGCATTGGCGAGGTCCTCGACAGACCATGCGCCGATACCGTCCTTGGGATCTTGCGAAATGTTGGGCGGCACGAAGGTTCCGAAGGGCGTCTTGAGTTCGAGGCCCCCAACGAGCTGAAGCCGCGTGTCGCCCTGTGAGCCCGGCTTTGCATGGCAGGATGTGCAACCGCCGGCATAAAAGATGCGCTTGCCCTTGGCAGCGTCGCCAGGACCGAGCTTGGCCAGAGTTTCCCTGTCGAGCCTCACCGGCGCCGACAGGACCCACCCGGCAACCGCGCCGACGCCGCCCAGAATGACGACGGCGCCGACAAGTTTTTTCAGCCACGCCATGGCTGGTGATCAGCCCTTCTTGATTCTGTAGCCTTGATGGCAGGTGCCGCAATCGGAGCCGATAGCGCCGACTTGCGCCTTCAGCGCGTCGGCATCGGCGGGAGCCGCAGCGACCGCAGCCTTGACGTCGGCGAGATATTTGTCCTCCGCTGCCTTGAAGCCAGCCATGTCTTCCCAGATCTTCGGCGAGGCCGTGGTGTCGCCGGTGTCGTTGCCGGCCGGGAACAGCGCATCGGCATCGAATTTGTCGGCATTCGCCTGCAGCGCCTGAAGTTGCGTCAACACAGCCGCCGCATCAAAGGGTTCCTCGCCCTTGACCACTTTCGACAGGCCGCCGACGATCTTTCCGCGTTCCTTCATCAGTGCCTGCCGATCGAGGATCGGGTCGGCAAAAGCCGCCGAGGCCGCGAGTGCGAGCATAGAGATGGCGATAACAAGCTTTCTCATTCAATTGGCTCCATGATGAAGGCATTTCGGGACAGGACGTTAACGGATGCATCAGGGGGAAAATTCCCTTCCCCCTGATGATTTTTGCCAGACCTTTGTTGTTACGGGAATCTCGACGCAGAAAAAGAAAAGCCCCGCTCGATGAACTGCCCCCCGAAAGTTGGGCATCAACCTTCGGGGGAGCAGTTCATCGCGCGGGGCTTCTCTACGATCGATCAGGACATCAAACGCGCTGTGTTCAAGCGGACTCGAACGACGCGGTTTGAGTCTTTGTTTTCGTGCATGTCGTTATCCCAAAACCGCTGCGCACTTTTGGGCAACATGCATCAGGCCTTTTCGTACAATTCGAGGACATGGTCCCAGTTGATCAGGCTATCGACGAACGCCTCGAGATATTTCGGCCGGGCGTTGCGATAGTCGATGTAATAGGAGTGCTCCCAGACATCGACGCCAAGGATCGGCGACGCGCCATGAACGAGCGGGTTCTCGCCGTTCGGCGTCTTCGAGATCGCCAGCTTGCCATCCTTGACCGAGACCCAGGCCCAGCCGGAACCGAACTGAGTCGTGCCGGCGGCAATGAAGTCGGCCTTGAACTTGTCATAGCCACCAAGATCGCTATCGACTGCCTTCTGCAAGGCGCCCGGCAGCTTGTTGCCGCCGCCGCCTTTCTTCATCCACTTCCAGAAATGGATATGGTTGTAGTGCTGGGCAGCATTGTTGAAGAGGCCGGCATTCTTGCCGAACGACTGCTTGACCACCTCTTCGACCGACAGATCACCCAAGCCGGCCTCGGCGGCGAGCTTGTTTCCGTTATCGACATACGCCTTGTGGTGCTTGTCGTGGTGATATTCCAGCGTCTCTTTCGACATGTAAGGCTGCAAGGCCTCATAGTCGTAAGGCAGAGCGGGCAATTCAAAGGCCATGGATAGTACTCCCTCGTGGAAAAATCCGGTGTCGATACCGGAGTAAGATAGGTCTGGAATGGATTGGGACAACTCCGGATGAAGCGTCGGTCGCCTTTTTATCCGCTCAAGCAGGGGAAGTCGAATGCGCCCAAGTCCAATAGAGTTCGCGCGCCTTTTTGGCCACCGGCCCGGGTTGCAGATTGCGATCCTCGATACGCGTGACCGGCACCACCTTGGAATGGTTCCCGGTCGAAAAAATTTCGTCCGCTTCGAGGAAATCTCGCACCGACAGCGTCTTTTCCGTGGTCCTGAAGCCATATTCGCCGAGCAGCGTTATCGTGCGCGAGCGGGTGATGCCGGACAGGAAGGTGCCGTTCGGCGCAGGCGTAAAGACGTGACCGTCCTTGACCAGGAAGATGTTCGAGGTTCCGGTCTCGGCGACGTTGCCCAGCATGTCGAGCACCATTGCGTTGTCGAAGCCGCGCATCTTGGCTTCGAGAATGGCCCGACCGTTGTTGGGGTAAAGGCAGCCGGCCTTGGCGTTGGTCGGCATGGTTTCGATGGTCGGACGCCGGAACGGCGACACGGTCACCGAAAAGCCAGTCGCCGGAATCATCGGTGATTCATAGAGGCAAAGGCAGAAGCGGGTCGAGGCGGGATCGGCCGGCACGCCCATATAGCCGCCATGCTCGGCCCAGTACATCGGCCTGATATAGACCGCCGTCTTGCCGTCGAACTTCTTCAACCCATCCCATGTCAGCCCGACGATCTTGTCGGCGCTCATGTTCGGCTTCAGGCCGAGCGCGATCGCCGAGGAATTCACCCTGGCGGCATGGAGGTCGAGATCCGGCGCCACGCCTTCGAACCAGCGGCCACCGTCGAACACGCTAGTGCCGAGCCACATGGCGTGGCTGCGCGGCCCCAGAATGGCGACGTTGCCCTCGTGCCAATCACCATCGACGAAAGTCCATGTCGCGGATTGCGCCGCAGCCGCCAGTGTCATCGTGTCGTCCCGCCTCAATCGGTCTCGTGTGACGGCCATTGGAAGATGCTTTGGCGGGCGCCGTCAACCGGCATCATGGAGTTTTGTTGAGGCCAGTGCCGGGGCGCAATGCAATCAAAGCTTGCACCTTGTCGCACCTGCCCTCAAAACTGTTGTCATGCAATACGCCGCCTATGTCTTCGACGCCTATGGCACGCTGTTCGACGTGCATGCCGCCGTGCGCCGTCATGCAGACCGGATCGGGCCGGACGGCCAATTGTTGTCCGAGATCTGGCGCGCCAAGCAGCTCGAATATTCCTGGGTGCGCACGCTGATGGGCGCCTATGCCGATTTCTGGCAACTGACCGAACAGGCGCTCGATTTCGCCTTGCGCAAGGTTCCCTCGGCCGACCCCGGTCTCAAGGCGATATTGCTGGATGCCTACTGGCGGCTGGATTGCTATCCGGAAGTGCCGGCCGTGCTCAAGGCGCTCAAGGCTTCGGGAGCGAGGCTGGCGATTCTGTCAAACGGTTCGCCCGAAATGCTGCAGGCAGCGGTCAAATCCGCCGCGCTCGACCAGGTTCTGGATGACATCTATTCCGTCGACAGGGTGCGGCGCTTCAAGACCGATCCGGCTGTCTACGATATGGTCGCCACCGGCTGGCGCCTCTACCCCGGCGCGGTTTCCTTCCAGTCCTCCAACCGCTGGGACATTGCAGGCGCCACCAAATTCGGCTTTCGCACGGTGTGGATCAACCGTTCCAACCAGCCCGAAGAATACCAGGATTTCCCACCGGCCCTTATACTGCCGTCGCTCGAAGCCCTTGTGCCCGGCAGCTAGGAGACCTGTGTCTCTGGCGCCACAGTAGCGGCTCGGTCACAGCTTCGCCTTTGTTTGCCCACGTTCGGGCCAGAATCGGAACCGCCTATCGCCCCAGGTGTTGTCAGGCACCCTGCGGAACTGTCGGCGAATTCACGCTTTGTTGCGATTTGAGACTTAAAGAAGGCAACCATGTCCATAACCGAAATCGAATCTTTTCGCCTGAGCCGTCGCGGCTTTCTCAACGCCGCAGCCCTGGGCGCCGCTTCGATCGCGGTTTCCGCATGCGCCACTACCGGGCCGGGCCCGGTCGAGCCGCCGCCGCCAGCCTATGTCGAACCGACCCTGACCGATTATGTGACGATGTACGCGGCAGTCAGCGACGGCGGCTTCGATTTGCCGGCCATCCCCATCGACAAGATCGATCCGCAGTTCCTGCGTCAGATCGTTCCCGACCCGACGGGACAGAAGCCGGGAACAATAGTCGTCGATACCACCGGCCACTTCCTTTATCTGGTTCGTCCAGGCGGTCAGGCGATACGCTACGGCGTCGGCCTTGGCCGCGCCGGCTTCGAATGGTCCGGCGACGCCGTCGTTCAGTGGAAGCAGAAATGGCCAAAGTGGACGCCGCCGGACGAAATGATAGCCCGCCAGCCGGAATTGAAGCCCTACAGCGCCGACAATGGCGGCATGCCCGGCGGCCTCAAGAACCCGCTCGGCGCACGCGCGCTCTATCTGTTCCAGGGCAATGTCGACACGCTCTATCGTCTGCACGGCTCGCCTGAATGGCGGTCGATCGGCAAGTCGGTATCGTCAGGCTGCGTGCGTCTGATGAACCAGGACATTATCGACCTCTATGATCGCGTGCCCTCGAAGACGCCGGTCGTCGTGACCAGCGACGCCAGCCAACCCATGGTGGCGACGGCCAACCGACAGGCGATCCCGATCGACGCCGGCGTGCCGGACGGTTCGGTGCTACTTGGACCGGTCAAGGCGATTACCAATTCGATCTTCTGAGCAGGCGAAGGGGCGGCGGTTACGACGCTCCTTCACCGGATTGTCTCTCTGAAACGGAACCGATTCTGCATCGGCGGAGACCGGTCTGTCGCGTGGCGGCCCACTGCGATATTCTGTGGTGATGAAACTCAGCCAGAGCATACGGTTCTGCACGTCCGAGGACGGTACCCGCATCGCTGTCGCATCATGCGGGGAAGGCAAGGTGATCGTTCGGGCGGCGCACTGGCTGAGCCATGTCGATTATGATCTCGAAAGCCCGGTTTGGCGGCCATGGCTCCAGGCCCTTTCGGCCCACAACCAGTTTGTGCGCTACGATCCACGCGGTTGCGGTCTGTCGGATCGCCATGTCGCCGACCTCTCGATCGAAGCGTGGCACGCAGACCTGGACGCCGTGACGGCGACCATCGAGCAGCCAAGTTTCGTTCTGCTCGGTCTTTCGCAAGGCGGCGCTCTCAGCATCGCCTATGCGCTGCGGCATCCTGAGCGGGTGTCGCATCTGGTGCTGCTGAATGCCTACGGCCAGGGTGCGAGAGTTCGAGCGCAGACCGAGGCCGAGCGGTTGGAAGCCGAAACACTCGTCAATTTCGTGCGCATTGGCTGGGGACGCGAAAATCCTGCGTTCTGCCAGTTCTTCACCAACCTTTTCATTCCCAACGGGACACAAGAACAGCACCGCTGGTGGGGCGATCTTGAGCGCGTGACGGCAAGCGCCGACGTAGCCGCCCGCCTGCTCTGGCAGATGCAGGGGATCGACGTCCTCGACCTCGCGGTGAAACTCCGCGTCCCGACGTTGATCGCGCACAGCCGCGGGGACATGCGCGTGCCGTTCGATGAAGGCTGCAAGCTTGCCGCAGCGATCCCTGGAGCGCGCTTCCTGCCGCTTGAAAGCAAGAATCATGTTCTCCTGCCGACCGAGCCAGCCTGGAAGGTGTTCCAGGATGAACTCGATGCCTTCCTCGGACATGAGCGGCCCAGGCAGCCGCGCGCAATCCGAGAGGCCGGCCTGACACCTGCCGAGGCGGCGCTTCTGGATCTGGTCAAACAGGGGCTGGACAACCGCGCGATCGCGCAGCGCTTGAGCAAGAGCGTGAAGACCGTGCGCAATCAACTGTTGATGATTTTCAGCAAGCTCGGCGTCCACAGCCGATCGCAGGCAATCGTGATGACGCTGTCCGACAGAGAGCGAGCGCCCCAGCCCGATTGAGTTCCTCGCAGACCACAAATAAGGGACTTCTGTCCCTATTTGCATTCGCTTTCACTTCCCCCACGGGACTGCTGCATCATGCCCATCATCAGAGGGGGTCTCATCCTCGGAATCGGCGGAGCGACAAGCCGTCGTCCGAAGATCAGGAGGAACCCGACATGACGCAACTCAATGAAACCAGGCTCAATGAATTGGTAGGCCGCGTTTTGGGCGACCTTGGTGGTGCGGTCAGCGTGCCGTTGGTTCGGATCGGAGATGCGCTGGGTCTTTACAAAACGCTCAAGGAAATCGGCCCTGCGAAGGCCGACGAACTTGCCGATGCTGCAGGATGCGCGCGTCGCTACGTTCGCGAATGGCTGTCGGCGCAGGCGGCGTCCGGCTACGTGCACTATGAACATGGACGGTTTTCGTTGACGCCCGAGCAGTCATTCGTATTTGCCGAACCCGACAGCCCGGTCCATCTGATTGGCGGGTTCGATACCGCGGCTGCTATGGTCGAGAACCAGCCAAAAGTGGAATCGGCTTTCAAGACCGGGCGAGGCGTTGCCTGGGGCGATCAGGCAGGGTGTCTGTTCTGCGCCGTGTCACGTCTGTTTCGGCCGGGTTATGTCAATGCCCTGGTGAAGGACTGGCTACCGGCGCTTGACGGAGTCGTCGCCACGTTGAAGGCAGGGGCATCGGTGGCCGACGTTGGATGTGGGCACGGTCTGTCGACGATCCTGATGGCGCAGGCGTTCCCCGCCTCCCGCTTCATAGGTTACGACTTCCATCCGGCCTCGATTGCCGCCGCGACCGCGCATGCCCGGTCGTATGGACTGACGAACCTGAATTTCGAGGTCGGCCGGGCCCAGGATTTTGGCGGGCGCGACTTCGATCTGATCACCTGCTTCGACTGCCTGCACGATATGGGCGACCCAAAGGCCGCGGCGGTGCATATTCGCAAATCGCTAAAAGAGGGCGGCACCTGGATGATCGTCGAACCCATGGCGGGAGATACTCTGGAGGAAAATATCAATCCGGTCGGACGGCTGTACTACTCGGCCTCGACGATGATCTGCGTTCCCACATCACTGGCACAGGAGACGGGCCTCGCGCTCGGAGCTCAAGCAGGAGAGAACCGGCTGACGGACGTGATCCGGTCAGGTGGGTTCTCTCGTGTCCGGCGGGCTGCCCAGACCCCACTCAACATGGTGCTCGAAGCGACCTGACGCAGAAAAGGTCGGTTCGGGCCCTCCTCGAACCGGCCAACGTCTTTCCGCCAAAACCGGCTGTCCCAATGCCGCCTATCCGATGCGGCTCCAAGCCACGGGCATTTCGCCAAAGCGGATGCCCCTGCCTCAGATCCGAAGCTCACCGCCCTCTGGAAAGACTGCCCAATATCCCGCGCACGATTGCCCGGCCGACCGACGAGCCGACGGAGCGCACCACGGACTTGATCGCCGCCTCGGCCACGGTCTGGCGGCTGGACGGGCGCGGTGCAGATGTGCGCCTGCCACCGGATCGCGGCGCGGGATCGTCATTGCCGAAGCCCGGAATGGTCCAGCGCGAGCCGCCGCTGCCGGCCTGCTGGGCCTGCTCTTCGGCATCCTGCGCGTCCTTGGCCTTTTTTTGCAGCATTTCGAAAGCCGACTCGCGATCAACGGCCTGATCGTACTGGCCGGCGACCGGGCTTTCCTGGATCAGCTTTTGCCGCTCAGCGGCAGTTATGGGTCCAAGCCGCGAGGATGGCGGGCGGATAAGCGTCCGCTGCACCATGGACGGAACACCCTTGGCCTCAAGCGTCGAGACCAGCGCTTCGCCTGTGGCAAGCTGAGTAATGGCGGTCATGCAGTCAAAATCGGGATTTGGCCGGAACGTCTCGGCTGCCGTCCGGACTGCCTGCTGCTCACGCGGCGTATAGGCGCGCAGCGCGTGCTGGACGCGATTGCCGAGCTGGGCCAGAACCTTTTCAGGGATATCCAAAGGGTTCTGCGTGACGAAATAGACGCCGACGCCTTTCGAGCGGATCAGTCGGACCACTTGTTCGACGCGATCGATCAGCACCTTGGGTGCTTCGTCGAACAGAAGATGCGCCTCGTCGAAAAAGAACACCAGCTTCGGCTTGTCGGGGTCGCCGACTTCCGGCAGCACCTCGAACAGTTCCGACATCAGCCATAGCAGGAAGGTCGCGTAGAGCCGCGGATTCATCATCAGCTTGTCGGCGGCAAGCACGCTGATGGCGCCGCGTCCGTCACGGGTGGTGCGCATGATATCGGCGATACGCAGTGCCGGTTCGCCGAAGAAATTTGCGGCCCCCTGCTGCTCCAGGACCAGCAGCGTGCGCTGGATCGCCCCGACCGATGGCTTCGTCACGTTGCCGTAGCGTGAGCCGATCTCGTCGGCACGCTCGGCGATGTTGGCCAAGAGCGCCTGCAGGTCCTTCATGTCGAGCAGCAGCAGACCTTCCTCGTCAGCCAGGCGGAAGGCGATGTTCATGATGCCTTCCTGCGCCTCGGTCAGGTTCATCAGACGCGACAGCAACAACGGCCCCATCTCCGAAACCGTGGCGCGGATCGGATGACCCTGCTCGCCGAACAAGTCCCAGAAGATAACGGGGAATTCCTGGAAGTCATAAGGATCGAGCTTGACCTGTTCGGCCCGCTTGACGAGGAAATCCTGTGCCGTGCCCATCATCGCGATGCCCGACAGGTCCCCCTTGATGTCAGCGCAGAACACCGGCACGCCGGCGTTGGAAAATCCTTCGGCCAGGATCTGCAAGGTGACTGTCTTGCCGGTACCGGTGGCGCCCGTCACCAGGCCATGACGATTCCCATATTGCAGCAACAGCTGCTCGGCACGCTGATAGCTGTCGTCGGGCTTGCGGCTGGCGCCGATGAAAATACTGGTGTTGTCAGCCATATGCACGGTCTCCGCAAACTGATGTCTAAAGCCAGTGGCCTTGCCGCAGGTATAGTGAGGCCATTGCACAGCGACAATGCCATTCGTCCAAATCGGGGCCATTCGTCCAAATCCGGGCCATTCGTTCAAATCGGGTTTTTGGAGCTTGCGGATTTTGCCGCTGTTTGGCAATCGTCGTCCACGCGGACTGACCTATATCTGATGGATCGAATCCGGTCTCTGGAAGCGCATTGCATTGCGATATCGGACCGGGGACCGTAGACTGAACCACTCCCGGCTGGTGCGGCCGCATGAAACGAGGAGGACGGATGGGCGCCGGAGCCTTGATCCAGGACGTGGAACCCGAGAACGCCGAGCGCCAGCGATGGCTCGCCTTGGCGGAAAAGGCATTGGCAGGCGCTTCCTTCGAGGAAAGGCTGGTCTCGCACAGCGACGACAACATCCGTATCGAACCGCTCTACGACCGCAGCACCGCGGCGGAACCGATCGTGCGCGCAAACCCGAAATCGCCATGGATCGTCAGCCAGCGAGTCGACGATCCCGACATCAACCGCGCCAGAAGCCAAGCGCTGGAGGATGTTGCACAAGGTGCCACGGGATTGTCGCTGGTCTTCGAAGGGGCGCCGAACGCGTTCGGATACGGCTTGCCGAGAACGGCGGAGGCGTTGGAGGCGGTGCTGGACGGCATACCGCTCAACCGCATCCAGGTTCGCATCGACGCCCATCCCTGGAGCCGCGCCGTGGCCGACTGGCTGGTCGCTTTCCTGAGCAAGCGGCGGTCGGACCCGGCAAAACTCAACCTCTCCTTCGGCATCGATCCAGCGGCGATCTTCGCGGGAACCGGTCGGCTGCGCATGTCTATCGAGGCGCTGCAGGCCTCCATGCCGCAGTCGCTGGCGCATTTCTTCGCGATGGGCGTTCCGGGCGTGCTGCTGGAAGCTGACGGGCGCGTGTTCCACAATGCCGGCGCCACGGAAGCGCAGGAACTTGGCATCATGCTGGCTTCGGCTGTCTCCTATCTCAGAATGTTCGAGACGGCGCGGCAGCCGCTTGTCTATGCTGCGCCTCATATCGGTTTTGCACTCAGCGTCGACCAGGACCAGTTGCTGTCGATAGCCAAGATGCGGGCGCTGCGCAGGCTCTGGGCGCGGGTGCAGGAGGCTTGTTCGATCCCGACATCCACGGCCAGTATCCATGCCGAGACGTCGTTTCGCATGATGACGGCGATGGACCCGGAGACCAACATCCTGCGCACCACCATTGCATGCTTTGCTGCGGCGTGCGGCGGCGCCGATTCGATCTCCATCCTGCCGCACACGATCGCGCATGGTCTGCCGGCGGGTTTTGCACGTCGTGTTGCCCGCAACACGCAGCTGATCATGGCCAATGAAAGCCATATCGATCATGTCGCCGATCCCGCCTATGGTTCCGGCGCTGTCGAGGCGCTGACCATGGAATTGTGCGAGCTGGCCTGGGCGGAATTGCAGACGATCGAAGCCGAGGGCGGTGTCCTGTCCAGCCTTCAGGACGGACACATCCAGAAGCGCGTCCACGCAGCGGCGGAGCAGCGCAATGCAGCCTACCGCACAGGTGAACGGGCCATCATCGGCACCACGCTCTATCCATCAAAAGACGAACGCCCGGTCGAGACGCTGGCGGCGGAACGGCGACCGGCCTTCACCGAAGGCGTTGCCGTCTGCGAGCCGCTGTTTCCAGTCCGCATCGACCAATCGATCGGAGCCGGCTCTTGATCCCGGACTTCGGCCAGATCGGCTGGATCCCGCCACGCCGCACGCCTGTCGAGGTCAAAGGCCAGCGGACCACGCCGGAAGGGCTCATTGCCAAGCATCTGTACAATCAAAGCGATCTCAAGGGGCTGCCGCATCTCGACACCTATCCCGGCCTGCCGCCCTTCGTGCGCGGCCCCTACCCGACCATGTATGTCCAGCAGCCCTGGACGATCCGGCAATATGCCGGTTTCTCGACGGCCGAAGATTCCAACGCTTTTTACCGACGCAACCTTGCCGCCGGCCAGAAAGGGTTGTCGGTCGCCTTCGATCTCGCCACGCATCGCGGCTATGACAGCGATCATCCGCGCGTTGCCGGCGATGTCGGCATGGCGGGCGTCGCCATCGATTCCATCCTCGACATGCGGCAGCTCTTCGACGGCATTCCGCTCGACGAGATGACGGTATCGATGACGATGAACGGCGCGGTGCTGCCGATCATGGCGCTTTACATCGTCGCTGCGGAAGAACAAGGCGTTGCGCAGAAGGATCTCGCCGGGACCATTCAGAACGACATTTTGAAGGAATTCATGGTCCGCAACACCTACATCTATCCGCCGAAACCTTCGATGCGGATCGTGTCGGACATCTTCTCATACACATCGAAGAACATGCCGAAGTTCAATTCGATATCGATCTCCGGCTATCACATGCAGGAGGCCGGCGCGACGGCCGACCTTGAGCTCGCCTACACGATCGCCGATGGCATCGAGTATGCCCGCGCCGGCGTCGCGGCGGGCCTCGACATCGACCGCTTTGCGCCTCGCCTGTCCTTCTTCTGGGCCATCGGCATGAATTTCTTCATGGAAGTCGCCAAGCTGCGGGCTGCGCGCCTGTTGTGGGCGACCCTGATGCAGAAGAATTTTTCGCCCAAGGACGAGCGCTCGCTGTCGCTGCGCACCCATTGCCAGACTTCTGGCTGGTCGCTGACGGCGCAGGATCCCTACAACAACATCATCCGCACCATGATCGAGGCGATGGCTGCAACGCAGGGCCATACCCAGTCGCTGCACACCAATTCCTTCGACGAGGCGATGGCGCTGCCGACCGACCATTCGGCGCGGATCGCCCGCAACACGCAGCTCATCCTGCAAAAGGAATCCGGCACCACGCGCATCATCGACCCGTGGGGCGGTTCGGCCTATCTCGAACGGCTGACGCATGATCTGGCGGCGCGCGCCCTTGCCCATATCGAGGAGGTCGAGGCGCTCGGCGGCATGGCCGCTGCGACCGAACAGGGCATACCCAAGCTGCGCATCGAGGAAGCCGCCGCACGCACGCAGGCGCGCATCGATTCCGGTGAGCAGATGCTGGTCGGCGTCAATGCCCATCGGCCCGAGTCCGACATCGAGGTCGACGTGCTGAAGATCGACAATGCCGAAGTCAGGGCGCGGCAATTGTCGAAGCTGCAACGGCTGAAGGGCACGCGCGACGTCGCCGCCGTCGAAAGCGCGCTCGATGCGCTGACCCGTGCCGCGCAAGGCAATGAAAACCTGCTGGAATTCGCCATCCGAGCCGCGCGCGCCAATGCCACGGTCGGCGAGATTTCATTCGCGTTGGAAAGGGCGTTTGGGCGCCACGTCGCCACGGTGCAGACCATTTCCGGGGTCTATCGCAAGGCGCTTGGCGATCATCCCGTGGTCGAGGGTCTGCAGGACAAGCTTGACGCCTTCGAGAAGAAGACCGGCGGCAAGCCGCGCATCCTGGTCGCCAAGATGGGTCAGGACGGCCACGACCGTGGCCAGAAGGTCATCGCCACGGCCTTCGCCGATCTCGGCTTCGACGTCACCGTCGGCGCGATGTTCCAGACACCGGATGAGATCGCCAGGCTGGCGGTCGCACAGGACGTCCACATCGTCGGCGCCTCGTCGCTGGCGGCGGGACATCTGACGCTGATCCCCGAACTACGTGACGCGCTGAAAAAGCTCGGCCGCGGCGACATGCTGATCGTCGCCGGCGGCGTCATCCCGCCGCAAGACTATGACGCGGTGCGGCAGGCGGGAGCTGCCGAGATCTTCCCGCCGGGCACGGTCATACCGGAAGCAGCGGATCGTTTGTTGGACCGGCTGCTGGCCTAGACTTGTTATAATATCTGTTGCAACTTCTCGCCGGTCGAGTTATAATCTGCGTTGCAACAGGATATCTGTCATGAACACGACCATTCGCAAGATCGGCAATTCCGAGGGTGTGATCCTGCCCAAGGAGTTGCTCGATCGTCTGAACATGAAGGCAGGCGACAGCATCGTCATCGTTCAGGAAGGTGAAGAGCTTCGTTTGCGTCGCACCGAAGACAGCGCCGAGGAATTCGAGCGTAAGATGAAGATCGCACGCGAGCGGATGAAAAAGTACGAGGTTGCCTACCGTGCGCTCGCGAAATGACCGAGCATCATTTGAGGGAGTTCGTGGAGTCGCTTCACGCTGAGCAGTTGCGCCTGCACGGCGGGGCGGCAGGCATACGTGATGAAGGCATGCTGGAGTCGGCGCTCTCCCGTCCACAGCAGCGAGAGATTTATGGCGATCCGGATCTTTGCGAACTGGCGGCGGCATACCTGTTCGGCATCGCCAAAAATCATCCGTTCGTTGACGGCAACAAACGTACTGCCTTTGCAGCGGCCGATCTGTTTCTTTATTTCAACGGATTGAGCGTCGAGGCCGACCAGCAGGACGTCATTCAACTGGTCTTGATGGTCGCTGCTGGCGAGATCGATGAAACTGGAGCCGCGGCTTTCTTCCGCGACCATGTCGTCAAGCTCGAGGATTAGCTCTCGGACAGCTTGACGATTTCCCATTCCTTGCCGTTGACGCTGGCCAAGTCGCCGACCTTCTTGCCGAACAGGGCCATGGCCATCGGCGAAACATGCGAAATGCTACCCTTGGCCGGATCGGCTTCGTCCTCGCCGACAATTTTCCAGTGCACCTTCCTGCCGTCGTCGCCTTCGATCGTGACGCCCATGCCGAAGCGCACCACGTCGCTGCCCGGCTCCGGTGCGGAGAGTTCGGCGCTTTCACGCCGGGCGGTCCAATAGCGCAGGTCGCGCGACACGACCGCGATGCGCTCGCGGTCGGCTTTGCGCTCGGCCTTCGCCAGTATGTCGCGCAGATCGGCAAGATTCTCGTCGATCATCGCCAGGCCGCGTTCCGTCACCAGATTGCGATGGTGGCTGACTGGCCGTTCACCTACACCGGCAATGGCATTTTCGCTGTCTTCCTCGCGGGTGAAAGCTCTGCTCATTTCCTGAACTTAGGCCCGCAGAGGCTGCTCGACAAGCCATTGTCGCGCGCTCGGCAGGAGAGACAGAACGGCTGGCACGATTCCTGCGATAAGCAGGCTTGAACGCTGGGATTCTGTGCCGATGTTGAACAGACGAACGCTGCTGACCGGGACCGCCGGCTTTGCCGTCATGGGGCTTGCGCTTGGCAAGGCGGTGGCCGCAAACCTGACTGGCATCGAGAAAGCCTCGATCCGCGGCTCGATCAATGCCACCGACCTCGGCGTGCAGCCCGGCACATCAGACGATCAGAGCAAGGCCTTCGCCAAACTCCTGCGTGACGCAAACAGCCGCGACATGCCGATATTCCTGCCGCCCGGCACCTATGTCGTCTCCAATCTTTCGCTGCCCGGCCGCGTGCGTCTTTCCGGCGTGCCGGGCGCGACGCGCATCGTTTACGGCGGTGACGGCCACCTGTTCATGGCCGAACAGGCCGACCATATCGAACTTAGCGGTCTGGTCTTCGATGGTTCGAACCGCACGATGGGCGATTACACGCAAGGGCTGCTCGATCTGCGCCGTATCGCGCACCTCGCCATCGACAATTGCCAGATCACCGGCAGCGGCAAGAACGGACTGGCGCTGGAACATGCGGCGGGCGGGGTCGAGCGCAGCGAGATATCGGGTGCCGCCGATGCCGGCATTTACTCGGTCGAGGCTGGCGGGCTGTCTATCACGGGCAACACCGTCTCCGATTGCGCCAATGGCGGCATCCTCGTGCACCGCTGGCAGGCGGCGGAAGACGGCACCATGGTCACCGGCAACCGCGTCCAACGGATCCAGGCACGCGGCGGCGGAACCGGGCAGAACGGCAACGGCATCAATGCCTTTCGCGCCGGCAATGTCGTAATCTCGGGCAACATCGTCTCGGACTGCGCCTTCTCGGCGATCCGGGCCAACAGCGCCAGCAACCTGCAGATATCGGGCAACACCTGCTCGCGCTCGGGCGAAACGGCGGTCTATTCCGAATTCTCGTTCGAAGGCGCCATCATCAGCAACAACATCGTCGACGGTGCCGCCAACGGCATCTCGATCGTCAATTTCAACGAAGGCGGCCGCATGGGCGTCTGCTCGGGCAACATTGTGCGCAATCTGTCGACCAGCGGCCCCTACCCCGCCGACTCGCCAGGGTTTGGCGTTGGCATCGGCGTCGAAGCCGACACAACCGTTTCCAACAACGTCATCGAGAACACGCCGCTCTATGGCATGCAGATCGGCTGGGGCCCGTACCTGCGCAATGTCGTCGCCACCGGCAACATCATTCGCAAGGCCGGAACCGGGATCGTCGTATCCGTGGTCGAGGGCGCCGGTACGGCCATCATTTCAGACAATGTCATCGACGGTGCGCTGAACGGCGCCATTGTCGGCCAGCGCTGGGCCGAACCGGCGACTGGCGATCTCACGTCATCGGACAATACCGGCTATGCGCATCTGACCGTCGAGCGCAATCACGTCAGTTGAGGGCTGCTGTCGGCCTCAGCGCCCCGACCTTGGCACCGTTGCGGTTTTCGATGGGCGTGTTTGCCAATTCGCTCAGCTTGAACGCCAAGGCCTCGTCGGCGCGCAACAGTTTGGCAAGGACGGCGGCAGCCATGGCTTCACCGGCGCGGCCGGCGCCATCGTCGCATTTGAGCGCGATGCCGAGACCGAGCTCCGGAATTGCGGCACAATGGACGCCCTCGGCGCCGCCTTTGGTGAAAATCCGCCCTGGTGCGGCCTGCATCAGCGCGACGTCTTCGCGGCCGCTGCCGGCAACCAAGAAGGGCTCGGCCATGCAGGCGGAAAGCAGCCGCTTTGCAGCCTTGGCTCGCTCTGGGCCAAAACCTGATGTCGTGGCCATGCGGGCAAAGCCGAGCGCGAAGCTCCTGAGCGGCACCGCATAGGTTGGGATCGAACAGCCATCGATGGCTCGCTGGTCCTCACCATGGACAGCGCCCGTGACCGACTGCATGGCATCGCGCACCATCTCCTGCAGGCCGTGTCCCGGCTTGACATAGCCGCGATGTGCAATGCCGGCGTGGACGCAGGTGCAGAGGAAGCCGGAATGCTTGCCGGAACAATTGTTGTGCAATGCGTTCGGCGAGCCGCCGCCGCGGGCGAGTGCAATCTCAGCATCATGATTGGACGGCCAATGCGTGCCGCATTCGAGAGCCGAACCGTCCAGCCCGGCCTTGGCCAGCATGGATCGCGCCAGTTCGACATGGGCCGGCTCGCCCGAATGGGACGCACAGGCAAGCGCCAGTTCGCGGTTGCCGAAACCATAGGCATCGGCCGCCCCGCTTTCGACCAGCGGCAATGCCTGGATCGCCTTGACCGCCGAGCGCGGAAACACCGGCTTGGCCGTGTCGCCGATCTCCCAGACAGGCTTGCCGTCGCCATCGAAGACCGCGACTGAGCCGCGATGCGCGCTCTCGACGACCGCGCCGCGCAACACTTCGATCAGAACCGGATTTGTCATGAACCCTCCCGTAAATGCGGGCGGTTTATCTGATCCGGTCGAGAATGGAAACGTAGTTGGCCACCGCCGCACCGCCCATGTTGAAGATGCCGCCAAGTTTTGCGCCCGGCACCTGGATGCCGCCGGCCTCGCCGACAAGCTGCATGGCGGTCAAGACATGCATGGACACGCCCGTGGCGCCGATCGGATGGCCCTTGGCCTTCAGCCCGCCGGATGGATTGACCGGCAGGCGACCATCCCTAGCCGTTGTGCCGTCCAGCGCCAGCTTGGCCCCCTCTCCCGGCTTGGCAAGGCCCATCGCCTCATATTCAATCAGTTCGGCAATGGTGAAGCAGTCATGCGTTTCGACGAAGGAGAGATCGTCGAGCGTCACGCCGGCGTTCTTGAGCGCCCGGGTCCAGGCCTGTTCGCAGCCTTCGAAGGTCAGGATGTCGCGCTTCGACATCGGCAGGAAATCCTGCACATGCTCGTTGGCGCGGAAGGCAACGGCACGGCGCATCTTCAGTGCCGTCGCGGTGTCGGCGAGGATAAGGGCGGCAGCGCCATCGGAGACCAGCGAGCAATCGGTGCGCTTCAGCGGGCCGGCAACGAACGGGTTCTTCTCGCTCTCCTGGCGGCAGAACTCATAGCCGAAATCCTTGCGCATCTGCGCATAGGGATTATCGACGCCGTTCTTGTGGTTCTTGGCGGCAATCATGGCCAGCGCATCCGACTGGTCGCCGTAGCGCTGAAAATAGGCCTGCGCGATCTTGCCGAAGACGCCAGCGAAACCCGCCGGTGTCTCGCCGTCCTCGGGCAGATAGGACGCCTTGAGCAGGTTTTTGCCGATCTCCGGCCCCGGCGTTGTCGTCATCTGCTCCGCGCCGACCACCAGCACGATGCGAGCGGCATTCGCGTCGATGGCACGGATGCCCTGGCGGACCGCCGCCGATCCGGTGGCGCAAGCGTTCTCGACGCGCGTCGCCGGCTTGAAGCGCAGCCGGTCGTCGGCCTGCAGCACCAGGCTGGCGGTAAAATCCTGTGCCGAAAAGCCGGCATTGAAGTGGCCGAGCACGATCTCGTCGACCTCGTCGGGACCGATGCCGGCATGGTCGAGCGCGTCCGTAGCGACCTTGACGATGAGGTTCTCGAGCGTTTCGCCCTCGAGCTTGCCGAAGCGCGAATGCGCCCAGCCAACGATGCATGCGGTCATGGCGGTCTCCATCCTTGGCGCCAGCCTAGCATGTGGGCCACGGCGCATTTCGCCTCTATTGTTCAAATATAAACAATCCTGCTCGCCTCGTGAAGGGCTGGGAGCAGACAATCGCTTGGTACAGGCGACGCCAGTGCTGATTTTTTTGTTGATTGACCCGTCAATAAAAAATAATCCTACTCGAAAGGGATCATTGCAAGATGCCGAAAATCGGAATGGAACCGCTGCGCCGCAAGGCGCTTATCGACGCGACGATCTCGGCGATCGGCGAGCGCGGCTCGCTCGACGTGACCATGTCCGAAATCGCCGGGCGCGCAGGGGTTTCGTCGGCCCTTGCCCATCACTATTTCGGCGCCAAGGACGAGCTGCTGCTGGCAACGATGCGCCACATCCTGGCCGAACTGACCGCCGACACGTTGCGCGCCCTTGGTTCGGCCAATACCGCGCGCGAGCGCGTCTCGGCGGTGGTCGCCGTCAACTTCTCCGACATCCAGTTCCAGCCGGAAACCATCGCCGCCTGGCTCGCCTTCTATGTCGAGGCGCAGAAATCATCGGCGTTGCGCCGACTGCTCAGGGTCTATGCGCGGCGACTGCATTCGAACCTGATGAGCGGGCTTGTCGGCATCTTGCCCAGAGCCGAAGCCGACCGCGCCGCCGAAGCGACAGCGGCGATGATCGACGGGCTCTACATCAGGCGGGCGCTGAAAGACGGCGTGCCCGATGCTGCGACCGCGATCGCGCTGGTCGAGGACTATCTCGAAACAAAACTCGGCGAGCGGCGCAAAAGTGACAATTAAGCGAAATTTTCTGATCGTCATGGTCGACCAGCTCAACGGAACCCTGTTTCCGGACGGCCCGGCGGAGTTTCTGCACACACCGCATCTGAAAGCGTTGGCCGCGCGTTCGGCGCGCTTTGCCAACAACTACACGGCCTCGCCGCTCTGCGCGCCAGGGCGTGCTTCGTTCATGAGCGGACAGTTGCCGTCGCGCACCGGCGTCTATGACAATGCGGCCGAATTCGCCTCATCGATCCCCACCTTTGCCCATCATCTGCGCGCCGCCGGCTACTACACCTGCCTGTCGGGCAAAATGCATTTCGTCGGGCCGGACCAGTTGCACGGTTTCGAGGAGCGGCTGACGACCGACATCTACCCTGCCGATTTCGGCTGGACGCCGGACTACCGCAAGCCCGGCGAGCGTATCGACTGGTGGTATCACAATCTGGGCTCGGTGACCGGCGCCGGCGTTGCCGAGATCACCAACCAGATGGAGTATGACGACGAGGTCGTGTTCCTGGCCACACAGAAGCTCTATCAGCTTTCGCGCGAACAGGACGATGCGAGCCATCGGCCCTGGTGCCTCACCGTCTCGCTGTCGCACCCGCACGATCCCTATGTCGCGCGCAAGCAATATTGGGATCTCTATGAGTATTGCCAGGCGCTGGATCCGGAAACCGGGTTCATCGCGCATGACGAGCAGGATGCGCATTCGCAGCGGCTGTACCACGCCAGCGACTATCCTTCTTTCGAGATCACGCCGGAACAGGTGCGTCGTTCGCGGCAGGGCTATTTCGCCAACATCTCCTATGTCGACGACAAGCTGGGCGAGATCCTGGATGTTCTCGAGCGCACCCGCATGGCCGACGACACAATCATCCTGTTCTGCTCGGACCACGGCGACATGCTCGGCGAGCGCGGCCTGTGGTTCAAGATGAGCTTCTTCGAGGGCTCGGCGCGGGTGCCGCTGATGATTGCGGGCAAGGGTGTGCCGGCCGGGCTGATCGAAACGCCGGTTTCCAATCTCGACGTGGCACCGACGCTTTGCGACCTCGCCGGCATCGACATCGCCGCGATCGCGCCGTGGACCGACGGCCAGTCGCTGCTGCCGCTCACCGAGGGCATTGAGCGCACCGCGCCGGTGTTGATGGAGTATGCCGCCGAAGGGTCCAACGCGCCTTTGGTGGCGATCCGCGACGGCAGATACAAATTCGTCCATTGCGAATTCGATCCGCCGCAACTGTTCGATCTCGAAGCCGATCCGCTCGAACGGGACAATCTGGCCGACGACGCGGCCAATGCGGACCTAGTGGCGGTATTCATGGACAAGGTCCAGGCGCGCTGGGACATGGCCGGCTTCGACGCCGCTGTCCGCGAAAGCCAGGCGCGCCGCTGGGTCGTCTATCCGGCGCTGCGCAACGGCGCCTATTACCCCTGGGATTTCCAGCCGCTGCAAAAAGCGTCCGAGCGTTACATGCGCAATCACATGAACCTAGACAATCTCGAAGAGAGCAAAAGGTATCCGCGAGGCGAATGATGTCAGACCTTCTCGTCCCCTCCCTCGACCATCTCAAGCAGGCCTATGCCGTCACATCCAGGGCGACGCAGATCACGCCGCTGCTGGAATCGACGGCACTGGCCCGCGAGACGGGTGCGGCCCGCGTCTTCATCAAGCCGGAATCGCTGCAATGGGCCGGCTCGTTCAAGGTGCGCGGTGCCTATTGGCGGCTGAAGCAGCTTTCAGCTGACGAAGCGAAGAAGGGCGTCGTCGCCTACTCCTCCGGCAATTTCGCGCAAGGGCTGGCGGCCGCCGGCCAAGCGCTTGCCATTCCGGTCACCATCGTCATGCCGATCGACGCACCGGCCGCCAAGCGCGACGCCACGGCAGGCTATGGCGCTCGTGTCGTGCTGACCGACCACGGCGAGCGCGCACGTGAGGAAGTCGCGGCCGCCAAGGCACGCGAGATCGCCGAGACCGAGGGGCTGGCGCTGCTGCATCCATTCGACGATCCGGAGATCGTCGCCGGCCAGGCGGGCGCCGGCCTCGAAGCGCTCGACCAACTCGAAGCCAAAGGTGCCAGCGCTGATCTTTTGTTCTGCTCGGTCGGCGGCGGCGGACTGATCGGCGGCGTTTCGCTTGCCTTCCACTATCTGTCGCCCGCCACTGAGATCATCGGCGTCGAACCGGAAGGTTTCAACGGCATGGGCTCGTCGCTGGCGCATGGCGCCATCGAGACGATGCCAATCGGGCCGAAATCGATCTGCGACGGACTGATGTCGCGACGGCCAGGCGACGCGCCGTTTGCCGCGGTCAAGACCGCGGGTGTTCGCGGCATCACCGTCGACGACGCGTCTGTCCGCCGGGCGATGCGGATCGCGTTCGAGCGCATGAAGCTGGTGCTCGAACCGTCCGGCGCCGCCTCGCTGGCGGCACTGCTCGGCGGCGAGGTGGATGTGGCGGGCAAAACCGTCCTGGTTGTGGCTACCGGCGGCAATGTCTCGCTCGCCGACTTTATGGCGCATATGAACCATGCTTGAAGCAGATTTCGTCATCATCGGCTCCGGCTCGTCCGGCTCGGCCATGGCCTATCGCCTGTCGGAGGACGGCAAGCATTCGGTCATCGTCATCGAATTCGGCGGGACCG
Source organism: Mesorhizobium sp. M0239 (assembly GCF_040321815.1). NCBI lineage: Bacteria > Pseudomonadati > Pseudomonadota > Alphaproteobacteria > Hyphomicrobiales > Phyllobacteriaceae > Mesorhizobium > Mesorhizobium sp. M0239. The sequence goes on from NZ_JAMYSG010000003.1 coordinate 227,024, forward strand.
ATATCGGGCCGCTGATCCAGATGCCGTCGGCACTGTCGATCCCGCTCAACATGAGCCTCTACGACTGGGGCTTTGCCAGCGAGCCGGAGCCGCATCTCGGCGGCCGCGTGCTGGCGACGCCGCGCGGCAAGGTCATCGGCGGCTCGTCTTCGATCAACGGCATGGTCTATGTGCGCGGCCATGCCCGCGACTTCGACCATTGGGCCGAAGAGGGTGCGGCCGGCTGGAGCTTCGCCGACGTGCTCCCCTATTTCAAGCGCATGGAGGACTCGGATGGCGGCGAGGATGGCTGGCGCGGTCACGGCGGGCCGCTGCATGTGCAGCGCGGCTCGCGTAAAAATCCGCTCTACGGCGCCTTCGTCGAGGCTGGCCGCCAGGCCGGGTTCGAGCTGACCGACGACTATAACGGCTCCAAGCAGGAAGGTTTTGGGCCGATGGAGCAGACCATCAGTGGCGGTCGCCGCTGGTCGGCGGCATCGGCCTATCTGAAACCGGCGCTGAAGCGCAAAAATGTGAGTCTGGTCAAGGGCTTTGCGCGGCGGGTGATCATCGAGAATCAACGCGCCATCGGCGTCGAGATCGAAGCTCACAAAAAGATTCAGGTCGTTAAGGCGCGACGTGAGGTGATCGTCGCCGCCTCGTCGATCAATTCGCCCAAGATCCTGATGCTGTCCGGCATCGGCCCGGCCGAGCATTTGCGCGAAAACGGCATTGCCGTGGTGGCCGACAGACCCGGCGTCGGCCGCAATTTGCAGGACCATATGGAGCTCTACATCCAGCAGGAATCATTGCTGCCGATCACGCTCAATTCGGTGCTGAATCCGTTCTCGAAAGCGCTCATCGGCGCGCAGTGGCTGTTCCTCAAGACCGGGCTTGGCGCCACCAACCATTTCGAAGCGGCGGCCTTCGTGCGCTCGCGCGCCGGCGTCGACTACCCCGATATCCAGTACCATTTCATCCCTGCGGCTGTCCGTTATGACGGCAAGGCGGCGGCCAAGTCGCACGGCTTCCAGGCGCATGTCGGGCCGATGCGCTCGAAGTCGCGCGGCTCGGTGACGCTGCGCTCGCCGGACCCGAAATCGAAGCCGGTGATCCACTTCAACTACATGTCGCATCCTGACGACTGGGCGGAGTTCCGCCACTGCATCCGGCTGACGCGCGAGATCTTCGGCCAGTCGGCGTTCGACCCCTATCGGGGCAAGGAAATATCGCCTGGCAGCCACGTGCAGTCGGACGACGATCTCGACATCTTCATCAGGGATCACGCAGAGAGCGCCTACCATCCTTGCGGCACCTGCAAGATGGGCCGCGCCGACGACATGATGAGTGTCGTCGATCCGGAGTGCCGGGTCATCGGCGTCGAAGGATTGCGGGTCGCCGATTCCTCGATCTTCCCGCGCGTCACCAACGGCAATCTCAATGGGCCCTCGATCATGACCGGCGAAAAGGCTTCCGACCACATCCTTGGCCGCACGCCGCTGGCGCCGTCCAACCAGGAACCATGGATCAATCCGCGCTGGCAGGTCGCGGATCGATAGGGCATTGTCGAACGGACTTGGTAGCGAATACATCTGGAGAAAACCATGCGCGCCCAGCCCACGGCATCGCACTATGTCAATGGACGCTACATCGAGGACGAAGGCGGCGCGCCGCTGCCGGTCATCTATCCGGCAACCGGTGAGACCATCGCCATGCTACGTTCGGCGACGCCGAACGTGCTGGAGCTCGCCGTCGAGGCAGCGCGGGCGGCGCAGCCCGCTTGGGCGCGGCTGAAACCGGTCGAGCGCGGGCGCATCCTGCGCCGCGCCGCCGACATATTGCGCGCCCGAAATGCCGACCTCGCCCGCATCGAGACGTTGGACACCGGCAAGGCGATCCAGGAAACGCTGGTGGCGGACGCGCCTTCCGCCGCGGACTGCCTTGAATATTTCGGCGGCGCCGTCGCCGCCTACAATGGCGAGTCGGTCGATCTCGGCGGACCCTTCGCCTACACAAGGCGCGAAGCGCTCGGCGTCTGTGTCGGCATCGGCGCCTGGAACTATCCGATCCAGATCGCCGGCTGGAAATCGGCACCGGCACTCGCCATGGGCAATGCCATGGTGTTCAAGCCATCGGAAAACACGCCGCTTTCAGCACTCGCACTGGCGGAGATCTACAGCGAGGCCGGGCTGCCCGACGGCTTGTTCAACGTCGTGCAGGGCTATGGCGATGTCGGCGCCGGGCTTGTCGGCCACGATGTCGTCGCCAAGGTGTCGGTGACCGGTTCGGTGCTGACCGGCCGCAAGGTGCTGTCGCTGGCCGGCTCGAAAATGAAGCACGCGACGATGGAGCTTGGCGGCAAGTCGCCGCTGATCGTCTTCGACGATGCCGACATCGAGAACGCCATTGGCGGCGCCATGCTCGGCAATTTCTATTCGACCGGACAGATCTGCTCCAACGGCACGCGCGTCTTCGTGCAGAGCGGCATCCACGACCGCTTCGTCGAGCGCCTTGTCGAGCGAACCAAAAAAATCCGCATCGGCGACCCGCTCGACCCCGAAACCCAGATGGGCCCGTTGGTCTCCAGGGCGCAGCACGACAAGGTGGTCGGCTATATCGAAATCGGCAAGCAGGACGGAGCTGTTCTCGCCTGCGGCGGCAACGTGCCTTCGTTGCAAGGTTTTCAGGGCGGTTTCTTCGTCGAGCCGACGGTGTTCACCGGCGTCACCGATGGCATGCGCATCGCCCGTGAAGAAATTTTCGGACCAGTGATGAGCGTGCTGAAATTCGATGGCGAGGACGAGGTGATCGACCGCGCCAACGACACCGAGTTCGGCCTCGCTGCCGGCGTCTTCACGCGCGACCTGCCGCGCGCCCACCGCGTCATCGCCGAGTTGCAGGCTGGCACCTGCTGGATCAACGCCTACAATCTGACGCCGGTGGAAATCCCGTTCGGCGGCTTCAAGCAGTCAGGCATCGGACGTGAGAATTCACTGGCGGCACTGGCACTCTATTCGCAGCTGAAGTCGGTGTATGTCGAGACTGGGGATGTAGCGAGCCCGTATTGAGAGGCCGGCCTCTCAATACGGGCTCATCCCTTCTCCACCGTCCCATCAAGATACTGCGTCAGCGCGCAGACCAGATGATAGAAGATGCTGGCAGGAACGTCCGATGCCAGCGAGCGGCCGCGCTCGTCGATGCGATCGATCCACAGGCCGAGCGGCGCCGGGTCGATGTGCCAGCGGAACAGCCGGCCGACGCGCGCTTCGATTTCCGGCTTGAGATCGGGGCCGCCAGAGCCATCCAGCGCGATCGCCGCCTTCACGGCTTCGGCCTGCGGCCAACTGCGGGATATCAGGTCGAGCGGCAGGCCTTGCCTGGAGACGGCGCCATAGGCAAGCCCGGTGGCGCGGTTGAGGCCATTGGCAGTGGCCGACGCGTAAAGTTTTCGGGCAAAGCCGCTCAACTCGGCCTGGCCGCTACGCCCGGCGAAATCTACCAGCAAAGAGGCCCATTCGAAATGGTGGCCGGGCTCGGTCCATGACCCTTTCTCGCCGGTGGAGGGTTTCCATTCGGCATCGAAATACTCGCCAAGCGTCCAGCTTTCCGGATCGAAGAAATGACTGCGGAAGAGGTCGATGATACGTGCCGCGCGCCGCAGATGGGCGCGCTCGCCGGTCGCCTGGTGCCAGGCGAGAAAGGCCTCGAGCAGGTGCATATGCGGGTTGGAGCGGCGCTCGCCTTTGCCGTCCGATGTCTCAAGAAAGCCGGTCATGCGGCTGTCTTCGAGATGCGCATCGAGAAAGGCGAAGGTTTCCTCGCCGAGGCGCAAGGCGTCGGGATTGCCTGACATATGCGCATGCGCCAGTGCCAGGAGCACGCAGGAATGATCGTAGGCATCCTCGGTGGCGTCGGCGACCGAACCGTCGACATTCAGCGTGCGAACCCAGCCGCCTTTGTCGGTGCGGCCCTTGCCGGCCATGAAGGCGATGCCGTGGCTGATCAACCGATCGGCCGGGCCGTCCCAGCCGCGCGCCCGGGCGACGGCGAAAGCATAGACCTGTCTTGCCATGGTGCGCATGCGCTTGGGCTTCATCAACGGCGAGGCGTCCAGGCCGAGCGCTTCGTGAAAGCCGCCATGGCGTTCGTCGACCCCCGATGTCGACCACAGCGGCAAGGTCTCCTGAAACAGCCAGTGATGCACGCGCCGGCGCCAGGCGCCGCTTTCGATGACGCGGTCATGCGCCGGCGTGAACCTGGTTTCCAGGCGACCCGATTTTTCGAGCTGCTCGACGATCTTCTTGACGTGTTGACTGTGGCTGACCGGGGCAACGAAGGTGGCATCCGATGTCGAAACGATGGCGATGTCCTTCATGCCGATCGCCGACAGCAGGCGGCCGTCGCTGCGAATGTAGGAATTCTCGCAATCGATGGCGACGACATCGCCGATGATGACATTGCCCCGGTCGTCGGCGGGGCCGACATCGAGCAGCGACTGCCACGAGCCGAGATCGTTCCAGCGGAAGCCGGCCGGCACCATGGCGATGTCTTTTGCCCGCTCCATGATGGCGTAGTCGATCGAATTCGACGGAATGGCGGCGTAGAGTTCCAGCGGCATGTAAAGGCCGGACAGATCCGATGTCGCTGCCTTGTAGGCTGCTTCGGTGGCCTGCCAGATATCCGGCTGCAACGCTATGAAGGCGTCACGCATGGTGCGGGCGCGAAACAGGAAGATGCCGGTGTTCCAGTAGAAATTTCCGGCCTTGAGATAGCTCTGCGCAGTCGCAATATCCGGCTTTTCGACGAAGCGCGACACGTCGAAGGTGCCGCCGCTTTCGGCCGCGACCTCGATATAGCCATAGCCGGTCTCTGGTTGCGTCGGCTTGATGCCGAACACCACCAGCCTGCCGACGCGCGCAGCCTCGGTGCCGGCTTCGACGCTCTGCCAAAACTGGCGCGGGGTCGATATCTCATGGTCAGACGGCACCACCAGCACCAGGCTGTCGCCGAACTCGGACAGTGTGCGCAGCGTCGCCAGTGCGACGGCGGCGGCTGTGTTGCGCCCGGTCGGCTCGAACAGCGGACCGCCGCCGGCGAGGTCGAGACCAGCAAGATCGGCGTGAACGCGATCAGCATGGCGCTCCGCGGCGATCAGGAAGATCGGCGTTCCGCCTTCCAGCCGGGCGGTCAGCCGACGCAAGGTCTTGGCCAGCATCGAGCCGTCGCCGGACAGATCGTGGAACTGCTTGGGGTTGTCCTCGCGCGACAGCGGCCACAGCCGCGAGCCGACGCCACCGCTCATGACAAAACTGACGATCCGCTCGGTCATTCAACTACCATTCAAAAGGTCTGGTTGTAGGCGCCCACCTCGGAGCTGCGGCGCAGCACGGCGTCGACAGCCTCGAACATCTCCCGTCGACGCTGCGACGACACCGGGCTTTCGACCACCACGACCAGTTCCGGTTTGTTCGACGAGGCGCGCACCAGCCCCCAGGTGCCGTCATCGGCGACGACGCGCACGCCGTTGACGGTGATGAGGTCTGCGATCTTCTGCCCAGCGAAAACCCTTCCATCCCGCTTCATGGCCTGAAAGTCGGCAACCACCCGTTCGACCACACCATACTTCACCTCGTCCGCGCAGTGCGGCGACATGGTCGGCGTGCCAAAGGTCAGCGGCAGCGCGCGATAAAGATCGGCCATCGAACTGCCCGGGCTGCGATCCAGCATCTGGCAGATGGCGATGGCGGTGACCAGGCCGTCGTCATATCCGCGCCCGATCGGCGGATTGAAAAAGAAATGACCCGACTTTTCGAAACCGGCGACAGCACCGAGTTCGGCGACGCGGCGCTTGATGTAGGAATGGCCGGTTTTCCAATAGTCAGTGACGGCGCCATTGGCGCGCAGCATTGCGTCGGTATGGAACAGGCCGGTCGATTTGACGTCGACGACGAAGGTCGAGTTGGGATGCTGGCTGGAAATATCCCTTGCCAGCATCACACCGACCTTGTCGGCAAAAATTTCATTGCCTTCATTGTCCACGACACCGCAGCGGTCGCCATCGCCGTCGAAGCCAAGGCCGATGTCGGCGCCTGATGCCAGCACCTTGTCCCGGATGGCATGCAGCATCCGCATGTCCTCGGGATTGGGATTGTAGCGCGGAAATGTATGGTCGAGCTCGACGTCGAGCGCGATGACCTCGCAGCCGATGCGCTGCAACGCTTGCGGCGCGAAGGCGCCGGCGGTGCCATTGCCGCAGGCTGCGACCACTTTCAGTTTTCGGGCGATGCGCTTGTCGCGGGTCAGATCGTCGAGATAGGTCGCGCGAAAGTCGCGGATGAAATCGTAGGAGCCGCCGCCGACAAGGTCAAAATCGCCGGACAGCACGATTGCTTTCAGCGCGCTCATCTCTTCCGGGCCGAAGGTCAGCGGCCGCGCCGCACCCATCTTGACGCCGGTCCAGCCATTTTCGTTGTGCGAAGCGGTGACCATGGCGACCGAGGGCGTATCCAAAGCGAACTGAGCGAAATACGCCATCGGCGACAACGCCAGTCCGATGTCCCTCACCCGTGCGCCTGCAGCCATCAAACCGGACACCAGGGCCAGTTTGATCGACAGCGAATAGGAGCGGAAATCATGCCCGGTGACGATATCGGGACCGGCGCCGAGACGGCGGATCAGCGTACCAAGCCCCATGCCGAGCGCCTGGACGCCGATCAGATTGAGTTCCGGTCGTTGCGCGGAGCCGGGATGGCCGAACCACCAGCGCGCATCATATTCGCGAAAGCCGGATGGCTTGATCAGCGCTTCGGTTTCGAATTCGAAACTGTTGGGCCGGGCGTCGCCAACGATGCTGAAGGACAAGACTGGAAACTCCGAATGGCCGAAATTACGAATTGTCGAGGGCTGCGGCTTAGCACACAAGGCTTTAAGCCACGTTTATTCCGGAAGGGAATCCGGGCCTTTCGGGCAATGCTCGACGAAAGCCGACGAAATGCGACAGAAGTGCCGCCGTGCCGCTTGCAGGAACCAAGTGTGGCGGCTATAAGCCCGCGGTCTGGTCACGGAGTGTAGCGCAGCCTGGTAGCGCACCTCGTTCGGGACGAGGGGGTCGCAGGTTCAAATCCTGCCACTCCGACCAGAGAAAACAAAGAGTTAACGCATCCCGACTTCGGCGCTCCACCTGCCCCTCAAGCGAGATTACTCGCGTCCCCCGCCAGTCGGATGGGCGAATTTCTATTCGCCGTGCCTCTGTGACCCGGCCGACAGCGATGCCTGTTGCACTGGACAGTAACCAGTCAACCGGCCGCCTGATGCCTTCATGCGTGCGCTCGCGGACAGTTTCGGGTAAACATCCCGACTGGTACGCGCGTCCCCCTCAGCGGAGGCCAAAAAAGCTCAAGATCGCTATCACGATGACCACAGCTCCAACGAGCCAAATGATATTGTTCATGATCTCTCTCCTGTTGCCTGGGAAGCCCGCGCCTCTGGCAGAGAACGCGGGCCGACCAGCCTTTGCCGACTGATCCGCAGCAGACACCAAATCGTGATCCCGGCTGCGGGAAATAAACCATCAGGCACGCCTAATGTTCCGCCGTTTGACGAGATCCAGCGATGACCAGTGAACGTTCGGGTCGATGCCGGACGACCGGAACCAAAGCGATCAGGGGCAGTTTATCCAATGAAGGGCTAATTAAGAAAATGGAGAAACTGCAATGAAAACAATGATCATGTGCGCGTTGGCGCTTTCCCTTGGACTGCCCGTTGTGGCTTCGGCAGCCGAAGCCGATGTGGTTGTTAGAACCCATCATCGACATCACGAAAGCGTCAAGATCATCAACGAAGACGGTCAGCGCTTGCACCACCGCCGCCATGGTACCGTAGCGTTCTATGACCATGGGCGCCGGCATCATCACCGCGATACTGTTGTCGTGACAGGTTCCGTCTCCACCCACCGTCACCACCATCGGCACCATCCCGTTGTGATCGAAAACGACGGGTACTGATCGCAGATCTCCGGCCCGATTCTTGATGAGTCGGGCCACGAAAGGCCTTTTGGCACGCATCCTGGGTCATGCTTTGGCGGCGCCGTCGGCAAGACCATTGCGGCCCACGACCAGACTTAGGTCCGACCCCTCCCCGACCGAAGTCCAGGGTTGGAAACGTTTGCCCTTGCCCCAAATTCGAGTGGCGGGCAAAAAATGATCAATGAACTATGAGCAGCAGCATGTCGAACCGTGAGACCAAGAAATCCTATGCCCTGAGCATGCGCATGACAGAGATCAAAGCCAGGATGCCGGAAGCCCAGATTACCGAAGACGAGATGAAGACCTTCCAGAAGGTCGCAGCCATCATGGAGGGCGGCGAGGGCCCAATCGAGGTTGACGATCTGATTGCCGCGTCATTCCTCACCGAGACGACGCTGAACAGCCAGAAGCGTTAAGCGACCATGCCGACGATTTGCAGACTTTTTGATTCCCCCGTCGATGCGGCGCGGGTCGCCAGCGACTTGGTGGCAGCCGGAATTCCTCGCGTACAGATCGCGATCATCGGGCCTTACAATGACGAGGCGGGATCTCTTCGGGTTTCCGCTTTGGGATCGTTATTTGGCGCTGCCGCCGGCGGGTTGGTCTGCCTGAGTGCCGTTGCGGCCTATGGCATCAATCCTGTTGCTGCGGGCGTATTGCCAACAGCGGTGGCTGGCGCGGTCTGTGGCGGCGTTGCCGGTCTGTTTGGAACATTCGCCACGGCCGCCATAAAGGCGGATGATCAGGAGGTTGCCGAAGGGGTCGTTCTGGTGACGGCGCATGTCGATGAAAATGACGCCGACATCGCTCAGACAGTGCTCGGCGGTTGCCCCCCGTCGAGGTTCGTGGCCGAGGCAGCGTAGGAAAGGCCGCCCCGACGTCGCCGGAACCGGTACTCTCCGTTTGCCAGCGATTGAGCCCAACACTCGGCAGATAGCAATTCCAGTGACTGAGATGTTCCTGCGTCGGCCGCAAAGGCCGGGCCCAGTGGGAGGTTTCTTCGAGGCCGCATATTTTGACGAAAAGGTCTGTCGGTCTTAGGGTCGTGAACTTGATGGAGTCAGTGAACGGCGGGCCGAGTGCGACATGAATTTGAATTCAACCACAGCCTCGCCCTTGATTCTCGTGATGACGCTGGTTCTCGTCGCTGGCTGTTCATCGCTCGGCAGAACCGTCGATCCAGCGAAATACGATTCGATGACGTGCACCGACCTCAACAGGGCGATGGGAGACGTCGCCCGTGACATCTCGCAAACGGCAATCACGCGCGGCAAGGTCGCCAACACCAATGTTCCACGCTGGCTGCTCGGCGGCTCACGCGTGAAGACCGCGGTGGCCAACCGTGAAACAGCCAGGATCGACCGGCTCAAGCAGCAACAGGATGCCATTGCCGCTGTGCGAGCACGCAAGTGCCCGAGCTCCACAAATTGAGCGGACAGCCAGTGTATCGGTGCGAAGCCTGGTTCAGGCGCTCAGGCGAAATCGCGTCATGTCGATCGCGGCGGCCATCAGCGTCTGTGTGTAAGCGTGCCGCGGATCGCTGAAGATCGCCTCGGTCGGCCCCTCCTCGACGATCTTGCCCTGTTTCATGACGATGATGTAGTCGGCCATGGCGCGCACGACCGACAGATCGTGGCTGATGAAGAGATAGGACAATTCGTGGTCCGCCTGCAGCTTGCGCAACAGTTCGACGATCTGTTTCTGCACAGAGCGATCGAGCGCCGAGGTCGGCTCATCCAATACCACCAGCCTGGGCTTCAGGATCATGGCGCGAGCAATGGCGATGCGCTGCCGCTGGCCGCCGGAGAATTCGTGCGGGTAGCGATTGCGTGCGTTGGGGTCGAGGCCGACCTCGCGCAAGGCGTCGACCGCGCGTTGATCACGCTGCTTGCCCGAGAGATCAGGCTCATGCACCAGAAGTCCTTCGGTGATGACCTGGCCGACGGTCATGCGCGGCGACAGCGAGCCGAACGGGTCCTGGAAGACAAGCTGCATCTGGCGCCGCAGCGGCCGCATCGCCTGCCTGTCGGCTTGGGAAATGTCGCGATCGCCGAAACGGATAAGCCCGTCGCTCGGCAACAGCCGCAGCAAGGCGCGGCCGAGCGTCGACTTGCCCGAGCCGGATTCACCAACGATGCCGATGGTCTGGTTGCGCTGCAGCCGGATCGAGATGTGATCGACGGCACGCAGCATCAGCGGTTCACCAGCAAGAAACCCGCCGCCAATCCTGAACGTCACTTCGACATTTCTGCCTTCAAGCAGCACCGGAGCATTGGCGGGCGGCGGCGCCTTGCTGCCGGTCGGCTCGGACGCCAGCAGCATTTTCGTGTAGGCATGCTGGGGATTGACGAAGATGGCCTCCGCCTCCCCCTCCTCGACAACCTCGCCCTGGCGCATGACATAGACCCGGTCGGCAAAGCGGCGGACGATGCCAAGATCGTGGGTGATGAAGACGATCGCCATGCCGAGCTTGCGCTGCAATTCGGCCAGAAGCATCAGGATCTGCGCCTGGATGGTCACGTCGAGCGCCGTCGTCGGCTCGTCGGCGATCAATATGTCAGGGTCGTTGGCGAGCGCCATCGCGATCATCACACGCTGGCGCTGGCCACCGGACATTTCATGCGGATAGGATTTCATCCGCCGCTCGGGATCGGGAATATGCACCAGCCGCAGCAGCTTGAGCGCCTCTTCCCGCGCGTCGGGGGCATTCAGGCCCCGGTGCCGGCGGATCGGCTCGATCAACTGATTGCCAATCGAATAGAGCGGATCGAGCGAAGTCATCGGCTCCTGAAAGATCATGCTGATCTTGCGGCCACGAACCTGGTTGAGCTCGGATTTGCTAAGCGTCAGAAGATTGCGGCCGCGATAATCGACGCTGCCTGTCGCTTCCCCATTCGATGCCAGCAGGCTCATCGCCGCCATCATCGTCTGGCTTTTGCCGGACCCGGATTCGCCAACCACGGCAACGGTCTCGCCAGATTTGACATGGATGTTGATGCCCTTGACTGCTTCGACGGCGCCGTCAAGCGTGCGGAAGCGGACACGCAGATCCTTGACGCTGAGGATCGTTTCGGAAGCAGCCATCTCGGCGATCCCCATCTTAGCGATCCCTTGGGTCAAGTGCGTCGCGCAGGCCGTCGCCGACGAAATTCAGCGCGAACAGCGTCGAGACGAGGAAGAAGGCGGGGAACAGGAGCAGCCAGTTGGCGGTGCCGATGTTCTTGGCGCCGACCGAGATCAGCACGCCCCAGCTGGTCATCGGCTCCTGCACGCCGAGCCCCAGGAATGACAGGAAACTCTCCAGGATGATGACCTGCGGCACCAGCAGCGTCATGTAGATGACCACCGGGCCGAGCAGATTGGGAATGACGTGGCGCAGCAGGATACCGCGCTGGCCGACACCCATGGCTTCCGCCGCCTGGACATACTCCTGCCGGCGGATCGACAGCGCCTGGCCGCGCACGATCCGCGCCATGTCGAGCCACAGCACGGCGCCGACCGCCAGGAACATCAGCACGAAGTTGCGGCCGAAGAACACCACCAGCATGATGACGAAGAAGATGAAGGGCAAGGAATAGAGCACGTCGACGATGCGCATCATCACCTCGTCGATTTTGCCGCCGGCAAAGCCGGCCGCGGCCCCGTAGACCACGCCGATGACCACCGCCACGACACCCGCGAGCAGGCCGATGGCCAGCGATATGCGCCCGGCCATCAGCGTGCGCGACAATAGGTCCCGGCCGGTGTTGTCGGTGCCGAACAGGAAATATTGCTGCTTGATCGAGGCGCTCATCGTCGCTTCAAGACCGTCGGGCGACTTGCTCTCGATCTTGGTGCCGTCAAAGGCATCGGAACGGTCGAGATAACGGATGTTGCGATCGTCGATCGGCCTGGTCGACTTGACGGTGACGAAGACCTGGTTGCCTTCCTGCCGCCACTCCTTGATCTCAACCCGCATGCGCTTGATCGCTTCGGTAAGCGCCGTCTCGACCATGTCGGCCTTCGGATAGGCTGACAGGCTTGGCGGCATGCGCACATAGTCGGCATAGATGGTAGTGTATTGATGTGGCACGAACCACGGCCCGAATACGCTGACGACACCGATCAGGGCAAGGTAGTACAGGCTGAACATGGCGGCGCGATTGGCCTTGAGACGCGCCCAGGCATCCCCCCAGAGTGAACGGCCGACGACGGCGGGGGCGGCTGTGGCTGCGATGTCAGTCATAGCGCACCCTCGGATCGACGACCGCGTACATGACGTCGACGATCAGGTTGAAGACAATGGTAAAGATGGCGATCACCACCACCGTTCCCATCACCAGCGTGTAGTCACGATTGAGCGCGGCATCGACGAAATAGCGGCCAACGCCTGGAATGGAGAAGATCGTCTCGACAATGACCGAGCCGGTCAGCAATGCCGCCGCCGCCGGACCGGTGAAGGAGACGATCGGCAGGATGGCGCCGCGCAGCGCGTGCTTGACCACCACCGACCAATCGGACAGGCCGAGCGCGCGCGCCGTGCGGATGTGATGGGACCGCAAGGATTCGATCATCGAGCCACGCATCAGCCGGGCGACGATGGCGATCTGCGGCAGAGCGAGCGTCAACACCGGACCGACCTTGTTGATGAAAGCGCCATCGCCCCACCCACCGATCGGCAGCAGCCTCCAGGTCAGCCCGAACAGGAGTTGGATCACCGGCGCGATGACGAAGGTTGGGATGGTGCTGCCGGCCGTCGCCAGCGCGATCACCGTATAGTCGCCAAGCTTGTTCTGGTTAAGCGCCGCAATGGTGCCGAGCACACAACCGAGCAGCAGCGCCAGGACGAGCGCCGAGGCGCCGAGCTGAACCGATATAGGCAGGCCCTTGGCGAAGAGTTCGGTGACGGTGAAGTCCGGCATGTTGTAGCTCGGGCCGAAATTGCCGCGCAGCAGATTGCCGAGATAATGGACGAATTGCAGCCAGAGCGGGTCGTTGAGGCCGAACTGGGCTTCGAGATTGGCCTTGATCTCGGGGCTCAGCCCCCGCTCTTGGTTGAATGGGCCGCCCGGCGCGACGCGCATCAGGAAAAACGCCATGGTCACGATGACGAACAGCGTCGGGATGGCGGTCAGAAGCCGCCGTAATACGTATCGCAGCATCGGTGCCCCGCTTGATCCAGAGCAACGCGCGTCCAGCCGGACGGTTGCGCTCTAGCCTTCAAATCTTCGCACCGACATACCGAAAATCGATTCCGGTTTCCGGACCGATGCGATGGCCAACCAGCACCGCCGCGCATTGAGTTGCGCGGCGGCCCGGCTAAGGATCAGTCCTTACTGATGAAGCGGGACGGATGGATATCCATCACATTGTCGTCGAAGCCATGCAGCTTCGAGGAAACGATGTCGTGGAAGCTGTAGTAGAGAAGCGGAATGTTACCGACGTCATCGACAAGGATGCGCTCGGCCTCAGCGAGGTCCTTCATGCGCTCTTCCGGCTTACCGCCGGCAGCCGCCGCCTTGTCCATGGCCGCTTCATATGCCGGGCTGACATAGCTCGAATAGTTGTTACCGCTGGCCTTGCGGGTGATGCCGAGGAAGGTCTCCGGATCCTTGTAGTCGGCGATCCAGGCGGCACGCGCCACGTCGTAGTCGCCCTTCTGCTCGAGGAAGGAGTAGTGGGTCTTGGTGTCGGTGTTGACGAGCGAGACGTCGACGCCGAGCGGCTTCAACTGTTCCTGGATGGCGACGGCCGTGTTCTTGTGGTTTTCCGACGTGTTGTAGCGGATCTCCATCTTCAAGGGATGCTCGGGCGTATAGCCGAGTTTCTCGAGGGTCTTCTTGGCAGCGTCCTCGCGGTCGATCTGCGACATGTCGGCGTATTTGGCCGTTGCCGGCGAGTAGCCCGCGATGCCCGGAGGCACCATCGAATAGCCAGGCAGCATCGAGTTCTGCCAGACCTTCTCGGCGAGGAAGTCGCGGTCGATCGCCATCGAGATGGCGTTGCGCAGTTCGACATTGTCCCACGGCGCCTTGTCGGTCTTGATCGCATAATAATAGGTGCCGAGATAAGGTCCGACGCGGACCTGGTCGCCGAACTTGGTCTTGAGGTCAGCGAGCTGTTCGGTCGGCAGGTCGCCGTAGCTGTCGAGTTCGCCGGCCTCGAAGCGCTTCATCGCCGATGAGCGGTCTTCGGTCGGGATATAGTTGACGACGTCCATCTTGACGGTCGCGGCGTCCCAGAATTTCGGATTCTTGACCAGCTTCATGTGGTCGTTGGGAATCCACTCGGCCAGCGTATAGGCGCCGTTCGAAACGAGATTACCCGCCTTGATCCAGTCGGCGCCGAGCTTGTCGATCGAAGCCTTGTTGACCGGATAGGTGGCCTGATGGGTCAGCATCTCCAGGAAGTAAGGCGTCGGCGCCTTCAGCGTGACTTCGAGGGTATTTGCATCAATCGCTTTGACACCCATATCCTCCGGCTTGCCCTTCTTGGTGTTGACGTCCTCCGCACCCTTCACCGGGTACAGCATCGAGGCGTATTCGGCAGCGGTGGCCGGGTCTTCCAGCCGACGAAACGAATAGACGAAGTCGTCCGCCGTCACCGGGCTGCCATCCGACCAGAGGCCATCCTTGCGCAGCTTGAAGGTGTAGACAGTGCCGTCGTCGGACACTGTCCAGCTTTCGGCCGCGCCCGGAATGAGGTTCGTCTTCTGGTCATGCATGACCAGGCCCTGGAACAGGTCGCGTATGATATCGGCTTCGTAGACTGTCGAGGTCTTGTGCGGATCGACCGTCTCCGCTTCGGCGGCGCTGCCTCTGTTATAGACGGTCTCGGCGAAAGCCGGCGTGTAGAACGTGCCGGCGGCCAGCGCCATGGTCGTGGCGAGCACCGTCGCCTTCAGCATGTTTTTCAGCATGAAGTTCTCCCTGTCGGCGCTGCCGTTGGCGCGCCTATTAAGTGTTGACGCCCTGGAGCCGATATCTGACCCCTTTGAGCGCGCCGCTGGTTCCCGTCCTGCGGCTCGTGCCCAGACACTAACGCGGAGAATTTTTATTTCAACAGACTCTCTGGGTCACCCAAAGTAAGGCGGACGAAAGCTATGGCGTGGCCGCTGAAACACCAGCCGAAACCAGAAGCTTGACTTGGTTTCTTCACCTCGACGCCATTTTTCACCGCGAATCGGAGCCACGCCAGTTTGCCGGAATGTCTTAATGCGTTCTTAAGCAACCACAGGTTACATTACGATTGCCTTCTATACAGTTCGATCTCAGACGCGTGGCGGCTATGAGCAACGGAGCAAGTAAATTGCCCAAAGTCTTTCATTTGGTGCGAAAATTTCAAGAAGAACGTGGAACTTCAGCGGTTGAATTTGCCTTACTCTCGCCGATCTTCATTCTTCTTCTACTCGGAATGGTTGCATACGGTATATATTTCGGCGCCGCCAACTCGATCCAGCAGATCGCAGCGGATGCGGCCCGCACGGCCATTGCCGGGCTGAACCAGACCGAGCGCCAGACGCTCGTGGCCAGCTTCGTCACCAACAATGCCGGCGGATATCCCTTCGTGGATGTCAGCAAGTTGACCTACCAGGCCAACGACAGCGCGGCCGATGGAAGCCAGTTCGTGGTGGCCATCCAGTACGATGCCCGCAACCTGCCGATCTGGAACCTTTTCCCGGGCATAGCCATGCCCGGGACTACCATCAAGCGCCAGTCAACGATTAGGGTCGGGGGCATTTAAATGCTGCTGCATGCGTGCAATGGGATCGGTCGGCTTGCCCGGTTGATGCTGGGTGACAGGAAAGCGAACTTCACCGTCATGGCGGCATTGAGCGCGCCGGTGGCGCTGGCGCTGGCCGCGGTGGCCATCGACGAAGCCTCGATCTACACCGAGCGCCGCGAAGCACAGGCAATGGTGGATCTGGCGGCGATCACCGCCGCCTCGAACATGACCAAAGTCAACACCGCGGTTGTCACCACGCTGACCGACAACGGCATGCCAGGGGTTGTCGTTCAAAGCTCGGGACAGACGATCGAGCCGGCGGCCGGCAAAACCGTCGTGACGGTCACACCCGGGCGATATGTGGCATCCGGCGCCAATGTGGGCCAGCGTTTCCAGGCCAGCGTAACACCCTACAATGCCGTCCGTGTCACCCTGAAGAAGATCCCGGCCCGCTATTTCGCGAGTTCGCTGATCCCCACTCCCGTCATCGGCACCCAAGCCATCGCCAGCATGACGCCGCAGGCGACGTTCTCGGTCGGATCGAGGCTCGCCAGCCTCGATGGCGGTATCCTCAACGCGCTTCTCGGCGGACTTCTCGGCAGCAACATCTCGCTCAGCGTCATGGACTACAACGCGCTGCTCTCTGCGGATGTGAGCGTGCTCTCCTTCGTCGACGGCCTTGCCACACAGTTGAACCTGACCGGCGTATCGTATACGGATGTGCTGGCATCGAAGGCGACCGTCGGCCAAATCGCCACGGCCATGGCCAATGTGCCGGGGCTTGGCAACACGGCCAAGGTCGCCCTGCAGACGATCGCTTCCAAGTCGACCAGCACGGTCAAGATCCCGCTCAGTCATCTGGTCGATCTCGGCTCCGTCGGCAAGTTGGGCCTCGGCCAAAAGCCGGCCGGCCTTGGCGTCGATGCCAGTGCGATGGGCATGCTGACCGCCGCCGCCGGACTGGCAAACGGTTCGAAGCAGGTCGACGTCGCGCTCGGCGCCGCCATTCCGGGGGTGCTGTCGACCACGCTCGCCATCGCTATCGGCGAACCGCCGCAATCCTCGCCATGGCTGGCGGTTGGCGAGGTCGGCGCCATTGTGCGGACGGCGCAGACCCGCATCAAGCTAATAGTGAAGATCGGGGGCGGCAACAAAAATGTCGGAGGCGGTATCACCTTGGTATCGGTCAGTTTGCCCCTGCATGTCGAAGTCGCCTATGCCGAGGCCAAGCTCATGGACATAAGTTGTCCAACAGGCCCTGACAGTATCAAGGTCACCGTTGCTACACGTCCCGGTATCGTCGAAGGACATCTCGGTGACAGCAGCAGCGCCGGCTTTGCCGATTTCACCAATAAGGAGACGTTTTCCAACACCGAAATCGCGGCCGTGAAACTTCTGCTCATCCCCGTGGTGTCCGTAGTGGGCTCGGCGGCGTTTAACATGGCCAATAACCCCGCGACGACGCTGACTTTCAACAAGGCCGACATCGATGCCAAGACGATAAGGACCGCTTACACGCAAAACTTTACCCAATCGTTGACTACGTCGCTGGTCAGCGGCCTGTCGCTGACGGCGAATTTACTCGGCCTGCCGCTGAATCTGGACGCCCTTCTGGGATTTGTGAAGCCGCCGGTGGTGGCACTTCTGAACAGCGTGGCAGCCCCGATCGATACCTTGCTTGCCAACCTGCTTGGAGCCCTTGGCGTGCGTCTCGGCGAGGCGGATGTCCGGGTCACCGGTGCGACTTGTGGACGCTCCGTGCTGGTGCAGTAGAGCAGTCGAGGCATCAGTCGAGCCTACCGAGGAAGCATCCAAGTCCCGGCAGCAAAAGCTCGACCTCCCTGGTTAGCGAGGCATCGCCGTCAAGTTCCGTAACCACTCCGATGTCCCCCGGCAACGGCCAATTGGCCGATCCCCCGCCGAAATTGAAGACACAGAGCAGTCTTTCGCCGCCGCCCTCGCGAATGAAAGCAAGCAGGTCACCCTCGGCGTCGAGAAATCGGATCGAGCCTGACACCAGCGCCTCATGCTTCCCGCGCAAGGCCAGCGTGGTCCGATAGGACTTCAGCACCGAGGCCGTGTCGGCATTCTGGACGTCGACCGCGCGGGCGCGATGGCTGGCCGGTATCGGCAGCCACGGCCTGGCCGTGGAGAAGCCCGCATTGTCGGCGCCGGCCTCCCAGACCATTGGCGTGCGACACCCATCCCTGCCCTTGACGCCTGGCCAGAAGCGGATGCCGACGGGATCGCGCAGATCCTCATAGGCCAGCTCCGCCTCCTCCAGGCCCAACTCCTCGCCCTCATAGAGGCAGATCGAGCCGCGCAGGCAGGCGAGCAGCATGATCGAGAATCTTGCGACCGCATCGGGATCGCTGTCCGGCCTTGTCCAGCGGCTGACATGGCGCACCACATCATGGTTGGAGAACGCCCAACAGACCCAGCCGTCGGAGACGGCCGCCTCGAAGGCTGCGACGCAGCCACGCACATGCGCGGCCGAGAACTGCGGACCGAGCAGGTCGAAGGTGTAACACATATGCAGCTTGTCGCCGCCGGAGGTGTAGGCGGCGAGCGTCTGCAGCGAACGGCCCTCATCGCCGATTTCGCCGACCGCGGCGCGGTTGTCGTATTCGTTGAGCAGCGCCCTCAAGCGGCGCAGGAACGCCAGGTTTTCCGGCTGCGTCTTGTCGAACAGATGCTCCTGGTAGAGGTAGGTGTTGGTCTCGCCGTTGGTGCCGGCGACGCTCGACGCCAGCGGCGGATTGCTGCGCAGCCAGCGGTCGTGGACATAGTAATTGACCGTATCGAGCCGGAAGCCGTCGACGCCGCGCTCCAGCCAGAACCGCACCGTGTCGAGAAGCGCGTCCTGGACCTCCGGGTTGTGGAAATTCAGGTCGGGCTGCGAGGCAAGGAAATTGTGCATGTAATACTGCCGGCGGGTCGAATCCCATTCCCAGGCCGGGCCACCGAAGACGGAGAGCCAGTTGTTGGGCGCGCCGCCATCGGGCTTGGTATCGGCCCAGATGTACCAGTCGGCCTTGGGGTTATCGCGGCTGGCGCGGCTTTCGACAAACCAGTCGTGCTTGTCGGACGAATGCGACAGCACCTGGTCGATGACGATCTTCAGGCCGAGACGATGCGCCTCGGCGACCAGCGCATCGAAGTCCTCGAGCGTGCCGAACATCGGATCGACATCGCAGTAATCCGACACGTCGTAGCCCATATCGGCCATCGGCGACTTGAAGAAAGGCGACAGCCAGACTGCGTCGACACCAAGCGAAGCGACATGAGCGAGCCTCGACGTAATGCCGGCGAGATCGCCGCTGCCGTCGCTGGTCGTGTCCTGGAAGGAGCGCGGATAGATCTGGTAGATGACGCAACCGCGCCACCATCCGGTCTTGTCACCTGCCGCCATTGCGCTTCTCCCCTGTGCCGGCCTGCGCTCGTTCGATCATGAAGATCACCGCCCGTCCCGATATCGGTCGCGAGCTGTCCGCTGGCTCGGCGGTTTCGAGGGCTGGCACCCAGCAAAATCCTTCACGCTCAGGCAAGGTGAACATGCAGGCCCTACGATCGCCGTTGACGAGCACCGCGAGACGGCGCTCGTCGTCGCTGGCGCCACCCAGGATCATGACAAGACGGTGCCGCTGCGGATCTTGCCAGCTTTGTCCATCGAGCGGCGTGCCCGTTTCGGTCAGCCATGCGACGTCCGGCGTCCCCGAACCTGCCTGCGGCTGGCCAGTTAGGAAGCTTGTATCGAAGAGCGCCGGCATCGACCGGCGCAGCCTCGAGAGTTCCACCGTGTAGCGCTCCAGCGCCTGGTCACGGCCGGCCCAGACGAGCCAGGTGATCTCGTTGTCCTGCGCATAGGCGTTGTTGTTGCCTTGCTGGGTGCGGCCGAATTCGTCGCCCGCGGTCAGCATGATGGTGCCGCGTGAGGCAAACAGCGTGGCGAGCAGCGCGCGCTGATCGTTCAGGCGAGCAGTTGGTACGGCCGGATCGTCCGCATCCCCTTCGGCGCCGTTGTTCCAGGACAGGTTTTCATTGTGGCCGTCGCGGTTCTGCTCGCCATTGGCTTCGTTGTGCTTGCGCTCGTAGCGCACGATATCGGCGAGCGTCATGCCGTCATGGGCGGCGATGAAATTGACGGTCCGACTGGCGTTTTGCCTGTTCGTTGCGAACACATCGGACGAACCGGCAAGCCGGGTCGCCAGCGCACCGACCATGCCGGCGTCGCCGCGCCAGAAGCGTCTGACATCGTCGCGATACTTGTCGTTCCATTCGAGGAAGGGCGGCGGGAAATTACCGAGCTGATAGCCGTCGGAACCGATGTCCCACGGCTCGGCGATCAACACCCGATCGGCCAGCAGCGGGTCGTCGCGCATCGCTCTCAGCAACGACGCCTCGGCATCGAATGTTCCTTCGACCCTGCCCAAAATGGGCGCCAGGTCGAAGCGGAAGCCGTCGACGCCGGCATCCCTGACGAAATGGCGAAGCGTGTCGAGGACCATCTCCTGGACGACAGGATGGTCGCAAGCGACCGTGTTGCCGGTGCCGGTATCGTTGGCCAGCCCGCCGTCTGATGAGTGCCGGTAGTAGGCCTGGTTGTCCAGACCGCGCAGCGACAACGTCGGGCCAAGCCAGTCGCTCTCGCCGGTGTGGTTGAAGACGAGGTCGAGGATGACGCCGATGCCAGCCTCGCGCAGCACGGCGACCGTGTTTCGCAACTCCATGATGCCGCCCGGCGCCAAACGCGGATCGAGGGCCATGAAAGTCACGGGATTGTAGCCCCAGGCATTGCGCAGCCCGAGCGGCGGCAAATGTCGCTCATCGATCGACGCGGTCACCGGCATCAGTTCGACCGCGCCAACCCCGAGTTTTTTCAGATGCTCGATAACCGCCGGGTGAGCAAGTGCGGCGACTGTTCCGCGCAATTTTTCGGGAATGTCCGGATGCAGCATGGTGAAGGCGCGCACCGGCACTTCGTAAATAAGGCCGCCCGGCTGGAATAGCGGCGGGGCAGCCTGCACCGGCTTCGGCAGCGCAGCGGCAATCGCCTTCGGCATCAGCGGTGCGGTATCGGCGCCCTCGCCCCGGCGCTGGGCCAGCCGCCAGTCATAGACATAGGACCTGTCGATCTCGACGGCGTAAGGATCGGTCAGGAGCTTGGCAGGGTCGAACCACAGCCCGCGCTCCGGCGCGTAGTCGCCATCGGCGCGAAAGCCGTAGCGGATGCCCTGGCCAAGGCCCGCAACGAACAGCGCATGGACGCCCTCACCTTCCGGCTGCAGTTCGAGCCGTTCGATTTCCCGATTGCCCTGCTCGTCGAAGATCGAGAGCCAGAGCCGACGGGCGGCCTGCGACCAAGCGGCAAAGCGGATGCCTTCGCGGGTGACGGTGGCGCCGAGCTGGGTCACTGGAAAATACCGCCAAGGTTAGCGCGAGGCACCCCCCTCTGCCCTGCCGGGCATCTCCCCCTCAAGGGGGGAGATCGGACCGTCGCATCGCTTTCGCCAACGGCCAACGCAGCATGAGGAACGAGGCGCTGAAACTGCCGATCTCCCCCCTTGAGGGGGAGATGGCCGGCAGGCCAGAGGGGGGTGCAGCGCCATACGCCCGTCATTATCTAACCTGGCGCTCTGCGAGAGCTATGGGCGCGTGCAGCGCCATCCTCAAGTAATCACACTTGGCTCGGCGCGGCCGGTATGGCTGTGAATCCCGGCAATATCATCGGCCGCGGCTATCAGATCGGCAAGGGCGGCCTGGGTGTCGAGGTCGTGCCTCGACTTGTCCGACTCGTAGCGCTCGATATAGACGCGCAGCGTGGCACCTGACGTGCCGGTGCCGGACAGCCGAAAGACCACCCGCGAACCACCTTCAAACAGCACCCTGATGCCCTGATGCTCGCTGATCGAACCGTCGACGGGATCGTGATAGGCAAAGTCGTCGGCGCTGGCGATTGTCATGCCGCGCACGCTGGCACCCGGCAGCGCGCCGAGCTTGGCGCGCAGTTCGTCGACCAATGCGGTGGCGCGGTCGCTCTCAACCTCTTCATAATCGTGCCGCGAATAGTAGTTGCGACCGTAGGTCGCCCAGTGCTCGGCGACGATCTGCTTGCAGCTTTCGCCCCGCGCGGCAAGAATGTTGAGCCACAAAAGCACCGCCCAAAGGCCGTCCTTTTCGCGGACGTGGTTGGAACCGGTGCCGGCACTTTCCTCGCCGCAGATCGTCGCCATGTCGGCGTCGAGCAGATTGCCGAAGAACTTCCAGCCTGTCGGCGTCTCATAGAGGGCGATGCCGAGTTTTTCGGCGACGCGGTCGGCAGCGCCACTGGTCGGCATCGAGCGGGCGATGCCCTTCAGCCCGCCCTTGTAGCCGGGCGCCAGGCGGGCGTTGGCGGCAAGCATGGCAACCGAGTCCGACGGGGTGACGAAAATGCCCTTGCCGATGATCAGATTGCGGTCGCCGTCGCCATCCGAGGCAGCGCCGAAATCCGGCGCGTCTGGTCCCATCATCTCGTCATAGAGGTGCTTGGCATGGACGAGGTTCGGGTCCGGGTGATGGCCGCCGAAATCCGGCAGCGGCTTGAAATTGCGGCAGGTGCCGATGGGCGCGCCGAGCCGGTTTTCCAGGATCTCCTTGGCGTAGGGGCCGGTCACCGCGTGCATGGCGTCGAAGCGCATGCGGAAGCCGGATTTGAACAGTTTGCGCAAGGCATCGAAATCGAACAGGCTTTCCATCAGTTCGGCATAGTCGGCGACCGGGTCGATGATCTCGACCGTCATGCCGGCGGCCTTGACCGTGCCTGTTGTGTCGATGTCGATCGGATCGATGTCCGCGATCTTGAAGCTCGAAATCGCCCTGGTCTTTTCGAACATCGCGTCGGTCAGCTTTTCCGGCGCCGGGCCGCCATTGCCGGCATTGTACTTGATGCCGAAATCCTCATGCGGGCCGCCAGGATTGTGGCTGGCCGACAGGATGATGCCGCCAAAGGTCTTGTATTTGCGGATGACATGCGAGGCGGCCGGCGTCGACAGGATACCGCCCTGCCCGACCATCACCTTGCCGAAGCCGTTGGCGGCTGCCATGGCGATGGCCTTCTGGATGACCTCGCGGTTGTAGAAGCGGCCATCGCCGCCGATCACCAGGGTCTTGCCCTTGAAACCGTCGAGCGCGTCGAAGATCGACTGGATGAAATTCTCGGCATAGTGCTCCTGCTGAAAGACAGGCACCTTCTTGCGCAGGCCCGACGTGCCGGGCTTCTGGTCGGAATAAGGCTTGGTGGGGACGGTGCGTATCATGCTTCAGGCAACCCTTTTCGAAAGCAGAGAGCGATAGAGTTCGACATATTTTTCCGCGCTCTTGTCCCATGACACATCGGCCTTCATGCCCTGGCGCTGCAACGATTCCCAGACCGCCGGACTGGCATGTGCGTCGACGAGGCGGCGGATGGCGTGCAGCAAGGCACCGCCATTGTTGGGCGCGAACTGGAAGCCGGTGGCGACGCCGGCCGAAACGGCAGCCTCATTGGCGTCGATTACCGTGTCGGCAAGGCCGCCGGTGCGGGCAACCACGGGTACGCAGCCATAGCGCAGGCCGTAAAGCTGCGTCAGCCCGCACGGTTCGAAGCGCGAGGGAATGACGATGGCGTCGCAGCCGCCTTGCATGATGTGCGACAGCCCCTCGTCGTAGCCGACGACGACCCCAATGCGGCCGCGATGCCGGGCGGCGGCGGCGAGCAGCGCGCCTTCGAGGCCGGCATCGCCCGAGCCGAGGATGGCCAGGCGCGCGCCGGTCGCAACAATGCCGTCGACCGCTGTCGCCAAGGTATCCATGCCCTTTTGCCAGGTTAGGCGGCTGACGACGCAGACGATCGGGCTGTCGTCGCGCTCAAGGCTGAAGCGGTCTTCCACGGCGACCCTGTTGGGCGCGCGCGCCTTCAGCGTGCTAGCCGTATAGGTGGACACCAGGTGCTTGTCGGTTTCCGGATCCCAGATGTCGGTGTCGATGCCGTTGACTATGCCATAGAGATCGCTGGAGCGCATGTTGATGAGGCCGTCGAGGCCCATGCCGAATTCCGCCGAGCGGATCTCCTGCGCGTAGGTCGGACTGACCGTGGTGATCGCCCAGGCGGCCTGCAGGCCGGCCTTGAGGAAGCCGACACCGCCATAATATTCGACGCCGTCGAGCGCCATCGCCGCTGCCGGCAGGCCGAGTTCGCCAAAGATGGCGGCGCCGAACTGGCCTTGGAAAGCGAGGTTGTGGACAGTCATCATCGATGGCACGCCGACCGCCTTGCCGTAGCGCATATAGGCCAGGGTCATCGCCGACTGCCAGTCATGGGCATGGACGATGTCGGGTTGGTAGCCAGAGATGGCGCCACCGGCGATGTCGCCGCCGACCTGGCTCAACGCCGCGAAACGCCGCCAATTGTCTGGCCAGTCCACGCCGGTGGCGTTGCCGTAGGGACCGCCGGGACGGTCGAACAGATGCGGCGCATCGAGCACGAACAGTTCGAGCCCGGCGAGTTGGACTGAATGGACGGAGGCCTTGCCGCCCTGCAGCAAGGGATATTGCAGAACCGCCCGCTTCTTCTTGAAGGCGGCCATGACGGTCGGAAACCCTGGGATGAGCGTGCGCACGGTCACGCCCTTGCCCGCCAAGGCAATGGGCAGCGCGCCGGTCACGTCGGCAAGCCCTCCGGTCTTGATCAGCGGAAAGATCTCGGGCGTGACCGACAGAACCTGCATGCGTTAGAGCCCTAACTTGTCGATCATGTCCTGGGTGACCAGGCAGATGCCTTTCTCCGAGACCCGAAAGCGCTTGGCGTCGAGGACGGGATCTTCGCCGACCACCAGGCCTTCCGGTATCCTAACACCATGGTCGATGACCACGCGCTTCAACTTTGCGTTCCGGCCGACATGAACGTCGGGCAGCATGACGACTTCTTCCAGCGTCGAAAAGGAATTGATGCGCGCGCCGGTGAAGATCAGGCTTCTTTTGAGCGACGCACCGGAGACGATGCAGTCGCCCGAGACAAGCGAGGACACGGCCGAACCGCGGCGGCCATCCTCGTCATGCACGAACTTTGCCGGCGGCTTCAATTCGGCATAGGTCCAGATCGGCCAGTCGCGGTCGTAGAGGTCGAGTTCAGGCGTGATGTCGGTCAGGTCGATATTGGCTTCCCAATAGGCGTCGACCGTTCCGACGTCGCGCCAGTAGGCCTCGTTCTCGGCGGTCGAGCGGACGCAGGATTTGGCGAAGCGATGCGCGATCGCCTTACCGTGCTGGACGATATAGGGGATGATGTCCTTGCCGAAGTCGCGGCTTGAGCCCGGCTCGGCCGCATCGCGGCGCAATTGCTCCATCAGGAATTTGGTCTTGAACACGTAGATGCCCATCGAAGCCAGCGCGAATTCCGGCTTATCGGGAATGCCGGGCGGATCGGCGGGTTTTTCGACGAAGGCGATGATGTTGTCCTTGGCATCGACATGCATGACGCCGAAGCCGGTGGCTTCCATGCGCGGCACTTCGAGGCAGCCGACGGTGACATCGGCATTGGCGTCGACGTGCTGGCGAAGCATCATCTCGTAGTCCATCTTGTAGATGTGGTCGCCGGCCAAGATCACCATGTATTCGGGCCCGTAGGCCTCGATGATGTCGATGTTCTGATAAACGGCGTCGGCGGTGCCTTCATACCACTGCGTTTCCGAGACGCGCTGGCTGGCCGGCAGGATGTCGAAACTCTCGTTTCGCTCGGGCCGCAGGAAGTTCCAGCCGCGCTGCAGATGACGGATCAGCGAATGCGCCTTGTACTGGGTGGCAACGCCAAGGCGGCGAATGCCGGAATTCAGAGCATTGGAGAGCGCGAAGTCGATAATGCGCGTCTTGCCGCCGAAATATACGGCCGGCTTGGCACGCCGGTCGGTCAGTTCCCTGAGGCGGCTCCCACGGCCGCCGGCCAATACATAGGCCATGGCATCGCGCGCCAGCGGCTGGGTCCGTTTCAAGTCTGCCATTTCTACCCTCCCAAGTTACTCGATATCGACATGGCTCAGTCGGCAACGAGTTCAAGCATGATCGTCGACAGCGGCGGCAAAAGCATCGTCGCGGAGATGCTTCCTCCCTCCGCCCGTGCCTCGACCATGCCGCCATTGCCCTTGCCGGACCCGCCATATTCGGAAGCGTCGGTGTTGATGATTTCGCGCCATTTGCCTGATATCGGCAACGGCACGCGATAATTGTCACGCGGCACCGGCGTGAAATTG
The DNA here is from genome assembly GCF_040321815.1 of Mesorhizobium sp. M0239. Lineage (NCBI taxonomy): Bacteria > Pseudomonadati > Pseudomonadota > Alphaproteobacteria > Hyphomicrobiales > Phyllobacteriaceae > Mesorhizobium > Mesorhizobium sp. M0239. The sequence goes on from NZ_JAMYSG010000003.1 coordinate 252,996, forward strand.
GAAATGACGGCCACCGGGCTGCCGCCCGGTGCACTGCGCAGCCAGGCAAAAACCGAATTCTGGCTGTCATCGACGATCAGCCAGGAAAACCCTTCCGGCTCACAATCACGGCCATGCAGTGCCGGGCGCGAACGGTAGAGATAGTTGAGATCGCGCACCGTCTGCCAGACGCCGCGATGCGGCCGGAATTCAAGTAGGTTCCAGTCGAGCGCGCGCGCCTCGCTCCATTCGCGGCGCTGCGCGAACTCCTGCCCCATGAAAAGCAGCTTCTTGCCGGGATAGCCCCACATGAAAGCGTAGTAGGCGCGCAGCGTCGCAAACTTCTGCCAATCGTCGCCGGCCATCTTGCCAAGCAACGTGCCTTTGCCGTGCACGACCTCGTCATGCGAGAGCGGCAGCACGAAATTCTCGGAGAAGGCGTAGGTCAGGCCGAAGGTGAGGTCGTTGTGGTGGTGCTTTCGGAAGATCGGTTCCTTGGAGAAATACTCCAGCGTGTCGTGCATGAAGCCCATATTCCACTTGAAGCCGAAGCCCAGCCCGCCTTCATGCACCGGTGCCGAGACCTTCGGCCAAGAGGTCGATTCCTCGGCGATGGTCATCACGCCCGGATGGTGGCCGTAGACCTCCTTGTTCATCTTCTGCAGGAAGCTGACCGCCTCAAGGTTCTCGCGGCCGCCTTTCTCGTTGGGGATCCATTCGCCGGCCTTGCGCGAATAGTCGAGGTACAGCATCGAGGCGACCGCATCGACGCGAAGTCCGTCGACATGGTATTTCTCGGCCCAGAACAACGCATTGTTGACCAGGAACGACACCACCTCGCGGCGGCCGAAATTGTAGATCGCGGTGTTCCAGTCGGGATGAAACCCCTTGCGCGGATCGGCATGTTCATAGAGCGCGGTGCCATCGAAATTGGCCAGGCCGTGCTCATCGACCGGGAAATGCGCCGGCACCCAGTCGAGAATAACGCCGACGCCGGCACGGTGGGCGCCGTCGACGAAGCGGGCAAAGCCGTCCGGATCGCCAAAGCGGGCCGATGGCGCGTAGAGCCCGGTCGTCTGGTAGCCCCAGGACGGGTCATAGGGATGTTCAGAGATCGGCATGAATTCGATATGGGTGAAGCCGGTCTCGACCACATAGGGGATGAGCCGGTCGGCCAGTTCGTCCCATGACAGGAACGTACCGTCGTCGCGAAGCTGCCAGGAGCCGGCATGAACTTCGTAGATCGAAATGGCTTCGCGCCGGTGATCGGCATTGCGCCAGAAATTGCGATGCGCCTCATCGCCCCACTCATGCGCCGGCGGCACAGCAACGACCGAAGCGGTGGCCGGACGCAGTTCGGATTTGAAGGCGAACGGATCGGCCTTCAGCGGCAGCCTGACGCCGTCGGGGCCGATGATCTCGTATTTGTAGGGCCGGCCAGCACCGATATCGGGAATGAACACCTCCCAGATGCCGGTGTCGCGGCGGTCGCGCATCGAGTGCCGGCGGCCGTCCCATTCGTTGAAATCGCCGACCACAGAGACACGCCGCGCATTGGGAGCCCAGACGGCGAAATGCACGCCCGTGGCGCCTTCGTGCTCGATGACATGGGCGCCGAGCTTGTCGAACAGCCTGAGATGCGATCCCTCGGCGATGTAGTAGTCGTCCATCGGCCCGAGCACCGGACCGAACGAATAGGGATCGGTCAGCCACCAGTCGCCGCCGGCGTTGCGCGCGTGATAGCGAAGCGGTTGCCGCTTCTTGATCGAGAGCTTGCCTTCGAAAAAGCCGCCATCGTCGCGCCTGGACAATTCACCCGCGATGGTGCCGGTCAGCGTATAAGCGGTGACGAATTCGGCATTCGGAACAAAGCAGCGGGCCACAAAACCCTTCCCAGCCTCCTGAACACCGAGAACGGCAAACGGATCGCCATGCGTGCCGGCAACAATCGCCGCAACATCGCTGGCTGCCGCCAGTCCGTCCGGCCCGCTTGTCGCAGCGGTCGCGCGCAGCTTCTTCATCAGGCAGTGTCCCTCCCCGGCACCGAGTGTTTGTTTCTAGTGGTGTGATCCGACTTTCAAGTTCACACCACCGGGACCACATTGTTTGCGGCCTCATGCAATCACATCAGGCAGGCACGTTCCAGATTTCTTTCGCATATTGGCGGATCGTGCGATCGGAGGAGAACCAGCCGACACGCGCCACATTGCGGATTGCCCTGGCGTACCAGTCGGGACTGTTGCGCCAGACCGCATCGACCTCGCGCTGGGCGGTGGCATAGGCATCGAAATCGGCGGCGACCATGAACCAGTCGCTGTTGTAGAGACCGTTGACGAGGTCGCGGTAACGCTCCGGATCGTCCGGCGAGAAGACGCCTGACGAAACAGCCGCGACCGCTTGCGCCAGCTCGGGCGATCCTTCGATGACGGCGCGCGGATCGTAGCCGTTGTTGCGCCGCTCGGCGACCTCGGCGGTGGTCAGGCCGAAGATGAAGATGTTGTCGTCGCCGACGCATTCCTTGATCTCGACATTGGCGCCGTCGAGCGTGCCGATGGTCAGCGCGCCGTTCAGTGCGAACTTCATGTTGCCGGTGCCCGACGCTTCCATGCCGGCGGTCGAGATCTGCTCGGACAAGTCAGCGGCCGGCATCATGATCTCGGCAAGGCTGACATTGTAATTCGGCACGAACACTACCTTCAGCAGACCGCGCACGGCCGGATCGCGGTTGATGACTTTTGCGACATCGTTGGCGAGTTTGATGATCAGCTTGGCATTGTGGTAGCTGGGCGCCGCTTTGCCGCCGAAGAATTTCACGCGCGGCATCCAGTCGCGCTCGGGGTGCGAGCGGATCTGGTCATAGAGGGCGATCGCCTCGAGGATGTTCAGAAGCTGGCGCTTGTATTCGTGGATGCGTTTGATCTGGATGTCGAAAAGCGCCGAAGGATCGACCTTGATGCCGAGCCGGTCGGCGACGAGGTTGGCCAATCGCGCCTTGTTGGCGCGCTTGACGGCGGCGAACTTGTCGCGAAAGACGGCATCGCCGGCGAAACCGTCGAGATCCTTAATGGCGTCGATGTCATCGAGAAAACGGTCGCCGATCGCCTCGCGGGCGAGCGACGTCAGTCCGGGATTGCATTGGATCAGCCAGCGCCGCGGCGTGATGCCGTTGGTCTTGTTGTTGATACGATTGGGGTAGAGCTTGTGCAGGTCGGCGAACACCGTCTCCTTCATCAGGTCGGTGTGAAGAGCCGAAACGCCGTTGATGGAATGCGAGCCGACAAAGGCCAGATTGCCCATGCGCACCCGGCGGTCGCCATTTTCCTGGATCAGCGAGATGCGGCCAATCTGCTCGTCCGAGAACTGGTTGGAAGCACGCGCCTCCAGAAGCACTTCAGCGTTGATGGCATAGACGATCTGCATGTGGCGCGGCAAAAGCCGCTCGAACAGCGGCACCGGCCAGCTTTCCAGCGCCTCGGGCAGCAGTGTGTGGTTGGTGTAGCCGAAGGTGCGCTGGGTGATATCCCAGGCCTGGTCGAAGTCCATGCCGTGGACGTCCATCAACAGGCGCATCAACTCCGGCACGGCGATGGCGGGATGGGTGTCGTTCAAGTGGATCGCAGCCTTGTCGGGCAGCGACTTCAGGTCGCCATATTGGCTCAGATGGCGCTGCACGATGTCCTGCAGCGAGGCGGTGGAGAAGAAATACTCCTGCCGAAGCCGCAGTTCCTGCCCGGCCTTGTGGGAATCGGCGGGATAGAGCACGCGCGACAAGGCATCGGCCTTGTTGCTTTCGGCTAGCGCGCCGATGTGGTCACCGGCATTGAATTTGTCTAGCAGGATCGGATCGACCGGCATCCCCGACCAGAGCCGCAGCGTGTTGACGCGGTTGGCCCGCCAGCCGACGACGGGCGTGTCATAGGCGACGGCCAGCACATGCTCGGTCGGTTTCCAGACATGGCGTTCGAGGCGCCCGTCCTTGGAGGTGATCGATTCCACCGAACCGCCGAAACCAACCTCGAAGGAGCGTTCGCGACGTTCGAATTCCCACGGGTTACCGTGATCAAGCCAGGTCTCTGGCAGTTCGACCTGCCAGCCGTCGTGAATCTCCTGCCGGAACATGCCATTGGCATAGCGGATGCCGTAGCCATGCGCCGGAATGTCGACGGTCGCCATGCTTTCCATGAAGCAGGCCGCGAGCCGGCCGAGGCCGCCATTGCCGAGCGCCGCATCGGGCTCGAGTGCTGCAATCAAGTCGAGGTCGACACCCAGCGACGACAGCGCCTCGCGCATGTTGTCCATCAGGCCCAGATTGGAGAAGGCATCACGCATCAGGCGGCCGATGAGGAATTCCAGCGACAGATAATAGACGCGCTTTTCCTTCTGGTCGTAAGCCTCTCTCGTCGCCTGCATCCAGTGATCGACGATCCGGTCGCGCACGACCTTGATCGAGGCGGTCAGCCAGTCGTACTGGGTCGCAACGGTGGTGTCCTTGCCGACCCTGTATTTGAGGGCCACCAAGACTTCACGTGCGAGTGTCTTTGGATCAGGATTTTCGAGCAGTGGCGGAAGGGGTTCGGATGTCATCGCGCTCGTCATGATGCCTCTCGTGCGGTTGCCATGATCATACCGGCTTTCATCGCTCCTCCCAGCCCATGCTAGCTGATACCGCCATATATTCAATCGATTTAAACAGGTTCGATCCGGCTTGCCCCCTGCGGCAATTTGGCAATTCTGAAGTGTGACGCGTCAAGACGGCCCGCGCGACGCGCTTCAAATTCCTGTTCCGTGCTTGCCGCTGTTGCCAAGCACCAGCCACTTTGGGCGACATGTATCAAGCCGCCAGCGCCGCCTCCGGCGGGGCCTTGGCTCCTGTCATGAAGGCGACGGCATCGGACATCGTATATTGCTTGGGGTCGATGACGGCGAGGCGACGGCCCAGCCGATGGATGTGAATGCGATCGGCCACTTCGAAGACATGCGGCATGTTGTGCGAGATCAGCACGATCGGGAGGCCGCGCTTCTTGACGTCGAAGATCAATTCGAGCACGCGGCGGCTTTCCTTGACGCCAAGCGCGGCCGTCGGTTCGTCCATGATCACCACCCGACTGCCGAAGGCGGCCGCACGTGCCACGGCAACGCCCTGTCTTTGGCCGCCCGAGAGCGTCTCCACAGCCTGGCTGATGTTCTGGATGGTCATCAGGCCAAGTTCGGTAAGTTTGTCGCGGGCGCGCTTTTCCATCGCCGGGCGATCGAGCATGCGAAGCCAATCGCCCAGAAAACCCGGTTTACGGATTTCGCGGCCAAGGAACATGTTGTCGGCGATCGACAGCGCGGGCGACAGCGCCAGGTTCTGGTAGACGGTCTCGATGCCGGCTTCGCGGGCCTCCATCGGCGATTTGAAGGAGACGGGTTTTCCTTCAAGCCGGATCTCGCCTTCATCGGGCACGGCAGCGCCGGAAATCGCCTTGATGAGCGACGATTTGCCGGCGCCATTGTCACCGATGACCGCAAGGATTTCGCCGGGGTAAAGGTCGAAGTCGGCGTTGTCGAGGGCGGTGACGCGGCCGTAGCGCTTGACCAGGCCACGCGCGGTGAGAATGGGTTCCTGGGTCGTGGTCATGCCGAAACCTTTCTGATCCATTGGTCGACTGCCACGGCGCCGATGATCAGCACACCGGTGAGCAGCACCTTCCATTGCGGATCGGCGCCCAGCATGTTGAGGCCCATGGAGACGACGCCGACGATCATCGCGCCGAACAGCGTGCCCAGGATCGAGCCACGTCCGCCGAACAGGGAAATACCGCCGATCACCGTCGCGGTGATCGCCTGGAGATTGTAGTCGGTGACGGCGGCCGACGGCGAGATCGAGCCGTTGCGGCCGATGGAGACCCAGGCAGCGAAAGCGGCGATCAGCCCGGCAAGGGTGTAGACCGTCATCAGCACCTTCTTGGTCTGGATGCCCGACAACTTCGCCGCCTCCTGATCATCGCCAACGGCGTAGACATGGCGGCCCCATGCCGTGTGATTGAGCACGTACCAGAGGATCATCACGAGCACGACCGTGGCAATGACGCCGAGCGTCAGCACCGCCGTGCCGACCTTGAAGCTGATGGCAAAGAGATGCAGCAGCGGCGCTTGGGTGTCGACATCGGTGTCGCGGATCGTCTCGTTGGCCGAATAGATGAAGTTAGTGGCCATGACGATGTTCCAGGTGCCAAGCGTCACGATGAAGGGCGGCAGCTTCATGTAGGCGACAAGCACCCCGTTGAGCAGCCCGCAGGCCGCGCCGGCGGCAAGCCCGATCGCCACGGCGAGCGCGCTCGGCATACCGTAGCTGACAGCGCAATTGCCCATGATCACCGCTGAAATTACCATGATCACGCCGATCGACAGGTCGATGCCGGCGGTCAGGATGACCAGCGTCTGTGCGGCACCCAGAATGCCGATGATGGCGATCTGCTGCAGGATAAGCGTCAGCGTATAGGACGAAAAGAACCGCCCTCCGATGGTGATGCCGAAGACGATGATCGCCAGAACCAGGACGATCAGCGGCACCGCGGCCGGCGTCGAATGCAAGAAATGCTGGATGCGCTTGACGGCCGATTTGTGCTCGTCAAAAGCAGCAACGCTGGTGTCGCTGCTTGAGAGAACCTTCTCGAATTCCTGAGCTTGAGCCATGTTTACTCCCCGTAGGCTTCAGCCAAACGCCGACGCCAGTCCACGCCTTTCCGGTCTGCTGCCGGGATTGTTCGCGGTCACGCGAGCCATCGTCCACCCGAAGCGGCCGGGGATCAAGCCCCGGCCGCTCAGGTTCCCTGGATGCCTGTCAGACCGGGATCAGCCCCAGCACTTGGCGAGGCCTTCCTTGGTGTCGATGGACTTCACGCCGGTAGCCGGCTTGTCGGTCACCAGGTTGACGCCGGTGTCGAAGAAATTCTTGCCTTCGGTCGGCTTCGGCTTGGTTCCGTCTTTGGCAAAAGCGGCGATCGCCTCGATGCCGAGCGCTGCCATCTGCAGCGGGTATTGCTGCGAAGTGGCACCAATGACGCCTTCGGCCACCGACTTCACTCCGGGGCAGCCGCCGTCCACGGAGACGATCAGCACCTGGCTTTCGAGGCCGACAGCCTTGAGCGCCTGGTAGGCGCCGACAGCGGCGGGCTCGTTGATGGTGTGGATGACGTTGATGGTGTTGTCCTTCTGCAGGAGGTTCTCCATCGCCTTGCGGCCGCCCTCTTCGTTGCCGTTGGTGACGTCGTGGCCGACGATGCGCGCATCGTCCTCATCGCCGATCTTGTTGGGATCCTTCACGTCGATGCCGTAGCCCATCATGAAGCCCTGGTCGCGAAGCACGTCGACGGTCGGCTGCGAAGGCGTCAGGTCGAGGAAGCCGATCTTGGCGTCCTTGGCCTTGTCGCCGAGCGTGGCGGCTGCCCAGGCACCGATCAGCTTGCCGGCTTCGAGATTGTCCGTTGCAAAGGTCGCGTCGGCGGCGTCGATCGGATCGAGCGGCGTGTCGAGCGCGATCACCAGCAGGCCCGCATCGCGCGCCTTCTTCACGGTAGGCACGATGCCCTTGGTGTCGGATGCAGTGATCAGGATACCCTTGGCGCCGTCGGCGATGCAACTCTCGATGGCCGCGACCTGGCTCTCGCTGTCGCCGTCGATCTTGCCGGCATAGGTCTTGAGGTCGACGCCGAGTTCCTTGGCCTTCGCGGTGGCGCCCTCCTTCATCTTGACGAAGAAGGGATTGGTGTCAGTCTTGGTGATCAGGCAGGCACCGACACCAGCCGCGGATGCGGACGACGCAGACGCCATCAGCCCCAGAGCCGCGGCGGCAAACACGGTCGATTTCAACAGTTTTGTATTGGTCACGATTTCCTCCCAGTGGAACTATCCGGATGCCGGCCAACCGGCACCTGCAGCGCGTCCAACGAAATTCTCCCAGCGTGGACGCCGTCTCAACAGACACCAGCACGAAGCCCCTGTCAATAATTAAATCACTCTTATTTATTATTGACAGCCTTGCTTCGTTCACCCATTCTGGCCCAAAAGTATTGAGGGGAAACGACGGGAGGAACAGGGTGGAAACGGCCATTGCGAGGCACGGTTCGCCCGAGGTGAATGACAGTCTCATTCACCGCGGCACCAACCAGAGCGGCATGCGCGACCACAACGAGCGGTTGGTGCTGTCGCTGGTGCGCCAGCACGGCAGCCTGGCAAAATCCGACATCGCCCGCATGACCGGCCTTTCGGCGCAGACGGTTTCGGTCATCATGCGCGAGTTGGAGGAAGAAAGCCTCCTGCTGCGCCAGGCGCCGTTGCGCGGCAAGATCGGCCAGCCTTCCATCCCGATGGCGCTCAACCCCGAAGGCGCTTTCTTCATTGGCCTGAAGATCGGCCGCCGCAGCGCTGAACTGGTATTGATAGATTTCCTTGGCCATGTCCGTTCGATGCTGCAGCATTCCTATCGCTACCCGGCGCCGCGCGAGACGGTGGACTTCGTCACCAACGGCATGCGGCAGATGCGCGGCGAGCTGACGCCCGCGCAAGACAAGCGCATCGCCGGGCTCGGCATCGCCATGCCGTTCGAATTGTGGAACTGGGCCGATACCGCCGGCGCCCCGCGCGATGTCATGGACGAATGGCGTCACCGCGACATCAGGGCCGACATCCAGGCGCAATGCGATTTTCCGGTCTATTTGCAGAACGATGCCACGTCGGCCTGCGGCGCCGAGCTCGTCTTCGGCCAGGCTGGCGCCGCGCGTGACTTCGTCTATTTCTATATCGGCGCCTTTGCCGGTGGCGGCATCGTGCTGAATGGCCGGCTTTTTGGCGGCCCGACCGGCAATGCCGGAGCGCTCGGCTCCATGCCGGTGCCCGGGCCGGACGGCAAGCCGACCCAACTGATCGATGTCGCTTCCATCGCCATGCTCGAAAAGGCGCTCAATGCGCGCGGCATCGAGGCCTCGCATCTGTGGACCTCGCCGGAAGACTGGGGCGAGATCGGATCCGAACTCGACGACTGGATCGCCAGCGCCTCAACGGCGCTCGCTTACGCCATCGTCGCCGCATCCTCGATCATCGATTTCGAAGCGGCGGTGATCGACGGTTGGATGCCGAAGGCGGTGCGCCGCCGGCTGGTCGACGCCATCATTGCGGCCATCGCCACGATCGACAGCGAAGGCTTGAAGCTGCCCGCCATTCGTGAGGGAACCGTCGGCATTCACGCCCGGGCGCTCGGCGGCGCCAGTCTGCCCCTTTCCGAACGCTTCCTGATCGGCTCGACGACAATTTCCAGGAGCGCCTGATGCTGATCGGAATTCCGGCGCTGCTCGGTCCGGAGCTTCTGGCGATCCTGCGCGGCATGGGCCATGGCGACGAAATCGCCCTTGTCGACGGAAATTATCCGGCGGAACAGCAGGCAACCCGGCTGGTACGCGCCGATGGCCACCCTCTTATCCCGGTACTCGACGCGATACTAAGCGTCTTGCCGGTGGACGACGCCGTGCCGGAGGCGCTGTTTCGCGCCTCGGTCAAGGGCGATCCTTCGCTTGCCGATCCCGTCCATCATGAGATCGAGGCGATCTGCGCCAAACGCGCGCCTGGCCGCAAGGTGGTTGCGCTGGCCGGCGCCGACTTCTATGCACGGGTCAAATCGGCGCATGCCATCGTCGCGACCAGCGAGCCGCGGCTCTACGCCAACATCATCATCCGCAAGGGCGTGATCCATCCGCCGGAGACCAGGAAGCCATGATCCTCTGCTGCGGCGAAGCCCTGATCGACATGCTGCCGCGCACGACGACAGCAGGCGAGCCGGCCTTTGCGCCTTATGTCGGCGGCGCCGTGTTCAACACGGCGATCGCGCTTGGCCGGCTCGGCGCGCCGGCAGGCTTCTTTTCGGGCCTGTCGTCGGATCTGTTCGGCGGCCAATTCCGGGATGCGCTGGGGGCAAGCAAGGTCAGCTCCACCTATGCGCACACCTCACCACGGCCAACGACGCTGGCCTTCGTCAAGCTCACCAACGGCCAGGCGACCTACACTTTCTATGACGAGAACACCGCCGGCCGCATGCTGACCGTCGACGACCTGCCGCAGCTTGGCAGCGAGATCGAAGCCATGCTGTTCGGTGCCATCAGCCTGATTTCGGAGCCCGCCGGCAGTGCCTATGAGGAATTCATGCGGCGCGAGCATGAAAGTCGAGTCATGATGCTCGATCCCAACATCCGGCCGAACTTCATACCGGACAAGGCCAAGCACCTCAGGCGCATTCGCGCGATGATGGCGATGGCCGACATCGTGAAATTGTCGGACGAAGACCTGAACTGGTTCGGCGAAGCCGGCTCGCACGAGGATGTCATCCGCAACTGGCTGGATCGAGGCCCGAAGCTGATCGTCGTCACCCATGGCAGCGAAGGCGCCGTCGGCTATACCAGGGAACATGCCGTCACCGTCATGCCGGAAAAGGTCGAGGTGGTCGACACGGTCGGTGCCGGCGATACCTTCAACGCCGGCATCCTCGCCTCCTTGCATGAGCAGGGCCTGCTGACCAAAGCGGCGATTTCCGGCTTGTCGAAAGACGCCATCCACAAGGCGCTGGCGCTCGGCGCGAAGGCGGCGGCAGTGACCGTGTCGCGGGCCGGCGCCAATCCACCCTGGCGACATGAAATCGCCTGAGCAACGCTCAACATAAGCTGAGCCCAATCGATCACTTTATGTTTCGCAGGGGCTCTTTCCAAGGCTATGAGGGCGGGATGGCGCCCGACGAAGCCCGGATTTCCGGCATCTGACTGACATTCGCCGGGAAATACTGGTAACGGACTGCGACACTTGGGCAATTTAGGGCTCCGCCTGCCCGGCTTTCTCGGCAAGCGCAACTCTGGTACCAGCGGCCGATTATCTGGCTAACCCGTTTTGAGGCCGACATGCAGTTCATCGATCTTGGCGCGCAGCGCGAACGAATCCGCGACCGGCTGAAGGCCGCGATCGACCGTGTCGTCGACGAAGGCCGTTATATTCTTGGCCCGCAAGTCACCGAATTCGAGAACAAGCTTGCCGCCTATATCGGCACCAAGCATGTCGTGGCCTGCGCCAACGGCACCGACGCGCTGCTGTTGCCGCTGTTTGCGGCCGGCATCGGCCCGGGTGACGCGGTGTTCGTGCCGAGCTTCACTTTCGCCGCCACCGCCGAAGTGGTGGCGCTGGCCAAGGCCGAGCCGGTGTTCGTCGATGTCGACCCGCATAGCTACAACATCGACATTGCCAGCCTCGAAGCGGCCATCGCCATGATCAAGAAGCAAGGCCGGCTGAAGCCGAAGGCAATCATTCCCGTCGATCTGTTCGGCCTTGCCGCCGACTACGAGGCGATCATGGCGATCGCCAACCGCGAAGGGCTGATGGTGATCGAGGATGCCGCCCAGTCGATGGGCGGTTCGCTCGACGGCAAGATGTGCGGTGCTTTCGGCCATGTCGGATCGACCAGCTTCTATCCGGCCAAGCCGCTTGGCTGCTACGGCGATGGCGGCGCGATGTTCACCAATGATGATGCGCTGGCCGAGCAGCTCAGATCCTTCGCCTTCCACGGCAAGGGCGAAACGCAATATGACAATGTCCGCGTCGGCATCAATTCGCGGCTCGACACGATACAGGCGGCGATCCTGATCGAGAAGCTGGCCATCCTCGAAGACGAGATGGTTGCGCGCCAGGTGGTGGCAAAGCGCTATGCCGACGGGCTTGGCGACATCGTCACCGCGGCCCGCAATCTGGACGGCAGCCGTTCGGCCTGGGCGCAGTACGCCATCGAGACACCCAAGCGCGACGGGCTGAAGGCGCATCTCGGCGATAAGGGCATTCCGTCGGTCATCTACTATGTGAAGCCGCTGCATGCCCAGGTCGCCTATCGCGACTACCCGCGCACGCCGACCGGCCTGGCCGTTTCGGAAGACCTGCCGAAGCGTATCCTCTGCCTGCCGATGCACCCCTATCTCAGCGAAGCCGACCAGGACCAAATCATCGAGACGATCCGCAACTATATCGGCTCGAATTCAGCGCAGGCCGCAGCGGAGTAAGCTGCCGAGCCTTTCTCAGCCGGGGCCCGCAGCCCTGCCGCTGGCAATGAAATGCGGATTGGCAAAATCCTCGTCGTCGCTTTGCCTGCGCTTGCCATAAACCAGAGGCTGGCCATCGAGCGTGCGCGTCATGCCGCCGGCGGCGCGCAGGATGGCGTCGCCCGCCGCTGTGTCCCATTCCATGGTGCGGCCGAAGCGCGGATAGACATCGGCCTCGGCACTGGCGAGAAGGCAGAATTTCAAGGACGAACCGACCGAAACGATTTCGGCGGCACCCAGGTCGCGAATATAGGCCTCGGTTTCCGGTGTGTTGTGAGACCGACTGGCGACGACGGCCAGCGGCGTCGCGGCCGTTCTCGCCGCGATCGACCGGCGGCCGACGACCTGGTAATCGCCATCGATTTCGAGTGATTCCGCCCTGCCCGGCTGGCCGGAAAAGAAGCGCCCCGTACAGGGCGCAAAGACGACGCCGACTTCCGGCACGCCATCGCGAACCAGCGCTATGTTGACGGTGAAATCGGTGCGGCGGTTAACGAACTCCTTGGTCCCATCGAGCGGATCGATCAGAAAAAAAGCCCCGTCCAGGTCGGGCGGCACGATCCCGGCGGAAGCTTCTTCCTCGGCCACGCAGGGGATATCGGGAAATGCGGCACGCAGTCCGGCGAGAACGATCTTTTCGCTCTCGCGGTCCGCCTCGGTCACCGGCGAGGCGTCGGACTTGCGGTCAACCGCACAGCCGGCGTGGAATACGCGCATCACCTCGCGCCCGGCCGACAAGGCCAGGCGCTCGAAGATTTCGAGCATCAGCCTGTCGTCAGATGCCGCCGCCGCTATCGTATTGGTCTTCGGCAATGTCGCGCTCGTTCAGCCAGTGTTCCAGGGCGTCGACCATCTCTTCGGCCGACTTGCCGAGTGTCCGCAGATGGATCTCCGGGGTTTCCGGCGCTTCATAAGGGGAATCGACGCCGGTGAAATTCTTGATCTCACCATTCAGTGCGCGCGCATAGAGGCCCTTGGGATCACGCCTGGCGCATTCCTCGAACGGCGTATCGACAAACACCTCGATGAACTCGCCATCGGCCATCAATTCGCGCGCCATGCGCCGTTCGGCGCTGAACGGCGAAATGAACGACACGATGACGATCAACCCGGCATCGGCCATCAAACGCGCCACTTCGGCGACGCGGCGGATGTTTTCGACGCGATCAGCGTCGGTGAAACCAAGATCGCGGTTGAGACCGTGACGGACGTTGTCGCCGTCCAGGATATAGGTATGGCGGCCGGTAGCGAACAGCTTCTTTTCGAACAGGTTGGCGATGGTCGACTTGCCGGATCCCGACAGCCCAGTGAACCAGAACACGGCGGGCCGCTGGTTCTTCATGTCGGCGCGCACGCGCTTGCCGACATCGAGCGACTGCCAATGAATGTTTTCGGCACGGCGCAACGAGTGCAGGATCATGCCGGCGCCGACCGTGGCGTTGGAGATGCGGTCGATCAGGATGAAGGCGCCGGTGGTGCGGTTTTCGGCGAAGGGATCGAAGGCGATCGGCGTCCGCGTCGAGATGTTGCAGATGCCGACTTCGTTCATTTCGAGCGACTTGGCCGCTTCATGGGCAAAGTCATTGACGTTGATCCGATATTTTAGGTCGGTGACGGTGGCGCTGGTCTGGTCGGTCTCGGTGCGCAGGATGTAAGAGCGGCCTGGTAGCAACGCATGCTCGTCGAACCAGACGATGTTGGCGGCGAACTGGTCGGCGACTTGCGGCCGTGCGGCAGGCGAAACCAGCATGTTGCCGCGCGAGATTTCGACTTCGTCATCGAGGACGAGCGTGACGGCCTGGCCGGCGGCCGCCTGGGCGAGATCGCCGCCATACGAGACGATCCGCTTGACGCGCGAGGATTTGCCGGACTTGGCGACAACGACCTCGTCGCCGGGCGCAACCGAGCCGGAGGCGACCGTGCCGGCAAAGCCGCGAAAGTCGAGATTGGGACGATTGACATACTGGACCGGGAAACGGAACGGCAGTTCGACCATCGCTTCGTCGACCGACACGGTTTCGAGATGCTCGATCAGCGTCGGGCCGGAATACCATTCCATGCTTTCCGACCGGCGGCTGACATTGTCGCCATAACGGGCCGACATTGGGATCGGCACAATGGTCTGGAAGCCGAGATCGCGCGAGAATTGCCCGTAGTCTTCGACGATCCGGTCGAAAACCGCCTGATCGAAATCGACAAGATCGATCTTGTTGACGGCCAGCACGACGTGGCGGATGCCGAGCAGCGAGGCGATGATCGAATGCCGCCTTGTCTGGCGAAGCACCCCCTGCCGGGCATCGATCAGCACGATTGCCAGGTCGGCGGTCGAAGCGCCGGTGGCCATGTTGCGGGTGTATTGCTCGTGGCCAGGTGTGTCGGCAACGATGAATTTGCGTTTCGGTGTGGCGAAGAAGCGGTAAGCGACGTCGATGGTGATGCCTTGCTCGCGCTCGGCCTCCAGACCGTCGACCAGCAGCGCGAAATCGATGTCGTCGCCCGTCGTGCCATGCTTGCGCGAATCGCGTTCGAGCGCGGCGAGTTGATCCTCGAAAATCTGCTTGGTGTCGGACAGCAGGCGCCCGATCAGCGTCGACTTGCCGTCATCGACCGAGCCGCAGGTCAGGAAGCGCAGCAGCGATTTCTTCTCCTGCGCAGCCAGATAGTCGCGAACGCCGTCGGTGGGAGCGAGGCTCTTTGCCATGATGTGGCGCATGGTCAAAAGTACCCCTCGCGCTTCTTCTTTTCCATCGAGCCGGCTTCATCGCGGTCGATCAGGCGGCCCTGCCGTTCGGACGTGCGTGCCGTCAGCATTTCGCCGACGATGGCTTCCAGCGTGTCGGCATCCGATTCGATGGCGCCGGTCAGCGGATAGCAACCCAGCGTGCGGAACCGCACCAGCCTGTTCTCCACTGTCTCGCCGGGGCGCAGTTTCATGCGGTCGTCGTCCCGCAGGATCAGCATGCCGTCGCGTTCCACCACCGGCCGTTCCTTCGCGAAATAGAGCGGCACGATCGGGATACTTTCCTGCAGGATGTACTGCCAGATATCGAGTTCGGTCCAGTTCGACAGCGGAAAGACGCGGATCGATTCACCCGATGCGATGCGGGTGTTGAATATCTTCCACATTTCGGGGCGCTGGTTCTTCGGATCCCACACATGCTGGGCGTTGCGGAACGAAAAGATGCGCTCCTTGGCGCGCGATTTCTCCTCGTCGCGACGAGCGCCGCCAAAGGCCGCATCGAAACCGTATTTGTCGAGCGCCTGGCGCAGCGCCACGGTCTTCATGACATGGGTGTGGGTGTTCGAACCATGGTCGAACGGATTGATGTTGTCGCGCACGCCGTCTTCGTTGACATGAACCAGGAGATCGAAGCCGAGTTTCTGCGCCATCTGATCGCGAAAGGCGATCATCTCGCGGAACTTCCACGTCGTGTCGACGTGAAGAAAGGGGAACGGCGGCTTGGCGGGATAAAACGCCTTCATCGCCAGATGCATCAACACGGATGAATCCTTGCCGACCGAATAGAGCATGACCGGCTTGGCAAAAGCGGCCGCAACCTCACGGAATATATGGATGGACTCGGCTTCAAGCCGCTGAAGATGCGTAAGCGCTGTTGTCATGGGCCGTGGGCGTTCTTTCGTATCTTCCAACAGAAGACCTTGCCTCAAATCATCGAGCTCTTCGCGCCCGGTTCGAGCCTTGTTTCCGGACAATCTTTCTCGTGCCGGCGTTCTAGCAGATCGCCATTGTCAAGAACAATGCAAGACTGGCCCGGCCGCACATGGTTCGAGAATGAATTTTCCACAGATGCCGGCAAACCCGGAAATTCCTGCCCGCAAGCTCAACGGCCCAGAAAACGCGGGGAAAATATTGCTTGAATGGACCAGTGTGCGGCTTTCAAGTGACTTCCTCTGGTCGGCCCGCGCCTGCCGCCGATTTTCGGTGGCAATCTGCCCTATACACTATCGAAAATGGGGGGCAGCCGCTATACCAGCCTCGGGAAGCGGGCAAGTGCATCATGAGGCATGGGCAATTTCGAGGCGAGCGCATTCAACTTCGCTAAACAGATCCGCCGCATGAAACTTGCCGAAGACAGCGAGCCCGAAAATTGACCCGGCTTTCATCCCTGAGACAGCAATTCACGCCTTCGCGGATCAACAACTACTTCTCCATCCTTTGCTTCTTTTTTCCACCGGTTCTGGGATCGGTGGTCAGCTTCGTATTCAATGGCGGAGGCCTTTCGTCAGTCCTGCTGATTGCTTTACGGAAAAGGCGCTTCAACGCCGACCGGCCCATGATCTGGATGACGGTCGCGATCTATGCCTACTGCGCCTCCAATCTCCTGGCTTCCATCGTCAACAATTCGTTCGCCCGGGATGCGCCGCATCTTATCCCGCTGGTGACCTTCCTGTTTTTCCCCGTGTCCTATTCGACCTGGAGCATCACGCAGAAAACCACGCTTGCCCGCATCATCGTGCTTTCCAGCATGGCCGCCTGCTTTGTCGCGCTGCTCATAGCCGTCATCCAGCAATATTGGATTGGCGTCAGGGCCGAGGGGGGAGCTGGAAATCCGATCGTGTTCGCAACCGTCGTCTGCCTTGCCGTGGTCATGTGTGTGGCTGGCGCCTTGTCCGGTATTGAGCAAGCCCGGACACCCCTCTTCTACGCGGCACTGGCCGGGACGATCGCCGTCATCTATTCCGGCTCGCGTATCGTCTGGCTGGCACTGCTGATCACCGGTATCGCCGTCATGCTGATCAACCGGCACAGGCTCAGAGGCAGGAATGCCGTTCGCCTGCTGCTGCTGCTGGCGGCGGTCGGCGTCGTGATCGCCGCTTCCAGCATCCAGGCGATATCCGGGCGGGTCGACTTTTTGCGCTCCGATTGGGGTGCGCTTGGAGCCAGCGGCAACTACGATACCTCGCTGGGAATACGTGTTGCGCTTTGGGAGATCGGCCTCAAAGCATTCCATGACATGCCACTGTTCGGGCACGGTGTGGGTGCAACCCAGCTTCTGATCAAGCAGGGCTTTCATGAGCAGTTCGCGATGGACACAGGCTTCAACCATTTTCACAACGGCTTCCTGACCGCCTTGGTGCAAGCGGGAATTCTGGGCGCCGTGACGCTGGCGGCGATCTTTATCGTTGCCGCTGGAAATGCCGTCCGGGTCTTGCGAAACAGCAGCGATCCGAGCGAGCGGTTCGGCGCGACCATGATTGTCGTCGTGGTGATCACCTATCTGACGGCCGGAATGACAGGCATCCTGATCGGCCATGACATTCTGGACTCGGTGCTGATGGTCTTCCTGGTGAGCGGAACATATCTCGCCTCCGGCCGCCAGGTTCCATTGTTGGAAGAGCAGGCACCTGCGCCAGTGATGGAAGAGCGAGTAGTCAGCAAAGAGCTGTTTCGGGCAAGACCATGAAGGTTCTGGTCACGGGAGCGACAGGTTTCATCGGGCGTCTTGTCGTGCGCCACCTTCGCGAAGCCGGTGCCGAGCTTCGCCTCGCCTCCCGCCATCCCGAGAGGCTGGGTTCGGAAAACGAGACTGTGCCGATGCCCGGTTTCGACGCGCCGGCCGCCGCCTTCCTGGAACTGACCCGGGATATGACTGACGTCGTCCATTGCGCCGGCCTCAACAATGATCAGGGAAATGCAACCGAAGCCGATTACAGGGCAGTCAATGTGGAATTGAGCGCGCGGCTGGCGCATGCGGCGGCCGCCCAGATAAGCGGACGCTTCATCCATCTCTCCTCGATCCGAGCGGTGATCGGCGCGCATATCAGCGCAACGATCGACGAGGACACGCTTCCTGCCCCACAATGCGCCTATGGACGCTCGAAGCGCGAAGGCGAGATCAAGGTTTTGGACGCCTACGCGTTACACGGCCGCTCGGACGCCGCCGTGTTGCGCCTGCCTCCGGTTTATGGAAGCGGCATGAGGGGAAATCTGGCAACGCTGATGCGCGTTGCCGATACGCCGCTGCCGCTGCCGACGGGTGCCTTGACCGGAATCCGCTCGCTGATGTCTTCCGAAGCCGCGGTGCGAGCAGTGTCGCACCTGCTCAGCCATTCCGGACCGCTTCGCCCGATCTACGTCGGCGCCGATGTGGCGCCGGTCACCGTCGAGGCCATCATCGTCGCCTTTCGCAGAGGTTTGGGGCGGCCTGTGCGCCTGATGGCTGTGCCGGCCGGCCTGATACGGCCGGTCGTGGCCGCGCTCGGCAGGCGGGCGTTCTGGGACAGCCTGACTGCGACACAGATATGCGACCCCGCCCTGCTGGTATCGCAGGGGTGGACGCCTGAAGCTCGCACGGTCGAGCGGCTGGCCGAGCTGGCGCGGCTCGGTAGATCCTGACTTTCTTGCTTGACCATGATCTTTTCCAAAAACCGGCTTCCACTTTTTGGGATCATGGTCTTCGGTAGAGCGTTCCAAACAGGATCCGAAAATCGAGCCAGAACGACGCGGTGCGGAGGTAGGCAGCATCCGTTTCGGCCAAAAGCTCCGGGTTCGACATGTCGATGCCCCTGATCTGGGCCAGGCCTGTTATGCCCGGCAGCGCCGCCAAAACCCCCAGCCGCCTGCGACACTCGATCAATTCCGTTTGGGTCGGCAGGCAGGGGCGCGGCCCGACCAGGCTCATTTCGCCCTTCAGGACGTTCCAGAATTGTGGCAGCTCGTCGAGCTTGAACTTCCGCAAGACCTTCCCGACCGATGTCACGGAATCCACCGGCGCCTCATGCGAGGGCAGTGACGGCGTCCCGACGTACATCGTGCGCAACTTGTAGCAGCGAAAAAGCCGACCGTCACGGCCGACCCGCACCTGTGAAAAAATAGCCGGGCCCGGCGACGATGCCCGAACGGCAAGGAGGGTGAGCGCCAAGACAGGAGATGTCGCCACCAGCAGCAGAGCCGCACCGGCAATATCGAAGATTTTCTTGGCTGCCTTCATGAACGGCCGATAGTGCTCCCTGCCGAAGTCCCGAGGCAACGCCGCAGGCAAATGCCGTCAATCCGGCCGAAGTAGCATGAGCCGATCTTTTGGCCAAGCGTGCCACGCACTCGTGCCAATGTTCAGATGCGCCCCAGGACGAAAGCGAGATAGAGCCCCAGGTTTCCGGAAACGGTCTGCCGATAGACGCCGCTTTGGCGCAAGCCCGCCAAGCGCCGGAAAAGACCGCCGTTGCGCCCGCGGGTGAAAAGGTCGAGGCATGCCGTCGCGTCCTCGGTCAGGAGGTCGCGATTGAGGGCGAGACCGTCGAGGTTGAGGTCTGTCCAGCCGGCGAATTCCCCCTTGAACAGGCGGCCAAGCCGGGACACCCTTGCCTTCCAGGACACGTTGGCGCCGACCAGGTTCGCCGCGTGCTGCCGGTAGCGCACCAGCGGCCGCGGATCGTAGCGGACGATGCCGCCGGCGGCGGTCACGATGAGATAGGCCCACCAGTCATGGCTGACGAACCCGGTCCGCGTGGAGGCCCTGGCCAGCAGGTCGCGTGCCGCCGCGTTGAGCAGGATTGTGTTGCCGCCGGCGATGCTTTGCACAAGCGCGTTGCGAAAGGTTGGCGGCCGGGCAAACAGCGGCGAATGGCCGACGAGACTTCCTGTTTCCGTCATGGTTGCGGTTCGCGAACAAAACATCAGCGGGGTTTTCGCATCCTGGGTCCGCATCCAGCTGATAGCGCTCTCCAGCCTGTCGGTTTCCCAGATATCGTCCTGGTCGCAGAAGGCATAGCAGTCCGCCTCGATGCGTCGATCGACGATCATGGAGCGGAAATTGGCGGCGAAGCCTTGCCGCGGCCCCTCTACCAGCGTCATCCGACCTTTGGGCCGCCAGCGGGATTTCCATGTCTCGATGATGGCGGTCGTGCCGTCGATGGAGCCATCGTCTGAAATCCACAGGTCGACCAGAGGGTGCGACTGCGCGAGCAGGGACTGCAGCTGTTCATCGATGAAGGCCGCGCCATCCTTCGTGCCCATCAGGACCGCGATGCGCAGATCTGCTTTGCTCACGACCAAGATCGCTTTCTGAATTCTGAACCTAGCTCGCCTGCCCGGCCGTTTTCGGGATCGCGTCTTGACGTGCACTCTCCCTGGCCTTCTTGGCGCGGTCGAGACCTGCCAATGCGGCGAGCGCGGCAGCCTTGTCCTGGTTTTTCGCCGACTGCTGCAGCGCCGAGAGCGCGACCTGGACATCCGACCATTCCACGACGTCCGTGCTGAGGCCGAAAACCTTCGAGATGCCGAGTTCGACGAGTTCCTCGTCTTCGCCATGCAGCGTTTCGTGAAGTTTTTCGCCCGGCCTGATGCCGGTGAACCGGATCGCGATGTCCTTGTATGGGCTCTTTCCGGACAAGCGGATCATCGTTTCGGCCACTTCAAGGATCGGCACCGGCTTGCCCATGTCGAGCATATAGACGGCATAATCGTGTCCGCTCTGCCGCGACGCGGCATCGGCCGCCGACATGATGACGAGATCGACGGCTTCGGCCACGGTCATGAAATAGCGCGTCATGCGCCGGTCGGTGATGGTGACGGGCCCCCCAGCCTCGATTTGCGCCTGGAATATGGTCGCCACCGAACCATTGCTGCCGAAGACATTGCCGAACCGCACTGCAATGAACTTGGTGGCCGGGTCACGCCCGCCCGTCTCGCCATGCAAGGCGCTGATGATCTGTTCGGCGGCCCGCTTCGTCATGCCAAGCACTGATGAGGGATCCACCGCCTTGTCGCTCGATATCAGGACAAATTGCGCAACCCCGCACTTGGCGGCAACTTCGGCGCAGACGAGCGTTCCGAAAATGTTGGTTTGAATGGCTGAATCCCAGTTTTCCTCGAGCAGCGGAACGTGCTTGAGCGCCGCGGCATGAAAGATGATGTCCGGCCGGAATTCCGTGACGACACGCGTTATCTGGCGCCGGTCCGCGACATCGACGATGCGGACCTTGAGGCGGTCATGGTCCTTTTCGTCAACATACTGGCTCAACTGGAAAATGCCGAACTCGGAGTTGTCGGCGACCAGCACCGCCTCGGCTCCCAGTTCCAGCGACCGCTTGACCAGCGTCTGGCCGATAGAACCGGCGCCGCCGGTCACCAGAACGCGTTTGCCGCTGACAAAGGCGCCGATGCGCTGGATGTCGGACGCGACCGCCGGACGGCGCAGGATCGTTTCCATCTCAACGGTGTCGAGAACCAGCTTTCCGTGCTGTTCCAACTCCGAAAGGCCTGAGAACTGCACCACATTTATGTCGCCGTGCCGGGCAACGCGGACGAGTTCCGAATAGTCCTCGATCTCGTGCTCGGCGCCGCTGCCGAAAATCAGCAAGTCCAGACTTTTGGTGCCGGTCGCATAGTCCTCCAGGACATCGATCAGGCGCGGCATGGTCGCCACCACGGGAACACCTTGAATCCGCGTGCCCAACGGTGCGCCGCGCTCGGTCGCCATGATGCCTGCGATGGAATAGTCCGCCGGTTGCGCCGTGCGTGTGAAGCGAATGATCAGGTCGGCCTCGCCGAGCCGGCCGACGAACAGGGCGCGCTTGGCCTGCCTGATGTCGGTCTTGCGGCTCAGAATCCCCCAGCTCGCGCCGTCACGCAGGAAGCGGTAGAACAGCCGGGGTGCCGAGATGATGGTGAAGGAGACAAGGAAGAAGACGATGAACTGACGCTCGTTGAGCCCCGCGACCGGCCGGTAAAACCGCAGCAGCAGCGACGCCCCATAAAGAGTGAACGTCAAGATCGCGCAGCTCTTCAGGATGTTGAAAAAGTCCGGCGTCGAGGCGAAGCGCCAGACGGTGGTGTAGAGGCCACTGTAGCGGAACAGCAAATGGCTGATGACGACGATGCCCGCCCATGTCGCCAGACCCTCCTTGGAGAGCGCTTCGAACGAAAGATTCGACCGCGAAAGCACGAGGCTGAGCGCAACGGCGACCAGGACCATGACCACGTCCTGGACCATGATGAAGGCGCGCCGCATCTGTGGCCTGAGCCCGAACACAGCTTCGAGGTGGGAATTCATTGGACGGCACTAGACTCCAGGCTCAGGGGCATCGACACCAGCGAGGTGCGACACGAAGATACTTCGCGACCGCTTTCTCAAAGTGCCATCCCCGGCCCCCGCCGTCCTGTATCGCATACTTCGGCGGCGAGGGCATAGCCAGAGGTTTTTTCGGGAAGAGGCGGTCAGGGCGCTAGACCTCGATCAGTGAATATCTGTCCTGGCCCGCCTTGCCTCCACCGATTGCGTGCGTTCAACCAAAATTCCATCTGCATCTGCATCGACATAGATGAAATCGCCGAACTCCATTGGCTCAGTTGTCACAAGCTTGTCGGCCGCCTCGTTGTTCCAGTGAGATATAGAACCAGAAGAGGTTTTGAAATACGTGGAGGACGAATAGTCAACTGGCTTAAGATACCAGTCTAGGTGCACGGCTTCAAAAGGATAATAGACACGCCTGGCAGTCTTCATTCTGCTAAAGGGCTCGCCAGCCCTGTGTAACGCGAAGGTGGTGTCAATTGCGGCTTCAATACTGGCGACCCGCCCATGCGATGTGTCTATCCATTCAGGCTTGCGATGCCAGAACTGCTCAATGTGGCGAGCCATAACATCCTGGAACAATGGATAATCGTGCGGAACATCGCGGATGCGGATCATCGGACCGACGCATTGCACCGAGGTGTAGTGATCGAGGAGTTCGTCGTAAATGTCTAGCGTGTCAGCATCCGCGACCGAAAGATCGATGTCGCAGTCGGTTACAACATACCTCGAGGGTTGTGCCCACGAAGAAAAATAATGCTTAATAGTTTCATCAATTTTATTCAAATCATCTTGGGTAAATACCTTTTGCTTTCTGTAAATAACACACCCCTCAGATTCCAGTTCATCAAGTATACGCAATGTTTCCAGATCATCTGACCCGTTGTCATGTATAATTATCGCAACATTTCTCTTCATTCTTTTGTAGGACTCAACGCAAATCCGCAGGAAGGTTCCGCGATTGTAAGAAATTACGAAGATCGGCAGAGGCGCTTCTCGACATGAAGACAAAGTCAGATAGGAACGTTCTCCAAGATCATAAGAGAGCTCGCCTACCCGATCGTTGGGAAAATTTTTGATCAAACCCTCACGATCGATCTGCATCTCATGCAAGGTGGCCCGAGCAACCAACTCATTAATTCTTACGTCACTTGCCGGTTCATACGGCTGAAGCTGAGGTCGATCTGCCAGAGAAAACCAGTCTCGAAATTTGAACCCACTCCTAACGACGCGATCAGAAAGCTTGATCCAAAGATTGGGGATGCCAAACGCCTCGGCGAATATTAGCCCGTGGAGGCTTGAGCTTATAATCGCGTCGCATGACTGCATTCTGCGAAAAAACTCAGCGGGTGCGTCGTGGACGTTAAGATCAACTACCCCCTCCTCGAGAACAAGCCGCTGGAAAAGGGGATGCTGGCGATCCACATAGTGGGGAACAAGGCCTACACGGAACCTTTGCTCAGATTTAACAATTCGAGGAATAAAATTGGAGACCAGAAAACCGGGATCGCCAAGCGGAATGTCAGGAACGTCAACGCCAGCCGATCTAAATTTCTGATGGGTTAATTTGCCCCGTAACGCATATACGTTGGAGGCAGCAATCTGCGAGACTTGCTGATCCGGATCCATGAGGCCAGTGCCCCACAAGATTGCCTTGGAGTTCGCGCTGCCCGCGATGCTGCCGATTGCAAAAAGTCGCGACTGGTCAGAATCAGCGGAAAATATTGTATGATGGCGCGAGACATGCTCAATCACGTCCGGGCTCACCACGTCACCGATGTTCCCGATCCTTGAAAAGTGCCACTCTCGAATTGCAACGTCGGACTGCTCCGATGCGGCGCTCAACCATCCTCTTCTCACAGTTTTAAGCAGGAAACGATGGATACGGCTTTTGTAATTAGGTTTCATTACGGTCCAAGCGATCGGCGGTTTGATTGGCGGTTTGCGTATTTTCGCTCTGTAGTGCTTCCTCGCATACTCTCACAGACCGTCAATGAGTTCGAGATTGCCATCTGGTGCAACCCTTGGCATCGAGACATGTTTCTCGCACTCTCTGAGAAAATCAGGGTTTTCGGCGTACGCCCCGAAGCCGATGGCTTCGTTAGGCCAGAAGACGTTGAGCGAGCTAAGAACTATCATATTGATTTCACTTACTGGCGAGATGTTGTTGGACTACCTCCGTACCGAATTCAAGTTGGTCTTGACAGCGACGACCTTATAAGAAAAGATTATCTTGAAAGAATATATCAAGAAGTCTCAAAAAGTCGCTCGAGTTCACTTCATGTATGTTTTCAGCCAATGATATTTAACCTTGAAAACCTTACGCAGTATGACTTTAAGGCGATATACGGACCAGAGGCCGGATCCCCATTCTTTGCAATATTTCAGAATGAAGTGGACGGTTATATTTTCTCCTACGAACAGTCTCACTTGAAACTGCCGAAACTCTTCGCGAATTCGGTCAAAGTGGAGCCAGGCTACTGTTGGTTCACGATTCATGACTCGAACGCATCGACCCGGCTGCCATCCACAAGTTCACCGATCCTCAATCCCTAAGGCCGTCGGAGGCGGTCGCTGTGATATATAGGGCTGCGCACCGAAGTCGACACGCCCTACGGCAATTGATCCGGTTTCAGGAGCCACCCTCACCATCAGCGCATCCATAATTCTGTGCATCACAATGCGCTCGGAATCCCGTGTTCCGGTAACACCGCAACTGAGGAAATAGACCCCTGGAAGCATCGAGCAAGAGAACTCCCAACGAACAGACATTGATTGCGCAGCGTACACAGACTTCGTTCTTTGGCCTGGCGAACGGATCGTCTGAGCCCCCCCGAGCCCATAACCCTCCATGGTTCGAATCCAAATTCCAAATCCAACATCCTGCGCACTCAGGTCGAAATCCACTTGATATTCAAATACATAGCGACGCCCAAGACGCAGCACGTTCACCTGGTTTCCGCTGAGAGTCAGGACGCGCATGCTGTGAATGTGCGCCCCACGCTCTTCGTGTGACTCAAGCGATTGAGACTGCATCCCATCATCGAGATAATCGCTAATGTCCGCGACTGCCCCGGCGGACCCTTCCAAATCTTCCGTCCAGAGGGAACTGTCACTCGGGTCGTTGACCGGTGGCTGGTGCGTCTTTGCCTGCCCTTGCCTTACCGCGGATTCATCTGGAGATGAACCGCTGAGAGCCAAGATGTCCGACCGGATCGCCGACGCACCGTCAGGGCTCGCATTTACCAGCCGCTGATACTGACCAGTCACAGCTTTTGGATTACCCTCAAGGATCTTTTCACCGCCATCGAGAAGAATCGCTCGCGTGCATAGTTGCACAATGGTTTGCGCACCGTGGCTGACAAAAAGGATGGTGCCGCCCTTGTCCTTGATGTCCTCAATGCGGGCGTAGCATTTGCGCTGAAACGCCTCGTCCCCCACGGACAAGGCCTCATCCACCACCAGAATATCTGGATCGACATTAATCGCCGTGGCAAAGGCCAGCCGCACATACATACCTGACGAATAGGTCTTCACCGGTTGGTCGATGAAAGGGCCAATATCGGCAAAACGCGCTATGTCGTCGAAGCGCCACTCCATCTCCTTGCGTGGCACGCCGAGGATAGACGCGTTCAGGAACACGTTTTCGCGTCCGGTGAATTCGGGGTTAAATCCGGCACCAAGCTCCAGCAGCGCCGCGATGCGGCCATTGACCTCGACCGACCCAACAGTTGGCTGCAGCGTGCCGCAAATGATCTGCAGCAGCGTGGACTTGCCAGAGCCGTTGCGGCCAATAATGCCGACTGTCTCGCCGCGACCGACCTCGAAAGAAATTCCGGACAGGGCTGCGAAGTCACGAAAATAGCGACGCGGCGAACGACCGATCAGCCGCTCCAGCCGCGGCACGATCATCTGTTTGAAGCGGTCCTCCGGTCGCTCGAACATGACATAATGCTTGGACACATCGCGCACGCGAATGGCAAAATGTGAGGTATGCTCGCCTGCCTCGATGGCAAAGTCGTTAGAGGACATCGGCAAAGCCCCTGCGGGTCTTCTGGAAAAACTGATACCCGAGAACAGCCACCACAATCGCCGCACCCGAATAGGAGCCAAGCGACATCCAATCCGGCATTACCCCGAAAATGACGACGTCACGGAAACTCTCGACTGGGATCGCGAGCGGGTTGAGAGACAGCCAAGGTTGTAGCCAGGTTGGCAGCGACGTTCGCTGGAAGAACACCGGCGACAGGAACATCGTGGTGGTCACCAGCGGCGTCACGATTTGGCCCATGTCACGAAAATAGACACCGATTGATGCCAACAACCAGGCGATGCCAAGCACCATCACGATAAGCGGGCCGAATGCCAACGGGGCCAGGAGCACGGTGAGAGAAACGTGGCCGAAGATGATGTAGGCGAAAGCGAGCAGCACCAGCAGACTGACGGCAGCATGAAACAACGCAGCACCCGCCGAAACCACCGGCAATATCTGAATCGGGAAGACGATCTTCTTGACGTAGTTGGCATTGGCTACAATCAACCCTGGCGCTAGCGAAACTACTTCAGCGAAAAATTGGAAGACGATGAGCCCACAAAACAGGATGACTGCGAATTCACCCGTCGAATGTGCGGCGCTCTCCTGACCAGGAATTGTCCAGCGCGACTTCATCACAACACCGAATACGAAAGTGTAAACTGCCAGCATCAGAAGCGGATTGAGTAGTGACCACAACAACCCGAGCATTGAGCCGCGATAACGCCCCACCACCTCGCGGCGGATGAGAGATAATACGATATCCTTATTTGGCATATCTTGCTTACGACGCCCTAATTGCCAGGAACCCGAGATTCAGCAATCTCAGAGCGAATCCGACGAGCCAGCTCCAGCCGATCAGCGATGGGCGACTTACCTTTCGCCATATTGACGATAAACTCGTAGCCGACGGTTTCAAACGAAACCTGCTCCGAGCATTCGACCAAATTCAATGAGAAAAGATCGCTCATGATCAAAGAAAATGACGATGGTGTAAACCTCCAATTATGCACATCAAAATACTTATCCTCCATCTGGGCTCTCTCGTACAATTCTTCAGCTTGTTGAAAAGTATGCAGAAATTTCAAATCACCCGCAGCACCACGATACCATGAGGGCTTGCCATCCAAAAACGCTGCAAGGGACACGTGGTCGAAGATCGTTCCTGGAGTATGGCGCTTTCGCTTCTCTATAAAAGCTTGAAGAACATCTCCTGTCGTCGTGACTCCCCGGAAAATGTCGAAACAATATCGGCAGTCCGGTATTGCCAATGAAATCACTCCACCGGGTTTCAACATCGATTCGCACTGCCTAATAAAACTAACAAAATCTGTCGTGTGTTCGATGACATGTGAAGCAATGACAAAATCATAATACTCTTTACGCCCGGTCAATTCATCCAAAGGCTCACCCTGCCAAACGAAATCCACTTCTTCAATTAGGTTCGTGTCGACCCCCATACCTTTGTACTTTCGTCGCAACTCATCTGCGGGCGCGTGATCGAGCGTCTCAACGCGATAACCCTGAGCCTTAGGGAGCAGAGGACTGTACCCCGGACCTATCTCAAGGCCCAAACCTTGTGGGTCAATGTGCCATAGCAACTTCTCGTGCCTATTCAATTGATGATCGAGTGGCGCTTTCTTTGCTGACCGCGAGTTAGCTGGGTTCTCCGAGCTTAAGCCGAAGAGAGAGCCTTCGCCCCTCACGATCTGAGAAGAAGTAACGGCAGCAATGGCACTGAACCCGCGCCGCGCAGGCTGTGATTGGCTCTCCGCCACGAACCGCTCTATGGTATCAACCCAATTGCCCGCGTGCTTCGCCAGGACCCGCGAATCCCACACCTCATTTGAACAATTGCCGGCAATGCGATGGCGCATTTCATCGTCGTGGATCATACGATCCAACGCGTTCGCCCATTCGTCAAAATTTGCACTGGCTAGAAGGCCGTTTTCACCGTGACGCACTGTGTCTTTATAAGCAGCGACATTGCTATAGATTCCTGGAACGCCAATGGCGCTATAGTCGAGAAATTTGACGTCGGATTTTGAATTGTTAAAACAACTGTCGTTTAATGGCGCGATTGCGAAATCCCAACCTACCTTCTCTTGCATCCATTTTACAAATCTCGGATACTCAACATTTTCATGAGGAACATTTATCACACGAACTGGAAGTTGTCCGAATACAGAAATAACATCTGATGGATCAGCAACACCGACAATCTCAAATTCGATATTGGAATTTAATGACATAAATCGTCGAAGTGGCTGGACGACACCCAAAAGATCCTCAAAATGAGTGAATGTCCCCATATATCCAAATCGCAACTTCCGCGACGAAGAGGAAGAAGCCTCCCGTCCGGGACGCTGAAACAGCGTATCGTCTATTTGATTGGGCAGAACAGCGATATTAGCGTTCAGCCCACCTATGCGCTTCGCTAGCGTAGGAGTTGAAACGATGACGCCGATACTCTTCTGAATAAAGCGCCTGCATATTGTTCGTTGAAGCGCTCCCGGCCAAGGTGCGCGTCCCGGTTCAGAATTCAAATCAAGAAGATTGTCGTCTAAGGCGTATACGAGGGGAATACGCCTATGTTCAAGCTCGGAGAAAAGTGCGGCCTGCGCACTAGCTTGCCTTCCGGCGTCAAGATCTTGGCGCCAGAGGCGATCAACCACTACAACGTCAGCAGCATCATCAGGCAGCTTCACACCGGCCGACAATGCAATTCTCGTTGCAATTGAAGGATGCCCTAGCGGCCGGAGCAGGCGTATGTAGCTAGCTCCGAACGGAGTCCTGCCATCTCCGCTTTCAAACAACACATGGACCTTGAGTTTTCTCGGCAATGTTCTCAACCCCAAACCAACGTATTATGCATTCGGAAATAGAGCATCAAGGATCCGAGCTGCAGATCTCTCGGGGTAATATTTGGATGCAGTTTTGACACCAGCCAATTGTATTGTCTCCAGCAATTGCCTGTCGCCAACAAGCTCCACCAGCGCTTCATAGCAGGCGTCTTCATCGGACGTATCTACGATCAAGCCATCCTCGCGATGGGTGACGATCTCGGCCAAGCCTCCATTTGCCGGTCCAACCACGGCTGTAGCGCAACCCATTGCCTCCAGTGCGGTTAAGCCCATGGCTTGGTAGACTGAAAAGTCCGCAAAAATATCCATAGATGCGAGAAAATCCGCCATTTGGTCGGGATCCAAGTGACCCCTTATCACCGCATTTGGAAGCTGGGCGAAACGCCTCATGAGAGGATCTTCGGGCGAGCAACCAAAAACGTGGACTTCCACTTGCATTGGCTGAGCCCTACAGAAACGCTCTAGCACAGAGGCGGTTAGTTCTGGTGCGCGACGAGGAGTCGATGGGCGAATCATGGCCGCTACCCGTGTGATGGCCTTGCCGTCACGTGTGCCAGGGAAAAAGCGGTCGCCGTCGTAGCTAGGTCCGACAATCGATGCCTTAACGCCAGCAAATTGCTCCAGTTCCCCAGCATTCCACGATGTCTTCGTGAACAATTTCATATCTTGCATCGCGGTGTAACTGCTCAGGGCCTGCGCATAAAGAGGATCCGATTCATCAAAGAAATAGGGCTCGAAATCCTGAACATAGTATCCGATCCTATGGGATTTATCTAATTTCACCCCTCTCAACCACTCCACCGTAAAAAAAACGGTCGCGATTATCGCGTCAAAATTGCCACTTACGTCCGGCAACGATTGCGGGCTTTCCAGATATATTATTGGCACCTCCATACCATGGTAACTAAGCTCGAACGCATCCTTATGCATATTTAAATTTGCAATTGTCACGTCTACACCCGCACCCATCATGCATTTCGCCTCGGTGAGCACGACATTGGCCCCGCCCCCAGAATCCCGAACTGGCAACAGAAACAAGACCCGCCGGCCCTCGTGCCGACTACGAATTTGATCCCTAATCAGGGCACGCTCCGAACTCTCCGCAATCCTTGCGCGCATTGCCACGAGACCGGCGTTTTCTCTGGTCGCATCCACAGATGCCAAAATGCGGCTACCATGCTTTTCACGCAGTACTAGGTCAGAGTGCTCGACAAGCTTGCGTCGTCGTTCATTCGAATAGCTTTTTGATTGCGCATGATAGATGTACGTGTCCTCGGCCACAGCAAGGAGCCACCCTGCGGCCGTAGCACGGAGACAGTAATCGTTTTCCTCTCCATAACCTTCGCCAAATGATGCCTCATCAAGGTAACCGATATCCTCGACAAGAGACCGTCTGACAAGGATGCAGAAACCGTTCAAAAACCCGACCTTGGGATAAACGCGCGAAGAACACTCCGCCACGCGTAAGGCCATACCATTCGCGTCCACTCCGTCTGGCAGTGGATTCAATGCCCAATCGCCTTCTTCAATGGTCAAGGGCACCGACTGCCACGAAGCAGTGTTGCTCAAAGGTCCAACCATTCCGATTTTGCTGTCCGATTGAGCACACTCGATCAAGCGATCGAGCCAAAATGTTGTGACGACAGTGTCGCTGTTTAATAGGACGATGAAGTCTCCGGTGGAGACTTTTAGACCAGCATTGGCCGCACGCGTGTAACCCACTGCAACCGGATGCCTCAGCAGCCTGCCCTGCTGGCCGACCATGAACTCCTTGAGATATGATGCGGTTGGTTCGTCGCTGCCGTCATCCACAATGATCAGATTGTAGGGTGGCACCGTCAGAGCTATCACTGACTCTAGGCATCTACGAACGTCTTCCAAGGCGTTATGAACACAAACAATAATATCTACAGTGGCAATGTGACGGCGAACCTCTTTTGAACGTCGAACCGGTGCTTCTTTGATACCCGATAGCCCATACGCAGGCGGACCGGGCAGACGCGCACCGCCATTCCGCTGCTCCAGAACCTTCATCCGATATGCAATTCCCCTCGCGCCCTCGCGGCGAAACACTCGCCAAAAGGAAGATGCAAGGGGTGCGAAGCCACCCGAGAAGCGCAGCGCAGCGGGTGCCAGCTTAAAGGCAGCCAATGGGCCAAGACGTCGAGGACTTTGCGGAACCGTTCGCACTGTTAAACTAAGCTCGCTCGCTCGCCCCTCTCTCCCCTCGCCTTTGCCGTGAGCTATGAAGTGAGCCAGGGGGTTTAGACCGGCAAGCGCAACATCCGGATTGAGGCGTAGATAATAGCTGCTACTGAAGTGCGGATTAGGATCGCGCCCCTCTTTAGCGCCGAAGACAACGTAGTGTCGCAAGGGATCAATACGCCACTCGGCAACGTCAGGATTATTACTGAGATACCACTCTCTATCGAAAGCACCGGATTTCCTGATGATGCCCGCCGCTCGCACCTCGCGTATTGGCACAAGAGAAAGCTTGGTTCCAACTTTCCAAAGAACTGAAAGGGGGTAGCCAACATCGAATGACGTACGCTTGACGAAGCGCGCGACCGAACGAAGAGGGGATGTCAGCCGCCAAGACGTGCTGTCGTGAACGGCTTGATTCTCGGCGAGAACTCGATCCCTCTCCAGCAGCATATTTGCATGAGCGGTACGACTGGCCTCCAATTCTTGGGTTAAGAAGTGCACCCGGCTTTCGGCGTAGGACGAACGTTGTCGTTCGCGTTCGACCTCCGCCAGCAACTCAGCTTGAGGAGCAGCAAGTTCCTTTGTTTCCAGATATTTCAGAATCTCGGCGCCGAGAGATAGCTTTTCCGTCAAACGACTGACGGCATCCCAAGCTCGAACGAGTTCTGCATCCTTCCTCGCCACTTTCACCTGAAGTTTTTTGAGTTCGGCTGTGTGGCGGTAATTGTTCGACGTATGTTCTTCCAGCAAGCGGCGGAGATCTTTCTCCTGTTGAGTTATTTTTTCGCCTTTCATTCCCGCTTCTTGACGGAGTTGCTCCAACTCTTCCGTTTGCCGGTTAAGTTCTGCAGCCCTCTCATCCGCCAGGCTTTGCGCCTGCGAACCTACCTGAACCGATCGCTGAACGCGTGAGTTAATCTCAGCAAAGAAGGCTTCGCCAAACACCGGAGTGACAGTGTCGAATGAAATCCGAACATTATCGAGCCGCGCCAATGCGGTTGCGTCCGCAGAATCCGTCTCCAGGTCTCTTAGCGCATCGTAAGCTTGCTTTATCCAATCGACGACACGTGGATCGGCGTCGAGTAAGTCCGCGCTTGCGATATGGTGCTGATGGTCAGTCGAAAAATGGGAGGACAGAGCCGCTCGTGTTTCTGAGATAGATTGCGGCCAGTCAATTTGCAGCGCGCTGGTAATTTTCTCAATGTCGATGCGCCAGTCTTCAAGCATGGCCTCATACGATACGAAAACGCGAGGCTTGCCACGCGTCGCGCGTTCGGCCTCCAGTGCGTGCCGCAACCACAGCAGTGCACTGAAACCAAAGGTAAACTCGTCGCGCCTTTCGAGTGAAGCGATCACCGCCAAAGGATTGCGTTGGGTTAGGACATAGCGAACGTCTACGTTCATTCGCTTCAGGATTTCCGCATAAAGCGGTACGAAACGCGAGATGCGCGGTTCCTTGAGGACGAAAAGCGGCGAGTTGCCGTATTCCTCGTCAATCAACCGCGCGATCTCGGCCTTGTAGAAGCGCAGCCGCGCCGCGCCGAGATCAGCGGGATCGAAGGACCGCCAGTCATCCCATCGGCTGCCGGCCTCGGCCAGCATTCGGTCATGAAGTCCTACCAGCCGCAGGGGCTCCCAATGGCCGGCAGGGTTAGTCGGATTGGCGCCCAGCATGTTCTTCGGCAGTTCCGCGCCGAGCAGACTGATCGCCCTCGTCAGCGCGCTGGTGCCCGAGCGATGCATGCCGAGCACCATGATGCAGGTGCGTTTGCCTGCTTTCGGCTTGCGCGCCTTCGGCGCCGCCTCGTCGATGGGCGCGGAATCGCGCATGTTTTCAGGTGAAGGGTGCTTGTTCATGCCGTCAATGCCTGTTTCGTCTCACCGGTTAGAAGCCGCCGCACCACCGCTTCCGTCGATTGCCGCCAGTCCGGCGCCCTCCACCCGAACACGTCGGCGAATTTCGCGCTCGACAGCCGGGAATTGGCGGGGCGGCGCGCCTTGGTCGGATAGTCCATCGTAGCAATGTCCCGTACCCGCGCCCAGGGACCACCCAACACGCGGCTTGTGTCGAGGATATGGCGGGCAAAGCCGCTCCAGTTGGCCTCGCCGGTTCCGGCCAGATGATAGATGCCGGATGTGGCGGCGCCCTCGTGCAACTGTGCCGCCGCATGCAGGATTGCGTCGGCGATATCAAGTGCCGATGTTGGATTTCCCCATTGATCGGCCACCACCGCGATCTCGTCACGGTCGGCGGCCAGCCGCAGCATGGTTTTCACGAAATTCTTGCCGAACGGGCTGTAGACCCATGCCGTGCGCAGGATCAGATGATGCGGATTGGCTGCTGCAACCGCCTGCTCGCCGGCAAGCTTGGAGGCGCCATAGACGCTGCGCGGTGCGGTAGCGTCGGTCTCCACGTAGGCGGCGTCCTTGGTGCCGTCGAAGACATAGTCGGTCGATAGATGGATGACGGGAACGCCAAGCAGCGCCGCCGCTTGCGCCACCTTGCCGGCGCCGACGGCGTTCACCGCGAATGCCAGATCGGGCTCGTCCTCGGCCTGATCCACCGCCGTGTAAGCGGCAGCCGACACGACGATATCCGGCTTCGCGGCCGAGATGGCTTCGATCACCGTGTCGGGTCTTCCAAGGTCGAGTTGCGAACGGCCAATGGCTATGACCTCAACGCCGTCGGCCGCCTGGCCGGCCTCCGCAAGGCTTGCCGCGACCTGTCCGTCGCGTCCGGTGACAACCAGCCTCACGCCGCCCCCTTGCGTGCTTCGCCCAGCCGTTCACCGGCATAGCGCTGCTCGCGGATCGGTCCCCACCACCATGTGTTGTCGAGAAACCAGTCGACGGTCTTGGCGAGGCCGCTGTCGAAATTCTCATTGGGCGCCCAGCCCAGGTCCCGGCCTATCTTCGAGGCGTCGATGGCATAGCGGCGATCATGACCGGGGCGGTCGGTGACGAAGGAAATCAGGTCGCGATAGCTCTTGCCCCCTGCCCGCGGCCGCCTGATGTCGAGCAGATCGCAGATCGTCTCGACGACGCCCAGGTTCGTCCGCTCGGAATTGCCGCCGACATTGTAGCTTTCGCCCGGCAGTCCCCTGGTCGCGACAAGTTCCAGCGCGCGCGCGTGATCCTCGACGAACAGCCAGTCGCGCACATTGGCGCCGGCGCCATAGACCGGCAGCGGCTTTTCATCGAGCGCATTGAGGATGACCAGCGGGATCAGCTTTTCGGGAAAGTGGTAGGGTCCGTAATTGTTCGAGCAATTGGAAAGCACGACCGGCAGGCCATAGGTTTCGTGCCAGGCCCGCACCAGATGGTCCGAGGCCGCTTTCGAGGCGGAATAGGGCGAGGATGGCGCGTAGGGCGTTTCCTCGACGAACATGCCGCCGTCGAAGGGAAGATCGCCGAACACCTCGTCGGTCGAGACATGATGGAAGCGGAAATGGCTCTTCCTGTCTTCGGGCAGGCCGCGCCAGTACTCCAGCGCGGCATTGAGCATCTTGTAGGTGCCGACGATGTTGGTCTCGATAAAGGTGCCCGGCCCATCGATCGAGCGGTCGACATGGCTCTCGGCGGCAAGGTTCATGACGATGTCGATATCGTCGCGCCGGAGGATGTCGAGCACCGCCTTTTCGTCGCAGATATCGGCCTGCGCGAAGCGATAATTGTGTGCGTTCTCGATCGGCCGCAGCGAGGCCAGGTTTCCCGCATAGGTAAGCTTGTCGAGATTGGTCACCCGATAGGCCGGGTTGGCGCACAGATGCCGGCACACCGCCGAACCGATAAAGCCCGCACCGCCCGTCACCAGAAAATTCATGCCGCTGTCCTCACGTGACCCATCAGGCGAACACCTCGGCGGCGGCCAGCAGCGGCGCCTTGAGGTCCTTGTCCGAGAGCTGGAACCCGCCGGTCAATGACGGCCATTCGATGCCGATGGCGGGATCGTCGAAACGGACCGACCGGTCATGCGCCTGCGAATAGGTGTCGGTCACCTTATACAGGACCTCGGTGTCAGGCACGAGCGTCACGAAGCCGTGCGCGAAGCCTTTCGGCACCAGAATCTGGTTGCCCTTTTCGGCCGACACTTCGAGAGCGACCCATTTTCCGAAGGTTTTCGAACCGCGGCGAATGTCGACCGCGACATCGAGAATGCTGCCCCGGATGACGCGCAGCAGCTTGTCCTGCGCGCGCGGCGCAAGCTGATAATGAAGCCCTCGCAAGACGCCCGCCGCGGCGGAATAGGAATGATTGTCCTGCACGAAAGCCAGGTCTATGCCGGCCTGCGAAAAGCGCTCGGCATTGTAGGTTTCCACGAAGAAGCCGCGCGCGTCGCCATGTCGCTTCGGCACGATTTCCAGCACGCCATCGATGCCAAGGGGCCTGACCTCCAACGCCTAGCCCTCCGACAGGTCGACGACACGCCGGCGCAAATAGGCGGCATATTCATTCTTGCCCAGGTGGTCGGCGCGACGCAGAACCTGGTCCACTGTCAGCCAACCCTGTTCAAAGGCGATCTCTTCGGGACAGGCGACCTTGATGCCCTGGCGGTGCTCGATGGTGCGCACGAATGACGAGGCCTCATGCAGGCTGTCATGCGTGCCGGTGTCGAGCCAGGCAAAGCCGCGCCCCAACCGATGCACATGCAACTGGCCGCGCTCGAGGTAGACGTTGTTGACCGCCGTGATCTCGAGCTCGCCGCGCGCCGAGGGACGGATGGCAGGGGCGATGTCGACGACGTCGTTGTCATAGAAGTAGAGACCGGTGACCGCCCAGTTGGATTTCGGCACCTGCGGCTTTTCCTCGATCGTCAGCGCCGTTCCCGTGGCCTTGTCGAAGGAAACCACGCCATAACGCTGGGGATCCTCGACATGATAGGCGAACACCGAAGCGCCCTTTTCGCGCGAGGCAGCGTCGCGGCAAAGCTGCGACAGCCCATCGCCGAAATAGATGTTGTCGCCGAGGATCATCGACACGTTGTCCTTGCCGATGAAATTGCGGCCGATGATGAAGGCCTCCGCCAGCCCGTTGGGCTGCGGTTGCTCGGCATAGGACAGGTCGAGGCCGAACTCCGATCCATCGCCAAGCAGATCGCGAAAAATCGGCAGGTCACGCGGCGTCGAA
Source organism: Mesorhizobium sp. M0239 (assembly GCF_040321815.1). Lineage (NCBI taxonomy): Bacteria > Pseudomonadati > Pseudomonadota > Alphaproteobacteria > Hyphomicrobiales > Phyllobacteriaceae > Mesorhizobium > Mesorhizobium sp. M0239. Next base: position 289,342 of record NZ_JAMYSG010000003.1, read on the forward strand.
ATGATCAGAATTTCACGGATACCCGCGAGCATCAGAACGCTCAGCGGATAATAGATCATCGGCTTGTCGTATATCGGCAGAATTTGCTTAGAGACTGCTAATGTTAGTGGATAAAGACGCGTTCCACTGCCTCCAGCAAGGATAATTCCTTTCAAGAAGCTCTCCTTGACATGCCTGAACCCCCCGGCCCCAGCCGCCCGTGCTTAGGTTCCATGCAATGGCTTGTCAATCTCGGCGTTCGGCAAACGACCGGGTCACGGTCCAGCGCCAATCCATGGCCAATTCCAGGCGACGCATTGCTATCGTCTTGCCAAGGCCGGCCTGACGGGAACAAGCAGATTGTCATCATGGGCCTCGGTCGACTCGCCTCTCTGGCTTAACCGCCCAGCGAATCCCTTGTGAAAGATGATGCCATTCATATAGGCGAAAGTCATCGCAAGCGCCGCCGTTCGCATGGGATAATCGACCAGGGAATGAACGAGCAGAAACGATACTGAGAGAAATGCCATTTTCTGCAGCGGATCTCGCCGTGCCGCAAGGGAAAACGCAAAAAGCAATACCGAGTAGGCCGCGACCAGAAAGACAACAGGCGCGCCACCTTCAAGTGCCAATTCCAGATAATCATTGTGGGCGTGATTGACGTAGGGCTTGAAGATCATCTCTCCCTTTTCGTAAATCTGGTAGACCTTCGGAAAACTGCCAAAGCCGACGCCCGTCGCCCAGTTCTCTTCAATTCCCGCGATCGTCGTGCGGGCAAATTCGGCCCGTCCAAAGGCCGGGTCAACCACTTCCGCATCAATCTTCGTCCACGCCCCGATCGTGTAAAGCGAAAGCCCGATGAAGACAGCGGGTATTCCATACCCGCCCAGCCTCGAGCGCGCGGACAGAAAGACGACAGATACTATGGTGATCGCCAGCCCTATCAGAATACCGGCGCGCGAACCGGCGGCCAGAAGCAGCAGCAGCAGCGTTATCAAACCGAGCGACCCGGACAGAAGGTGCCCGCGAAACAGGCCGTAGTAGACGACGAAGGGGATGGAGACGAAGAGCAAAGCTGAAAAATGGTTCTGGTTGGCAAACAGTCCCGCATTGATCGTGAACGGCAACAAACCCTGTATGGCAACCGTGTCGGAGAGCGAATACTGGATCGCCGCAGCCAATCCGTTACAGATGACACCCATCAAAAAGAAGGGCAGAAGACCGTAGACCTGATCTGGGCGCAGGCGGGTGACGCTCAGAAAGAATGCAGCCATCGCAACGAAGTACAACAGACACTCGATCGTACGTCCCACGCCGACACTGACGAAACGCAGCCCGGTTTCACCGCTCAGCCATGGATTTGCAAGTAGCACCTCAGGCCGCAATCCGCTCAACAGGGCGGCAGGCAGCGGCACGATCTGAAAAAAGAACACGGCTAGGCCCAGAGCAAGCAACCACAGGGCCGAGCGAGGGATGCCGTGCTCCGACGGCCTTGAAAAGACGGCCGCGGCCGCGGCAATCGCCGCCACCTCGATCAGCGCTTCGGTGTAGAGACCGCTCGCGGTGCCGCCGCCAATCAGCACTGACAGGAAAAGAACCGACCCAAGCAGATATTTTTCCCATTCCGTGGACCGGGTTGACCGCTCTCTCAAGATGAAACTCTTTCGATGCTCAATTTGTGCATGACCAGCGTGCCAACGTACCGAAATCGCCAGCTCTCAGCGATGGCAGCTGTTTCCAGCCGCAACAATTGCATGGGACACGCGCCTGGTCCGATCGCGAAATCCAGGCTCAACTGCCGCCGATTGAATGTGCCTTCCGGAATGTTGAACCGCGCTATTTCGCCCGCCGGATCCGCGCATCTGATGGACCAGAACAACTGTTTGGGCAGCTTCAGGTTTCTCGCGGAGGCGATCAGGGAAATCCTGTAGGAGCCGGGAGGCAATCCAACGTATTGCTGGAGCGCGGCGTTCTTTACCGGCGTATTCAGGAACCGGACAGTCGCTCCGCTATCGCTTTCGCCGACATCGCGCGCCCCGGCAAAGGTAATTTCCAGACCGGAGCGGTCGCGAACCTGCCAGTCGAATGGCTTGTCGCTGAGGATATGCTCAAAGCCGCCGTTGAAAATGTATCCGGCCAGTGTCCGCTCCTGATCGGACAGACTGAACAGGAACAGCCGATAGGCCGCCTCGTATTCCTTCTGCCGGATATACCCGTCGATTACGGCAGACAATTCCTTCGACGTGGGTCGTGAGCTCGATCCGGCAAGGTCAAGCAACAGTTGATTTGCGACGCGCAGGCCCCGCGGATCCTTACCAAGGGCGGAGAAAAGATTGGATCTCCACGGCGCCTCGATCCTTAAGGCTGCCAGGACAGCCTGATATCCGTCCGGGTTTGAAAGAATAGCCGGCAAGCCTGCCGCAATGACTGGAAATCTGTCGGGCCACCGGCGCAGCAACGTGTCGATCTCGGCAACGGCCTTTGACAGATCGCCCACCTCGATCGAGCGATCGATCGATCTCTGAAGCGAATGGATTTCGGTCTTGGACAGCTTTCGAGCCTGGTCGAAGAGTTCAAAAGCCTCGTCTTTCTCGCCTTGTCGATACTCAATCTCGCCTATCAGGCTGTAGAGCCGGGCGTCCGCGACGTTGAAACGAAGCGCGCCCCTCGCCTTTGCTGCCAAGACGTCGAGATCAACACCGTCGCCTGTTTCGCTCAACCGACCGGCAATTTCGCCTATCAAGGCATCTGTGTTCAAGGGATCAAGCGCAAGCGAGACGGCCGGCGTTTCCGACTCAAGAAGCCGACTTAGCCCTATCGACGAAACCGCCAACACCAGAACGGAGGCGACGAACCAAACGCCTGAACGCCGGAGATTTCGCGTGAGCGGGCTGGCCTGCTCCGTCATCGACTTTGCCCTCAATTTTCGGGGTACTCGCGCCATAGTCGTAGTACTGATAGTTCATGTATTTATAGGCGTAATTGTAATCGAATTTGTTGACCGTAAATTTCGACATCGCCGCTCCGATCACGTTCGCACCGGCTGAGCGCAGACGCTTGAGTGCCGTTTTGGCTGACTTGCGTGTGACCTGATTGGTCGAAACGACCATCAATGTGCCTTCGGCAAGCCGGCTGAGGATTGGTGCGTCGGAAAGACCGACGACCGGCGGGGCGTCGATGATGACCAGATCGAAGCGTTTGCCTAGATTGGTCAAGATCAACGCCATCTTCGGCGACGAGAGCAGGTCGGCCGGATTCGGCGGAATCGTTCCGGACGTCAGCACGGTGACATTGGGGTATTTCGTCGGTCTGAAAATGCTCGGCAGATCGTCCTTGCGAACGGTATTTGTCAGCAGGTTGCTCAACCCGATCGCATTGTCGAGGCCGAACAGCCGGTGCAGGTTGGGTTTGCGGAGATCGCCGTCGACAAGCAGAACCCTTGCGCCGAGTGCCGCGAAATCCTGGCCAAGCTTGAACGACGTGGTCGACTTGCCTTCCGACGGTTCCGAACTGGTCACCAGCAGCGATCGCGGCGCGCCCTCCGCACCGGAGAACTGCAGCGATGTTCGCAGCGAACGATAGGCCTCGGAGAGCCCGGATTTTTGATCGGCGATGCTGGCTATGAGTTCGCGGTCACCGACAAGCGGCAGGATGCCGAGCATCGCCAGCCCCAGCTCTTTCTCGATCTGCTCCGGGTTGGTGAAAGTGTTGTTCAGCAACTCGATGATGTAGATGATCGATGCCGCCAGGGCCATGAAAAGCGCGAGAGCGACTGCAAGATTGATGCTCAGACGTGGAGAATAGGGGGCTGTGGGCAGCGAAGCGAAATCGACTATCGCAGCGCTTTGCGTCTTGAGCTCCGAGCTAACGCCGACTTCATTCAGCTTGGCGATAAGGCTGTCATACTGCGACCGGTTGGAGTCGACTTCGCGTTTCAGGATCGTGTATTTGATATTCTTGTCGTTGAAGACGACCTGCTGCCTCTCCATCTCCGCGAGCTTGGACTTGAGGTCGGTTTCCTTGTTCTGCGCTTCCTGATATTTCAGCCGCAACGAATCGGTTATCGCCAGCACGCCGTTGTTGTAGAGTCGCTGCAGTTCCTTGATCTGCGATTGCAATTGCTGCATTTCCGGAAAACCGGGCTTCAGGATGCCCAATTTCTGCTGATACTGGCTGGTCAGATCCGCCAGCTTGTCGCTAAGCTTCTGCAAACCTTCGCTTTCCAGAACCGGACCGAGGCTCGACCCGCGGCCCTTTTCTATCTGATCGACCACCCGCCCCGCATCAAGACGCTCCTGGATTGCAGTGGCCAGGGCGGTGTTCAGGGCTTCGATGTTGGAGCCGATCAGCGATTTGTCATCGCCGGTAACCGTGATGCCGGCATCTTTTGCATAGGTGACCAGTTCCTCTTCGGAGGTCTGCAGCTTTTGCTTCACTTGCAAAACCTGTTCCTGGATGAACTGCCGTGCCAGATCAGAGGTCTCGCTGGTCTGATCGAGACGTTGATCGATAAAACTCTGCGCAACCTGATTGGCAACGTCGCTTGCATATTTCGGCTTTTGATCGACGAAGGTGATCGATAGCAGGCTTGTATTGGTGACCAGATTGACAGTCAGATCTTCCTGGATGCGCTTGATCGCAATTGCCTCGCGCTCTTCGGGCGTTTTCTCCTCAATGGAGGGTGACTTGGACATCCCGAAGGCACGGTAGACAATATTGCTCGGGGAAAAGCTCGGCGTCGGAAACAGAAAATCCGGTTTTTCGCTAAGCCCAAGCTGGAACACCACGCGCTGAGCCAATGCCCGGCTCTTCAGCTTCTCCCGAGCGGTCAGGAAGGCCCGGACGTCGCTGTTTTCGGAAACAACCTCAATGTCCTGAAACACTTTCGCCGAAGGCACCAGAACTTCGAGCTGCGTCATCGCCTGATACTTTGGTGTCTGCATCATCGTCACGATGACGCCGGCAACGAGCCCGGCCGCCGCCATCATGACGATCAGCCAGCGATACTGGACGATGTATAAAAGCAGCTTGAGCGGGTTGAACCCCTCATCCTGGCCCGCATAGTCGCGACCATAGGGACCGTAGTTTTGCGGCACGTCGTAATAGGAGTCCGCGGACAGGGCCTGGCCATGTCCGGGTCCGGCAAGTTGGGGCTGCCTGTTACGATCGAGCATGCGCGAGGTGATCCTGGAGTTGTCCGTGTCTACGGAATGACCGCAATGCGGGCAGCGCTGGAGGCGAGGCCCAGCGCATCCTTCAAATTGTTCATCGCGATTTTCGACTTCGAAGCAAAAACGACGACCACGTCGCCGCCATAGATCCGCGGGTTGCGGTTCTTGCCGGCGCGGATTTCCTCGACATTGTAATTTGCGACCAGCTTGTTTTGGCCGACATTGCGATAGACGAAGACCTTGCCGGCATCACCGACCGGATTGAACCCTCCGGCAAGGGCGATCGCGTCGAGCAAGGAAGCGCTGCTGGACACCGGATAAATGCCGGCCTTGTTGACTTCACCATCGACCGTGATGCGCTGGCCAATCGACTCCTTGACGAAAATCGTCACGTCAGGCGACTGCAAGTACTTTTCACCGTAGGCAGTCTCGATTTCCTTCTCGAGCTGACGAACGGTCTTGCCGGCTGCAGTCATGGTTCCAATCAGCGGAAGCGAAATCTGCCCGCCCGCGTCGACCTGAACTGTTCTGTTCAAATTATCGACCTGAAACACACTGACCTCGAGCACATCGTTGGCAGACAGCGGCTGCTCGCTGCCGTTCTGGGTATTCTGCGGCGGCGGGAGATCCTTGACCACCTGCAGCGTACCACCGCCTGAGAGCGCCGATGAAGACGCCATCGGCTGCAGCGCATCGACAGAACTGGTGGAGGACGTCGATGTCGACGAAGTGCTTGCGCAAGCAGATATTGCTAGCGATGCGAGCAAAGCGGGCACGGTGCCCGCATGACTTCTTGCAAGATCGAAAATGCCCATCAAAGAGCCCCGCTCTTGAACAACCGGCCCAATCCGCCAAACCGCCCCGCACTGCTGCCGCCCGATTTCCTCGCGCTTTGCTTTCCGATGGGCACGAGCGGCCGATTTTGCAATATCGCGTCCGGGCGTTTCACTGCCATGTTGTAAGCCTCATCTTCCCCACACCGGTTCGCGATGGCGACAACCGCCTGCGAAAGCCCTGGCCGCCGCCGGCTGGCGCCGTGCGTGTCGGAGGCGACAATATCCACCCTGCCCTCATCCAGCAGCTTCTCCGAGTAGTAGAGCGCCGTACGTCCAAAGGCCCCCGTCACAGAATCAGCCGTGAGCTGAATAAGGCAGCCTAGCGTATTCAACCTCTCGATGACGTCGTAATTCGCCTTGATCCAGGTCAACCGCTCTGGATGAGTGAGGATCGGCACGAAGCCGGCGCCTATGAGACGCGCGGCGAAGTCTTCGAGCCGCGGAGGCAGAATGTGATGTGGCGGTTCGAGCAGGAAATAGCGGGATCCGTTCAGAGTCGGCACCGTACCAAGCCTCAATCGATCGGAAAGATCAGGCGCGAGATGAACATCAGCGCCAACGTATAGGGTAAGCGGTATGGCAGCGCGATGAAGCTCCAGTTCCAACGCCTGAACAGCCTCGGCAATGTTTTGCGTGGCGTTCTCATAAACCCCAGGCATTACATGCGGCGTACATGCCATATGCGTTGTACCGTCGGCGACTGCCAGCCGTGCCATCTCCAGCGACATGGCCAAGTCAGGAGAACCGTCATCGAGACCGGGCAGGATATGTGAATGCAGGTCGATCATTGGCGTTTCTGGTTGAGAGGAGGCAAAGCTTCGCCTCGACAAAAATAGAAACGCGTCACCCGCATGAAGGCGAATGACGCATTTGACAAATTTACGCAAAACAACGGGGGTCGTATCCCGCCTATTGGCTGACCGCGTCGTCGTCATCCTGCAGGCCGATAATAAGGGCGACGGCACCACCGACGGCGGCGCCGCCCAAGAGAACCGGCAGCATGCCAGGTTCTGAGCTGGCGGGTACGATCGTCGCAGATGGTGTCTCAAGCGAAACGCACATGCCGCCTTCGATAGGGTCGACCTTGACGGTGGCATTGGCTGGAATATCGAGCGCGCAATTGGCTCCGATAGCCAGCGAAGCAGACGCCTGCGCCCCGGTCATGATGCGCGCGCCCGCATACACCGGCGCCTCGGCATCCACCCCTGCATAGCCGCCGGCCTGGGACATCTGGACATCACCCCGGACCTGCGTAAGACGACCTATCGCGTCTTCGGACGCCGGCACGGGCGCAAGACAGGAACAGGTTTGCTGAGCTACAGCCTCGGGCTCGGCGAACAGGACGCCCCCTGCGACGAATGCAACAAAAGCAAAAGCAGCCCCGAACCGATGGCAACTCATCATTTTACCCCACCAAAATCTGTAACTCGCCCTGTTGGTACGAATTACAGCCCGCCCCGCCCCAAGCAATAGAACAATATGGTTAACAAACCCAATAAACCAGCCGGCCCGCCAACCTATCCAGACCCTTCTCTACAGCGGCCGACGCCGCCATATCTTCGTCAGCGGCTGACGCCGTTGTCGTCGTCCTGCGTCGCCGCGAGCACGCCAGACGTCAGAAGCGCCCCGGCGAAAATCGTCTCCGGCGGACCGAACCCAGCGCCGCCGCCGGAGGGCTGAATAGCAGCCGTCTGCTCCGAGCCGACAAGCTTGAGGCAAATGTTGTCGCCAAGGCGGGAAACGTCGAGGCTCGAATTGGCCGAAACCTCCAGATTGCAGCCGCCGACCAGAACGGAGGCCGCGCCCTTGGCGCCAACCACCACACGGCTGCCGAAATCGAGCGCGCTTCCAACCTTGGCAGCGCCATAGCCCGCCGTCTGCGACACCATCACATCACCGATGGCGGAACGGATGGATCCGATCGGGTTTGCCGAACCTTGATAGGGTGTCGCGCAGCTGCACGAAGCATCCTGGGCAAACGATGAAGCTGGACCAAACCCGATTGACACGACAAATACGGCAAGCGCAGTTTTGACCACAAGGTTCATCAGTCTTCGATCCCTTCTTGCTGCACCACTTCAGACGCACCCAGTCAAAGGCAGTGCATCAGCGCGTACCAGTTTTTGGCCACAATTCCAACCTGTTTCGCGCGCGCGAGGCGATTTAAGCTGATGCGTGTCTGTCCGAGCACAGTACTTTAGCCAAATCGCATTAATAGTTTTCGACTAACTTTCACAGGTTTCTTATTATCGGGCAAAAATTTGAGGTCTCCTTTCCGCGGTGACTGGCTCGATAAGATTTGACCAAGCTGAGCGCGCCAAACCTTCCGACACCCAAGCTAATATATTGAATTATAGATACATTTTCGGTGTAGATATTCCTGCTGACAGCATGTAATTCGAGATCGGCTCGATACCAATCGCGGCCAACGGGGTAGACGGCCGGCTCGGCTACCCATTCCTCATCTCTCGGCCATAGAGATCTGGCTCCATGCCCCCACCTCGATCCAATTCACCAAGTCGACGTGCCTCAGACTTGGAGCCTTTACCGCCTATTTTGGCCGTACCACGTTCCCTTGCCGGTTCCATGTTGGGCCAGATGGTTCGCTTCGACCAGAATGGCCAAGTGTTTTTTGACGGTGTTTCGGTTTGCACCTGTCAAGTTGACGATCTCGCTGATGGTTATGCGCCCACGCTCATTGATGGCCTCAACGATTTGCAGCGAGAGTTCGGGCAACGTGCCGAGCACAAGGCGTTCCCGCTCGATTTTTTTCTCCAACCTCCGCTTTTGCTGCTGCAGAGCGCGCAGGAAATACACAGCCCATGGCTGCCAATTGGGGTTCGGGCTGCGGATCGTCTTCTGGGTCTGGCGTAGCGCCAGATAGTAGCCTTCCTTGCTGTTCTCAATCACGCTTTCGAGGGAAGAGTAAGGCACATACGCATATCCGCTGCGCATCAGCAGGAGCGTCGTCAGAACGCGCGACAGCCGTCCATTCCCGTCCTGGAATGGGTGTATCTCCAGAAACACCACCGTGAAGATTGCGACGACGAGCAGAGGGTGCAGGCTTTGCTCGTTGAGTGTGTTGCGAGTCCACTCGATAAGCTCCTTCATCCGCTTTGGTGTATCGAAGGGCGTCGCCGTTTCGAAAATGACGCCAATCTCTTTCCCGTCGGCATCGAACGCACTGACATTATTGGCGAGTGTCTTATATGCACCGCGATGGCGTTCATCCTTGTTGCTGAACGCCAGCAGGTCCCGGTGTAGTTGTGTCAGGTGGTTTTCGGTCAGATCAATCGCATCGAAATGCGCGAAGATCATTTCCATGACCTGCGCATATCCGGCGACTTCCTGCTCGTCTCGGGACTCAAAGAATTTGATGTCGAGGTTGGCGAGCAGCCGCTCCACTTCGCCGTCAGTAAGCCTGCTTCCTTCGATACGGGTAGAAGAGCCGATGCTCTCGATGGTCGCAACGCGGCGCAGAGCCGATAGGCGCTCCGGAGCGAGCGCGCCCAGCGCTCGCCAAGCCCCTTTGAATTCGTCGATCTCCGAGACCAGGGCAAGGATCTCGGTGGTAATTTGCAGAGAGTCGATCTTCAGGGTCATGCCCACAAATATACCCACAAATACCCGAAAATTCAAGAACCGACATACCAAGAAAGGACCCATAAATACCCAAATACGGGCAGCCGGCCAGCTTGAGAACAAGACCCACTCACTTCGCCGCAAGAGGCTCCGGTCTTTACTGGCGACCTGCTCAGCAAGGTTTGTACGTTGCGCCGGCCTGAACCGGCTGGCCGCAGAGAATTCCGCCCTGCGTAAGTATGGTGGCCAAATCTTCGCCCTCGGCCGTCAAGCACTGCACAACAAGGGTATCGCCAACCCTGGAGGCGATCTTGCCGTCGCAAGGTGTTCCGGCACCGACAGGTTTGCAGGCCAGGACGAGCCCCTGGTAGTCTCGGCGCGCCGCTTCCGTCACCAGGAGGCGCATAGCCTGAGGCCTGGAAAACGCCGCTCCGCACAGCAGGATCTTGCGACCGCCGACGCGCAGATCATCGACCGATGGGATTGCGAGCTTGCCGTCAAACGGCTTGAGCTCGGCTACCGGCTTCGCGGGGGACGGGCCGCCCCTCTGCATCACGATGATGCCCAGAAAGCCAACACCAAACAAAACAGCCACGACGGCAAGCAACGCTATGCTCCTGACTGACAAAACCATCCTCCATCCGACCCTGTGCGGCCGGTCCGCTCATTTCGTCGCAAGGGCGCTCAGTCTTTCTATCTGCTGCATGTACTTCTCGATGACGATCCTTTCCGAAAACTGCCGCTCGACCTTGTTTCTGCTCTGTGCCCCCATTCTGTCCCTGGACGAGCCGTCCAGCCGCGCAAACTCGACCATCTTGCTCGCAAGGTCATCAGGGTCCCTCACCTTGCATAGGAAGCCATTGACGGAGTGGTCCACCACTTCCCTGCATCCTGGCACGTCGGTTGCGATCAGCGGCTTGCCCATCGCAGCCGCCTCGAGCAGCGAGCGCGGCGTTCCCTCCCTGTAGGAGGGCAGCACGACACAATCGGCGGCACGCATGAAAGGCCGCACATCCTCGGTGGAGCCGAGATATTCGACCAATCCCTCGCCAACCCATTTTTCCACGTGCTCGCGGCTGACCGCGGTCCGGTTTTCGACATCAAGAAAGCCGAGTAGCTGGAAACGCACTCCGGGCACCTCACGGCAAACCCGACGGGCCGCCGTGATGAACTCGCCGACACCCTTGTCCCAGAGAAGCCGGGCCACGAGAAGAAAGACGATGGCGCCAGACCCGGTGCGCGCTTCGGACAACGGGGCAAAACGCACGAGGTCGATGCCGGAGCCAGGCAAAAGCGCGGTTCGATCCTTGCGAACCAGACGTTCGTCGACGAACAGCATCCGGTCATCGTCATTCTGGAAGAAAACCATTTTGGAACGGGCCAATGCCACCCGGTACAAGGCCTTGGCAATCCTGAGCAGCAGACCACCGCGGACGAACGCCGTCCCCAATCCCGAAATGTTGTTGATGACGGGAATGCCGTTCAGATTGGCCGCGATGGAGCCGAACACATTGGGCTTGATCGTGAAGCCGACAAACGCCAGCGGTCTCTCGCGCCGCAAGAGACGCCAGTAGCGCCACAGAAGGACCAAATCCCGCAACGGTGACGTGCCGGAATTGTCCATGTCGAGTTCGACATAGCGGCAGCCCATGGCCCCAATCAGCGGAGAATACTCGTCTCTCGGCGCGACGACGACCACGTCATAGCCACGGCTCCGCAGCGCCTCGATCAGTCCCTTGCGGAAATTGACGACATTCCAGGATGTGTTTATCGAGACGACTATCTTGTTGCGAGCAACGGCCGTCATCTCTGCCCACCCGGATATGACGACGGCGCTCTCAACAGCATATCCGCAAACCGATCCGGCGATCTTTCCGACAAGGTCTTTCCGTACAAGGCCGACCGATCACCGACTTGAATGACCTTCAGCAGTGCTTCCGCAATTTCCGACGCGCCAAAGCCGGCTGAAATCTCCAGGCCCGACAGCATGTCCAGATCTCCCGCACAGGGGGTGGTGACGATGCCGGGAATCCGGCAAGCCATCATTTCCAGAAGGACGTTGGGAAATCCCTCCGTCGCCGACGTGAGCATGCCGGCACGCGCTGCGCGAAACAGCGGAAACGGGTTGTCTCTCTGGCCGAGCAGATTTAGTCGCGAGGCCAGATCAAGCTTGCCGGCGCGGGCTCTCAACTCCGCTTCCATGGGGCCAGAGCCAACCATGGTCAGCCCATAATCCTCGCCGGTCCTTCGTCTGACTTCGGCCAGCACATCAACCGCGATCGTCGGACGCTTCACATCAATCAGCCGGCCGCACCAGACTATCTGTGGACGGCGGGAAAGTATCTCGGCGTCGTGCCCGGACAATGCCTCCATGGACATTTTGACGATGAGATCGTCGTCGACCGGGTTGGGCAAAGTACACAACTTGGCGATTGCTCGCCGGGGCAATACGTCACGCAAGCGTTCATTCATATAGCTCGTTTGCGCGACTATCATGTCTTGGCTGCCATAGGCAGCGTAGAGCGCCTTGTAAGCGAGCGCGCGAGGACCCTTGAAACGATCCAGAAGTACCGTGGACTCGCGGGCGACCAGCCTATGGCTGCGGAGAAGTCCAATGCTTCGAGCGGCAGCCAGAAACGAGTTTACCCGTGCGTGGCTCGAGAACACCAAATCGTACCGACGCCGGAGCAGCCGCGGGGCGAGCAAAAACTCGCTCATGGCCTTGCCGCCGCCAAAGCCGTAGCTGCACCGAATTCCGTCCTGGTGTGATCCAGCGGCCTCGCCCGCCGCCTGGCTACCCAAGAAGCCGATTTCGACGTCCCAGTCGGGTCGCCTCGCGAGTGCGCGCGCAACAAGTTTCAGAATGGTTTCGGCACCGCCTCTTCTGTCGAGCGGAATGGCGATCAGCGCGAGCTTCCTTTTCATGAGCCGCGGGAACTCACTGTTTTCGCCGAAAGACATAGGCGTAGGTTTCAGCGGCATCCTTGCGGAGAAACAGGGCCGAAACGCCTAACCAGATGCGCCAGGCAAGAAAGGCCGGCACGAAAAAATAGAAGTAGGAGCTTTTCCAGAACAGACGGCGCTCGACAAGTTCCAGGTCGTTCCGTTTTGCGATTGTCTCGACGTCACTGGGCAAGCACTTGTCGTAGAAGGCCGGAAACCCGTCATGACCCATGCCCTTTTCAGGATAGATCGCAAAAAGCAGCCGTCGCTTCATCCCCTCCGGCAGGACCCGATTCAATCTGGCAAAAACGGCGTTGCGCGAGGGCGAGAAAATGGCAACCATGCCTCCCGGCTTCACGCAACTGGCAATGCCGCGCAGGGCACCCTCGCCATCACGGACGTGCTCGAGCGTTGCCTGGCAAATGACGACGTCAGCATCGCCCCTCCCCCTAAACGAGGTAAGGTCCGCTTCAATCTCCTCGTCGTATATTCCGCGTGGCGCTTTCGACAACTCTTCCGCGTCGAGGTCGAGCCCAACGACAAAAAGCCCCAGGCGCCGCTTCTCCGAAAGACTGACGAACGGCCTGGCACCCCCGCCAAGATCGTAAACCCGTGCGTTTGAGGTAAGTAAGGGAGGTGCTATCTCCGTCGCAAAGGTACGGTTGCCGTCGATGCGAAGGCGCCGCGGCAGAGCACTGTCCAGGAACTCGGAAATGGCCACATTCGCGCGAACAAACTTTCGCAATATCGACACTGCTTCACCACCGGTTTCGTTTGGCGATCTGCGCCCACTCGGATTTGACATCCGCGCTATATCCTGTGGAAGATGTAGAGCCGCGTATGATGCGAAAATGGGCCGAGCAACCGGTCCGCAGCAGCACGCAAACCTCTTAGGATTCCATTCTTGCTGTCGTACCAGGCCTGCATCGGCTTGGAGAAAAATGTCTCGTCCTTCAGCCCCTTGAAGCCTCCCCTTGGCTGTGATCCCAGAAGCTTGAAGCCGTACTGTTCGAAACTGGAAACAATCGAAGACGGCTCAAGAACGAACTGGTAAAATCCGGCCTGTTCACCTGAAAACCTGGGATAGAGACCCATTCTGATCTTCAGCCGTCGGAGAGGAGAAATGCTCGGCACTGTCACGAAGGCAACTCCTCCTGACCGGATGATGCGCCTCATCTCCAATGCGATCTCATCGTAACCGTCGAAGAAGTGCTCGATCACCCCCAGAGACCACACCCCATCGAAGAATTCGTCCGCGAAGCCCGTTGCTCGAACATCCCCCACGGTCACTTGCAAATGGGGCGCGGCACGGTTCACCATCCCCACGGTCTTCTGCGCGAAGTCGATCCCGTAGGCGGAAAAGCCTGCCTGGTGGAGGCCATGGACCGTATTGGCCAAGCCACATCCAGCGTCCAGGATCTTGGCCGATCCGGTCAGGTATCGCCTGGTGGTTTCAACGACAAAGCGATCCGGCCTCAAGACAATCCCTTCGGCCCAGTGAGAATCCCAATAGTCGTCATCAGCCACCGTGCCGACATGGACGATGCGCCTGTTTTCCTCGTCGTAGAGTGCTTTCTTCTCATTCATTTCTGGCATCCGGCCCGACCACCAAAACAGTGCGCTGTTTCGCATCAGGCCCTTGGTCTGCAATCACATTCCTCAATGCGAAAAAGGAACAGGCAGCGGCAACGACATATCCGAACAAAAACGCCATTTCACTGCCAAGCGGCACCCGCCACCAAAGGCCCAATGCCGCCAGACAACAGCAAGCCAACGCCCCTATCGCGTAGGAATAGGTCAACGTCATCGCTTTGCTCGACCGAAGCGCAAACGGATCGATGATCACCTTTTTCGTCCTGTTGACCAGAACAGCACAAGAAACGATCCCGAACACCACAGGGTCAAAAGACTTCCCCAGCCATCCGGAGGCATGGCCCGAGAAAAACAGGCCAACTATTCCGGCCGCCGCCGCGGTCGCAAAAATGAGTGCGATGGCCGCTCCCTCGAACAGTCCGCGCCGAAACTCCCTGACGTTTCCATTTGCGGCGCTGAGAAACGCCCTTGGCACGAAAACGAAGCTGGCCGCATTCATGAAGAAGCCGACGGACCGTTGTGAAAGATCGACACAAAACGAGAAGACACCGAGATGGGTCTCGGAGCCAAGCAACAAAACTATGTATCGGATGCCGACAAACACGCCGCTCTCGGCCAAATTGCTCAACACAAATCCCCAGCCAGTGACCAGAGACCCGGCAAGATAGGAAAAGCCAGGCCGTCTCAGATTCCTAGGTCCCAGCAAGGCAAATGAAATCAGCGCTCCGACGAAATAGCTGAGCGAAAAGGCTGCAAGAGCCGAGCCTACTTTCGCATCTCCGACAAGCAGGACTATGGCTCCTGCCTGGTATGCGACGGCCTGGCCAATCGCCGACCAACCGTACGCCCACAAGCGCAGTTGTGACCTCAAAATCTCTTGAAGTGCGGTGTGCAAGCCGAAAGAAACGATGATGGTCGCGGCAACGGCATTGCCAAATCCCAGCCACGTCAGTGCCAGTCCAGACAGGACGACAAACAACGCCACAACTGCCAGCACGGTCAAGATGGACGATACGTACTCTCTACCCATTCCCGCGGCATGCATTTTTGCGGAAACCGGCATTATCGAATAGGTCGCGACCCCAAAAACAAGTGTCGAAATAAATGAAACTGTTGCAATCGTCGTGCTGAAAATACCGTACTGTCCAGTCTCCAGATGGCTGCCGATGTACAGCAACGTCGCTATGTTCAGAAGACCAGGAACAATTCGTATTACGATGGCTTCCACCAACTTCCACAGGCTGGCTTCTTTCATGAAGTCACCCGCACGAATGACCTCTTGAGCAAGAACGGGAAACTCAAGGCACCAAAGCTCAAACAGGCAAGAACCGCCTTGCCCAGGAACCGAACCGACCGATATCGTCCTAGCCAGAACGCCTTGATGTAGTTTAAGTTCAGCAACAACATCGGGTATGCATTTTGCCGCTGAAGAAGCCGAATCCTTGCCGTCATCCCCTCCGGCAAATATCGTTTCCGTCCAATCTCGACATTGACACAGATAACGTCGTATTCGATCGCCAATCTGGACCAGAGAAGAGATGTTGGAACACGGCGGAACCGCCCCGCTGGGGGCACGGCAACCCGTTTAAGCAAAGGAGTTTTGATGACCTCCTTCTTGTCGCCGACCACCCGTTCGTCGGCCCGCATCTTTATCAGGTTTGTCCGTTCCGATGGAAATGGCTCTGCTGCCGTCTCTGGGTGGCCAAGAGCCATCGAGAACACAAAACCCGCAATCTTCTCATCGACACTTCTCTGCGAGAGGTGCTCACAGACTTCCGGTAAGCGATCGGTGAAGAGATCGTCGTCATCATCGAAGACCATGCAATAGTCGCCAGTGGCGGAAGCAATCGCCGAAAACATCGCGCGGCCTCTGCCGTCATTCGGGCCGGTGGTGACCACCAAACTGGCATCGCGAGATGCGATTTCCGCAAGCGCTTCGTTCGTTCCATCGGTCGAACCGTCGACATGGACGCATATCTGCAATGGGCAGTCCGTACGCAACAGTTGCTGAACCAGCGCCGCAACGCGATCCCGCCGATTGAACGTGGGGATGCAGACGCTCAATAGCGCCTGGGACTGCAATGGATTGCAGACTGCCTGTTTGCGAGCCGTATCGATTCCATCTGCTCCTGGTTACGTGATCATGGAACAGCGCGGATCAGCCGGGAAACGCCGAGCCTTATCCCCGCCCGAAATACGCCTGGTACCACTCGACGAACCGCCCCACCCCTTCGGTCACTGTCGTCGTCGGGCGGTAGCCGACCGCCTGCTCCAGCGCCGAGGTGTCGGCGAAGGTATCGGGCACGTCGCCGGGCTGCAGCGGCAAGAGTTCGACGATGGCTTTGCGGCCCAGCGCGTTTTCCAGCGCCTCGACATAGGCGGTCAGCTTCACCGGGTTGTTGTTGCCGATGTTGAAGATGCGCCAGGGGGCGCTGCTCGTGGCCGGATCGGGACGGCTGGAGTCCCAGGCGGCATTGCCCGTGGCCGGGCTGTCGCTGGCGCGGATCACGCCTTCGGCGATGTCATCGACATAGGTGAAGTCGCGCGTGTGATTGCCGTTGTTGAACAGCTTGACCGGCGCGCCGGCCAGGATGTTCCTGGTGAACAGGAACAGCGCCATGTCCGGGCGACCCCAAGGACCATACACCGTGAAGAAGCGAAGCCCGGTCGTCGGCAATCGGAACAGATGGCTGTAGCTGTGCGCCATCAGCTCGTTGGCGC